>NZ_JBHJSJ010000016.1:23124-35917 GCF_042268845.1 Kitasatospora sp. NPDC056273 | reverse complement strand
TTATTTTTTTTTTCATATTTTTTGGCGGGGGTGGGGGGGGGGGCGGCGCCGGCCCGCGCCCGCCCCCACCCCTCTCGTCGTGCCCGGAGCTCCCGCGGCGCCGTCGCGCCGTCCGGAGCCGGGCTCAGCCCTGCTGCTCGGCCCACCAGGCCCGCAGCGCCCCGACCGCCTCGTCGTGCTCCATCGGGCCGTGCTCCAGCCGGAGTTCGAGCATGTGCTTGTACGCCTTGCCGACCTGCGGGCCGGGCTTGAGGCCGAGCAGCTCCATGATCTGGTTGCCGTCCAGCGCCGGCCGGACGGCGTCCAGCTGCTCCTGCTCCTTCAGCTCGCCGATCCGGGTCTCCAGGCCGTCGTAGGTGCGGGAGAGCGCGGCCGCCTTCTTCTTGTTGCGGGTGGTGCAGTCGGAGCGGGTCAGCTTGTGCAGGCGCTCCAGCAGCGGCCCGGCGTCGGTGATGTAGCGGCGCACCGCGGAGTCGGTCCACTCGCCGCCGCCGTAGCCGTGGAAGCGCAGGTGCAGCTCGACCAGGCGCGAGACGTCCTCGGTGAGCTCCTTGGAGTACTTGAGCTCGCGCATCCGCTTGCGGGTCATCTTGGCGCCGACCACCTCGTGGTGGTGGAAGGAGACCCGGCCGTCCGACTCGAAGCGGCGGGTGCGCGGCTTGCCGATGTCGTGCAGCAGCGCGGCCAGCCGCAGGGTGAGGTCCGGGCCGTCCTGCTCCAGGTCGATGGCCTGCTCCAGGACGGTCAGCGAGTGCTCGTAGACGTCCTTGTGCCGGTGGTGCTCGTCCCGCTCCAGCCGCAGCGCGGGCAGCTCCGGCAGCACGTACCCGGCCAGGCCGGTGTCGACCAGCAGCCGCAGGCCCTTCACCGGGTGCTTGGCCAGCAACAGCTTGTTCAGCTCGGCCTGGATCCGCTCGGCGGAGACGATGGTGAGCCGCTCGGCCATCGCGGTCATCGCGGCGACCACCTCGGGCGCCGGGTCGAAGTCCAGCTGGGCGGCGAAGCGGGCGGCCCGCATCATCCGCAGCGGGTCGTCGGAGAAGGACTCCTCGGGGGTGGCGGGGGTGCGCAGCACCCGGGCCTCCAGGTCCTCCAGGCCGTGGTGCGGGTCGACGAAGCCGCGGCCGGGCAGGTCGACGGCCATCGCGTTGACCGTGAAGTCCCGGCGGACCAGGTCCTCCCCGATGGTGTCGCCGTAGCTGACCTCGGGCTTGCGCGAGGTGCGGTCGTACGCCTCGGAGCGGTAGGTGGTGATCTCGATCAGGAAGGAGCCCTCGGGGGTGTCCTTGCGGGCGCCGACCGTGCCGAAGGCGATGCCGACGTCCCAGACCGCGTCCGCCCAGCCCTTGACCAGCTTGAGCACCTGCTGCGGACGGGCGTCGGTGGTGAAGTCCAGGTCGTTGCCGAGCCGGCCGAGCAGCGCGTCCCGGACGGACCCGCCGACCAGCGCCAGCCGGTGACCGGCCGCCTGGAACCGGCTGGCGATCTCGTCGGCGACCGGCGACACCCGCAGCAGCTCTTGGAGGCCGAGCGTCTGGGCCTCGCTCAGCCCTGGGACGACCTGGACGTCGGTGCTGGAACGGTCGGTGCGCGCGGTGGGCTCATTGGCAGTGGACACGGCTCACAAGGGTACGTGCCCCGACAGGTCAACCGCCCGCGCGTTCTGGGCGTCTCACCCCACAGCCCGCAACACTGCGCCGCGGGCTGCATCGTTACCATGCCGGTGGACGAGTCTCGGGCACCGGACAGGGGATGCGGTGCCGCGCGCCGCCGCCGTCCGCGGGATCCCCGTGGCAGCGGTGCGGCGACGGCGTCGGGCGCAGAGCTCCACCAGAGTCAAGCGAAGACCGTCGGGCGGACCGCGCCGGACGGACAGCATCAGCAGCGAACGATCGAGAACGGCGAGGGCGAAGCGAGTGAGTGAGCCGGCACGGCACTCGGGCCTGGGGGCGCACCGACAGCCTGGACGGGCCGAGCGCCCCGCCGGGGGGCGCCATCCGGCCCGCCGGGCGCGCCGTGCGGGCCGGCGCCTGGCCGCCGCCTGCGCGGCCGCCCTGGCCCTCTTCACGGCCTCCCCGGCCGGTGCGCTGCCCGCCGGCGGCAACGTCCGGCCGGCCGGCGACTCCACCGCCACGGCCGAGTACCCGGTGGTGATGACCATCGACACGCTGAACCCGCAGGTGGCCGCCCCGGGCGGGATCGTGACGATCACCGGCCAGGTCACCAACGCCGGCAAGTCGGCGATCAAGGGCGCCCACGCGGCCGTCCGCAAGCCGTACTCCGGCAAACCGCTGGACCGGCGCAGCGACCTGGCCAACGTGGCCGACCGCTCCACGCCGGACAGCAAGGACGGCGTGGAGCTGGACAGCCCGCAGTACGCCCTGCCGGAGCTGAACCCGGGGCAGAGCCAGCCGTACACCCTGAGCGTCGCGGTGAGCGACCTCGGCTTCTCCGCGAGCGGCGCGTACGAGCTCGCGGTGGACGCCTGGGGCGGGACCGGCGACAACCCGCGCGACCGCGCCCTGGGCATCGCCCGGACCTTCCTGCCGTACAACCCGGGCGGCGCCGAGGCGCAGCCGACGAAGGTCGCCACGATCTGGCCGCTGGTGCACGCGCCGGTGCTGGCCGCCCAGACCACCGCCGACAACAGCGACCAGCCGACCCCGGTGCTGCGCGACGACAGCCTGGCCGGCGAGTTCGCCCCGGGCGGCCGGCTGTACGAGCTGGTCGACACCGGCGCGAAGCTGAACGGCCTGACCTGGGTGATCGACCCGGACCTGCTGGACGCCGCGCTCGCGATGACCAAGCCCTACCGGGTGCAGAAGCCGGGCACCGAGGCCGCGGGCAAGTCCGCCAAGGACGACAACACCGTCCAGGTGCCCGCCTCGGCCGCCGCCGTCGCCTGGCTGGACAAGCTGCGGGCCGCCGTCGCCAAGCCGGGCAGCCAGGTGGTCTCGCTGCCGTACGCCGACCCGGACCTCGCCTCGATCGCCCACAACGGCTCCGACCTGGCCGGGATGACCACCGCGCTGAGCAAGGCGTCCACCGCCGGCCGGCTGACCGTCGAGGGCCGGCTCTCCGTGGACACCCGCTCGGACGTCGCCTGGCCGTACCGGGGCTACCTCGACCAGCAGATCGCCGCCCTCGCCCAGCAGTCCGGCAACGGGCTGGTGCTGGTCGACGGCGCGAGCATGCCGGAGCCGGACTCGCTCACCTACACCCCGACCGCGGTCCGCCCGATCGGCGGCGGGCAGAGCGCCGTGGTGGCCGACGAGACCGTCTCCGCGCTCTTCGACAAGGACCTGAGCAGCCCGCAGGCGCAGACCGACGCCACCCAGCGCTTCCTCGCCGAGACCTTCGCGATCACCCACGAGCAGCCGCAGAACCAGCGCGGGCTGCTCGTCCTGCCGCCCCGCGAGCTGAGCACCGCCGGCGCCAAGGCGCTGGCGAACGCCCTCCAGACGGCGGACGGCAAGTGGATCTCCTCGGTCAAGCTGGACGCGGTGGCCCAGTCCGCGGCCGACCCGAAGGCCAACACCGCCGTCCCGGCGCCCACCGACTACCCGACCCAGATCCGCGCCTCGGAGCTGCCGGCGGCCGACCTGAGCCGCACCGACGACATCCAGCACGACCTGGACACCCTGATGCGGGTGCTCACCCTGCCGCAGCGGGTGCGCGGCCCGTTCAGCGCCGCGATGGTCCGCTCGCTGTCCACCGAGTGGCGCAGCCAGCCGCCGGCCGGGAGCACCTACCGGGCCGGCGTCACGGGGTACCTGAAGGAGCTGACCAAGGCCGTCCAGGTGCCGAGGAAGAACGTGGTCACCCTGGCCGGCGAGTCCGGCCTGCTCCAGGTCAGCGTCCGCAACGACCTGACCCAGACGGTCACCAACCTGAAGCTGGTACTCACCTCGGCCCAGCCGAACAGGCTGCGGGTCAGCAAGGAGGAGGAGCTGGTCCTCCCGGCCTCGCAGAGCGTGACGCTGCGCTTCAACGCCGAGGCGCACAACAACGGGCCGGTCGCGATGACCGCCCAGCTGTGGACCACCGGCCCCGACTCCCGGCCGTACGGCGAGGCGCAGAAGTTCACGGTGGAGGTCACCTCGGTGACCAACGGCGTGCTGTACGTCTTCGCGGGCGCCGGCGTCCTGCTGCTGCTGGCCGCGCTGCGCTTCGTGCGCCAGCGCAAGCGCCTCGGCGGGCAGCCGCACGAGGACGGCGACCAGCCGGTCGGCGACGCCCCGCTCGGGGACGCCCCGGCCGCGGGCGGCGCCGCGGCGGCGGAGCCCGCCCCGCGGGCCCCGGCGGAGGACACCGCGGAGGGGGCCCCGGCGGCGGACGGGACCGGCGGGACGGACGACACCCCTGGTGACGGTCCCGCGCAGACACCGCGTGGCAGCAGCCCGGATGGCCGGGATCGGGCCGCCGGTGATGAGAAGGTTGGTCCTTGATACCGCCGACCCCCTGCCTTGCCGGGCCGGCCTCCCCCCACGACAGCGAAGAGGTGACATGACCGGGCGCAGCGAGGAGCGGCCGTCGGGCCGCGGTGAGAGCCGGCCGGGCGCCGAGTCGCCGTCCGGCGACTGGTACGTGGCCGACACCTACGCCCAGGACCCGTACGCGGTGGACGCGTACGGGAACCCCCAGGACGGCCAGGACCCGTACGGTCTGCGGGCCGGTCGGCCCGCCGCGCCCCAGCCGCCGGCCGCCGCGTACGACGTGCCGCCGCAGCTGCCGCCGCAGGGCGTCGGCTACCCGACGCCGGTGCCGCCGACCCCGTACCAGGCCCCGGAGCACTTCGGGGCCCCGGTGCCGCCGGTGCAGCCCGGCTGGGACACCCCGGTGCAGCCCGCCTGGCCGCAGGAGCCGGCCCCGGCGCAGGCCGCCGGCGGCCACTGGGGCGGCGTCGAGCAGCCCCGGCAGCAGTGGCAGCCCGGCCCGGCGCACTCCGCCTGGGACACCGAGACCACCGAGTACGTCGGGGTGGACGGGCTGTTCGGCGGCCGCGAGGCGCAGGCCGCGGTCCAGCCGCCGGTCCCGCAGCCCGCCCCGGCCCCCCAGCCCGGCCCTCCGCCCGGCCCCGCGCCGTACCCGCCGATGGGCGGCCACCCGGGGCAGCCCCCGTACGGCGCCGCTCCGGGCGGGCAGCAGCACTTCGTGCCGCCGATCGAGTTCGACCCGCCGCTCTCCGAGGCGGAGGCCACCATGCAGGTGGCCGCCGTCGCGGTGCCCCCGGCGGTCGAGCCGCTGGCGGACATCGTCGCCGAGGAGCGGGCCGCCGAGCAGGCGCCCGCCCCCGCCGCCGAGCCCGGCAAGACGGCCGGCGGCGGCAAGGTCTCCAACCTGCTGAACTCCAGCGCGATCATGGCGGCCGGCACGCTGGTCTCCCGCGGCACCGGCTTCGTCCGGACCATGGTGATCACCGCGGCCATCGGCGTCGGCATCATGGGTGACTCGTACAACGCCGCGAACACCCTGCCGACCCTGCTGTACATCCTGATCGGCGGCGGCGCGCTGAACGCGGTCTTCGTGCCGCAGCTGGTGCGCAGCATGAAGAACGACGAGGACGGCGGCACCGCGTACGCCAACCGGCTGCTCACCCTGGTGATGGTCGGGCTCGGCGGCGTGGTCTTCCTGGCGGTGCTCGGGGCGCCCGTGCTGGTGCGGCTGATCGCCCAGCCGATGATGGCCAACCCGGAGCGCGCCGAGACCACGGTGGCGATGGCCCGCTACTGCCTGCCGACCATCTTCTTCATGGGCATCCACGTGGTGATGGGCCAGATCCTCAACGCCCGCGGCCGCTTCGGCGCGATGATGTGGACGCCGGTCCTGAACAACATCGTGGTGATCTTCACCTTCTCCGCCTACATCTGGGTCTACGGCGGGTTCGGCACCACCCAGGTCACCCCGGAGGGCATCTCCCCCGAGGGCGTGCGGCTGCTCGGCCTCGGCACCCTGATCGGTCTGGGCGTCCAGTCGCTGGCGATGATCCCGTACCTGCGGGCCGCCGGGTTCCGCTTCCGGCCCCGCTTCGACTGGCGCGGCCACGGCCTGGGCAAGGCCGCCCGGCTGGCCAAGTGGACGTTCTTCTTCGTGCTCGCCAACCAGGCCGGCTACCTGGTGATCACCCAGCTGTCCACCAAGGCGGGCGCCGCCGCGGCGGCGGCCGGCCACAACGGCGTCGGCCTGGCCGCGTTCTCCAACGCGCTGCTGATCTGGCAGCTCCCGCAGGCCGTGATCACCGTCTCGATCATGAGCGCGGTGCTCCCCCGGCTCTCCCGGGCGGCGGCCGACGAGGACGCCGGTGCCGTACGCGACGACATCTCCTACGGTCTGCGCACCACCGCCGTGGCGGTGGTCCCGGCGGCCTTCCTGTTCCTGTCGCTCGGCCCGGTGGTCGGCCGGGCGATCTACGCGATCGGCGGCAACGACACCGTCCTGAACGACGCCACCAACGTCGGTCTGATGCTCTCCGCGTTCGCGCTGGGCCTGATCCCGTACTCCGCCCAGTACGTGATGCTGCGCGGCTTCTACGCCTACGAGGACACCCGGACGCCGTTCTACAACACCGTCTGGGTCGCCGCCTGCCAGGCCGGCTTCGCGCTGCTGTGCTGGCTGGTGCTGCCCTCCGAGTGGACGGTGACCGGCCTCGCCTTCGGCTACGGCCTGGCCTACGCCATCGGGGTGATGGTCGCGATGCCGAAGCTGAAGAAGCGGATCGGCGGGCTGGACACCAAGCGGATCGGCCGGACGTACAGCCGGCTGGCCGCCGCCTGCGTCCCGGCCGCCCTGGTCGGCCTCGGCGCCAGCCTGGGCGTCCAGCAGGTGCTCGGCGGCTGGCCGGGCAGCGTGGCGGCCCTGGTCGTGGCCGGCGGCCTCCAGCTGGCGGTCTTCGTGCTCATCGCGAAGCGCCTGCGGATCGAGGAGCTGAACTCCATGCTGGGCATGGTCCGCGGCCGACTGGGCCGCTGACCGCCCGACCACCGGCCGGACGAGCGGGCGCCCTGACCGGGCGTCAACCGGAGCAGAAGGCTCCTCCGCTCGTCCGGCCGAGTGCTGGGCCACCGGTTGGTTCGGGTCCGCCCGACCGCCGGATGGCGACCAGGTGTCGGATCTGCACCACATCTCTCCACCCGTATGCAACCGAGCGGACGTCTCAGCGGTCGTACCCGGTGGAGAAGAGTGGGCACAATTGTCCTGGAGCACAGGGCCGCCGACCCTAGGGCTCCAGCGACTCTCTCAAGCCGCGGCGACACAAGGGGAGGCAGGACCACGGTGGCTGATGGCACCAAGGCGGTCGTCGACACGTCAGCAGCTGACGCGGCGACGGACGAGGCCGCGCTGGCCGCGGCGATCGACGAGCTCGCGGGCTCGGACGACGCCGGCGAGAGCACCTCCGCGGACGCCCGCGAGGGCGCCCCCGCCGCCCCCACCGCTGCCGCCGCCCCCGGGCGCCCCGACGCGGACGAGAACACCGACCAGGACGGGGAGAAGGGCCGGGGCGAGGACCGGGACGACGCGCCGGCCGCGGGCCCGGAGCCCGCCGCCGGCGAGGAGACCTCGGAGATCACCGCCCCGCTCTCGGTCCAGGAGCTGCGCGCCGAGCTGGCCGCCGGGTCCCCCCGGAAGAAGCCCGCCCCCGAGCCCACCCGCCCCGCGCGCCGCCCCACCGACCCGCAGCCCACGGTCGACCCGCGCGACACCGCCACCCTCCCGCGCACCCTCCCCGCCCCGCAGCGCCGCAGCGGGGACATGATCGGCCACCGGTACCGGCTGGAGGAGTGCATCTCCCAGACCGAGACCTTCAGCAGCTGGCGCGCCGTCGACGAGAAGCTGCGCCGGGCGGTCGGCGTCCACCTGATGGCCTCCGGCCACCAGCGGGCCCGCAAGGTGCTGGCCGCGGCCAAGTCCGCCGCGCTGCTCGGCGACCCGCGCTTCGTCCAGGTGCTGGACGCCGTCCACGAGGGCGAGCTGGTCTACGTCGTGCGGGAGTGGCTGCCGCACTCCTCCGACCTGGCCAGGCTGCTCGCCAACGGCCCGATGGAGCCGCACGAGGCGTACCAGATGGTCCGCCAGGTCGCCGACGCCGTCGCGGCCGCCCACCGGCGCGGCCAGGCCCACCTGCGGCTCACCCCGCGCTGCGTGCTGCGCACCGACAGCGGCCAGTACCGGATCAACGGCATCGCGGTGGACGCCGCCCTGCGCGGGCTGCCCGCCGAGGACGCCGAGGACGCCCAGCGGGCCGACACCCGCGCGATCGGCGCACTGCTGTTCGCCGCGCTCACCCACCGCTGGCCGTACCCGGAGGACCGCTACGACCTCCAGGGCCTGCCCAAGGGCCTCCAGAACGCCGCGCCGGACCAGGTCCGCGCCGGGGTCCACAAGGGCCTGTCCGAGCTCGCCGCGCGGGCCCTGTTCGACCAGCCGCCGCACCACGCCCAGCCGATCACCACCCCGGAGGAACTGGTCCGGGCGATCGCCAAGCTGCCCAAGATCCGCCAGCCCGCGCCGGAGCTGCCCGCCTTCCCGGCCCCGCCCCGGCACAACACCCACGCGCTGCCCACCGCGCCCAACCCGACCCGGGTCGCCGACACCACCGTCTCCCCGCTGCCGGCCTCCTCCCGCCCGGCCCCCTCCCGGCGCACCCGCACCCGGCGGCGGCTGCGCCGGGTGGTCAAGGCCACCGCGTGGACGGTCGCGCTGGGCGCGATCGGCGTCGCCTCCTGGCAGTTCGTCGACAGCCTGCGCCACACCGGGGCGGCCACCGCGTCCCCGCTGACCTCGGCCAGCAGCACCGCGCCGAGCCCCCAGGCGAGCACCCACAACCCGGTGTCGATCGCCATCAAGGAGGCGCAGTCGTACAACCCGCTGGGCGACGGGCCCGAGGGCACCGAGAGCATCGGGAAGGCGATCGACAACGACGCGAACACCTCCTGGACCACCGGCTGGTACGTCGACCAGCTCGGGCCCAAGCCGCCCGCGCTCAAGTCCGGCACCGGTCTGCTGATCGACCTCGGCTCACCGCAGCCGGTCTCCTCGGTGAGCGTCCTGTTCTCCGGCGGCGAGCAGTCCGCGGAGCTGCGGGTGCCCACCGCGGCCGCCGCCGGCAACCCGCTGCAGGCCAAGCCGGACGCCTTCACCGTCGTGGGCAAGAAGACCGGGACCAATGTCGAGTACACCCTCGACTCCCCGACCACCACGCGGTACCTCTTGATCTGGCTGACCGGTCTGGCGAAGGATGCCGACGGCAAGTACCGGGGCCACGTCGCCGAGGTCAAGGTCTCCGGCTGACCCGGGGCGGACGGCCCCGGCACGACGGCACGACGGCAGAGGGGGGTGACGGTGGCGGACGACGACGCGGCGCTGCTCGCCCGGCACGTCGCCGGCGACCCGGCGGCCTTCGGCCTGCTGGTGGACCGCCACCGCGACCGGCTCTGGGCGGTCGCCCTGCGCACCCTGGGCGACCGCGAGGAGGCCGCCGACGCGCTCCAGGACGCCCTGGTGTCCGCCTTCCGCGCCGCCGCCGGCTTCCAGGGCCGCTCGGCGGTCACCACCTGGCTGCACCGGATCGTGGTCAACGCCTGCCTGGACCGCGCCAGGCGCAGCGCCACCCGGCGCACCACCCCGCTCGACGAGGACCCGCAGCGGCTGGACACCCTGGTCGGCGCCGCCGAGCCGGCCGACTCCCCGGTGGTCCGGGCCGAGCTGCACCGGGAGCTGACCGCGGCGCTCGCCGAACTGCCCGCCGAACAGCGGGCCGCCCTGGTGCTGGTCGACATGCAGGGCTACCCGGTGGCCGAGGCCGCCGAGCTGCTGGGCGTCCCGGTGGGCACGGTGAAGAGCCGCTGCGCACGCGGCCGGGCCCGGCTCCTCCCCCTGGTCCGGCACCTGCGCGAGCCCGATGTTTCACGTGAAACACCGCCCGCCCCCGGCTCGGCCCCGCCGCGCCGGGACACCCCTGGGAACCCGAAGCGCCCCGGCTCCGTCACAGGGACGGGGCCGAGCACCGGCACAGGGACGGGGCAGAGCACCGGTCGGACGATGCTGGAAGGAGACGTGAGCACCCGATGAACGCCCATCCCTCCTTCCCCGACCCCGCCGACGACCACCCCCCGGTCGAGCAGCTGGCCGACCTCGCCGAGGGGCTGGTCGACTCCCCTTCCACCGTCGAGGCGCTGCGGCGGCACCTGGACGGCTGCGCCGAGTGCCGGGAGACCGTCGACGCGCTCGCCGAGGTCCGGGCCCTGCTCGGCGACGTCGAGACCCCGCCGATGCCGGCCGACGTCGCCGCCCGGCTGGACGCGGCACTCGCCGCGGCCGTCGCCGAAGCCACCGAAGCCGCCGGGAGCGCCGGCGAGGCCGTCGAGCGGCCGCAGGAGGCCCCCGCGGCCGACCGTCGACCCGAGGCCCCGGCCCGGCCCGTACGCACCGCCACGGCGCCCCTCACGCCGTCCTCCGCCCCGCTCTCCAGGCCCGCGGGGCGTCCCGCCGGCCGGTCCGGCCCGGCCACCGGCCCCGGCCGCCCCCGGCGGCGGCGGTTCGCCCTGCTGATCGGCACGGCCGCCGCCCTGGCCGCCCTCGGACTCGGCGGGGCGCTGCTGCTGCAGCCCGACGACCGGTCCGGCACGGTGACGGCCAGCGCGGGCGGCGCCCCGACCGCCACCGCCGACAGCCACGACGCCCGGGCCCCGCACACGGCCGCCGGCACCGACTACCGCGAGGACGAACTCGCCACCCAGGTCCAGCGGTTGCTGGCCCGCTCGGAGAACGTCCCGGGGCTGCGGGCCACCGGGCCCGCCATGTCCGAGGGCGCCCTGCCCGCCGCCGGCGGCCGACCGGAATCCGACCCGCCCTCCCCCGCGGGCTCCCCCACCGCGCCGGGCTGCCCGGCCCCGGCCTCCGGCACCCCGCTGGCCACCGACCGGGGCACCTACCAGGGCGCCCCGGTGGACGTCCTGGTCTACCCGCTGCCCGGCCGGCCCGGTTTCGTCGACGTCTACCTGCGCTCCCCCGACTGCGGCCCGACCGTCCTGCACCAGGCCGTTCCCAGCCACTGACCGGCGGTTTCCATGCGATCCACGCCAACTCCGCCACGCCGCTTCCGGACTTCGGGCGGCTGGTACTGATCCGCCTGGGAATGCGAGACACTGGTCAGTCGTTGTCCCGGGCGGCGGAGCAGGACCGCCCTCCCCGCAGCAAACGCGGGTCGCGATGCGAACCAGGAGAAGCAGTGAGCGACGTCCGTAACGTGATCATCATCGGTTCCGGCCCGGCCGGGTACACGGCCGCGCTCTACACGGCCCGTGCCTCCCTCAAGCCGCTGGTCTTCGAGGGGGCCGTCACCGCCGGTGGCGCGCTCATGAACACCACCGAGGTCGAGAACTTCCCGGGCTTCCGGGACGGCGTCATGGGCCCCGAGCTGATGGACAACATGCGCGCCCAGGCCGAGAAGTTCGGTGCCGAGCTGATCCCCGACGACATCGTCGCGGTCGACCTCACCGGTGACGTCAAGACCGTCACCGACTCCGAGGGCAACGTGCACAAGGCGCGCGCCGTGATCGTCACCACCGGCTCCCAGCACCGCAAGCTCGGCCTGCCGAACGAGGACAAGCTCTCCGGCCGCGGCGTCTCCTGGTGCGCGACCTGCGACGGCTTCTTCTTCCGCGACCAGGACATCGCGGTGGTCGGCGGCGGCGACACCGCGCTGGAGGAGGCGACCTTCCTCTCCCGCTTCGCCAAGAGCGTCACGATCATCCACCGCCGGGACTCCCTGCGCGCCTCCAAGGCGATGCAGGAGCGCGCCTTCGCCGACCCGAAGATCCGCTTCGAGTGGGACAGCGCGGTCGAGGCCATCCACGGCGACCCGAAGCTGACCGGCGTCACCCTGCGCGACACCACCACCGGCGAGACCCGTGAGCTGGCCGTCACCGGCCTGTTCATCGCGATCGGCCACGACCCGCGCACCGAGCTCTTCAAGGGCCAGCTGGACCTCGACGCCGAGGGCTACCTCAAGGTCGACGCCCCCTCGACCCGCACCAACATCCCGGGCGTGTTCGGCGCCGGCGACGTCGTCGACCACACCTACCGCCAGGCCATCACCGCCGCCGGCACCGGCTGCTCCTCCGCCCTGGACGCCGAACGCTACCTGGCCGCGCTGGACGACCTGGAGGCCAAGGCCGCCGCCGTCGCGGTCTGAGCCCTTCCCGCTCCACCCGCGGGGGTGTTCCACGTGAAACACCCCCGCCCCGGCCGGGCAGAAACAGAACGGGCCCACCCGTTGTTCTCCTGGCAGCAGCCCCCTCCGTCCGAACCCCGAGGAGTTCCCGTGGCCGGCGCCACCACCACAGTCACCGACGCGACGTTCGAGAAGGACGTCCTCGAGAGCGAGAAGCCCGTACTGGTCGACTTCTGGGCCACCTGGTGCGGCCCGTGCCGCCAGGTCGCCCCGGTCCTGGAGGACATCGCGGCCGAGCACGGCGACAAGCTGACCATCGCCAAGCTCGACGTGGACGCCAACCAGGCGACCGCCGCCAAGTACGGCGTCATCTCGATCCCGACCCTGATCGTCTACCAGGGCGGCGAGCCGGTGAAGTCCATCACCGGTGCCCGTCCGAAGGCCGCGCTGCTGCGCGAGCTGGCCGACTTCATCTAGGTCTTCCGGTCGTCGACCGCGCGGAGGCGGGGGGGCCCCCCGGGGGGGGCCCCCCCCCCCCCCCGCCCCCCCCCCCCCCGGGGGGGGCCGGGCCGCCGAAGGGCACACCCCCGCCCAGGGGGCCCCCCCCCCCCCCCCCCCCCA
>NZ_JBHJSJ010000016.1:0-23114 GCF_042268845.1 Kitasatospora sp. NPDC056273 | reverse complement strand
GGGCCCGTCCGATGGCCGGGCTGCTGCGCGTGTGGGCCGACTTCATCTTGGTCTTCGGGTCGCCGACCGCGGGGCGGGGGGGCTCCCCTGGGGGGGAGCCCCGCCTCCGTCGTTCCCGGCCCCGCGAAGGGCGTCTCCGGGCCCTAGAAGGGCAGCACCGGCTCCTTGCGCCCGCCGCCCAGCAGCCGCTCCAGCGCCCCCTCCACGTCGCCCCGCCAGGAGAGCGTGGTCCGCGCCTCCAGCCGCAGCCGCGGGTAGCGCGAGTGCGGGCGGACGGTCCTGAAGCCGACCGCGAGCAGGTGGTCGGCCGGCAGCACGCAACTGGTCGGCGCCCGCCCGGAGGAGCCGAAGGCCTCGATCGCCCGCACCCCGCGCCCGATCAGGTCCTTGGCCACGGTCTGCACCAGCACCCGGCCGATCCCCTGGCGCTGGTAGCCCGGCAGCACCCGGCTGACCATCAGCTGGACGGCGTCGGGCGAGACCGGGCTGGTCGGGAAGGACTGCGAGCGGGGGACGTAGGCGGGCGGCGCGTACAGTACGAACCCGGCGGGCCGGTCGTCCACGTAGACGATCCGGCCGCAGGAGCCCCACTCCAGCAGCACCGTGGAGATCCACCCCTCCTTCTCCAGCTCCGGCTTGCCCGACTCCACCGCTTCCTTCGCACTGACCGGGTCCAGCTCCCAGAACACGCAGGAGCGGCAGCCGGCCGGCAGGTCCCCGAGGTTGTCCAGCGTCAGCGGAACGATCCGCCGTCCCATGGCCGCACCTCCTCCTCCCTCTCACGGTCGAGCATTCCCCCACGAACGCCGATGGGTGCATGTTTCACGTGAAACAGCGCTCACGTGGAACACGCACCCATCGGGTCGTCGCCCTCGGCCGGCCGGGCCGGCTCAGCCCTGCGACAGCCGCAGACCGTCCTCCCCCGGGGCCATGCTGTCCAGGATCCGGTTCAGGTCCTCGACCGAGCCGAACTCCAGCACCACCTTGCCCTTGCCCAGCCTGCCGCCGCGCTGCGACACCTCGACCTTGACCCGGGTGTCGAAGCGGTCGGACAGCCGGCTCGCCAGGTCGTTGAAGGCCGGGGAGTTCAGCTTGCCCGCCTTCGGCGCCTGGCGCCTGGGCTGCTCCGGCTCCTCCGAGCGCATCAGCACGACGAGCTCCTCGACGTTGCGCACCGTGAGGCCCTCGGCGATCACCCGCGCGGCCAGCCGCTCCTGCTGCTCCGGGTCCGACAGGCCGAGCAGCGCCCGGGCGTGCCCGGCCATCAGCGTCCCGGCCACCAGCCGGGTCTGGACGGAGGGCGGGAGCTTCATCAGCCGCAGGGTGTTGGAGACGTGCGTCCGCGAGCGGCCGATCCGATCGGCCAGCTCCTCGTGGGTGCAGGAGAAGTCCCGCAGCAGCTGGTCGTAGGCGGCGGCCTCCTCCACCGGGTTCAGCTCGGCGCGGTGCAGGTTCTCCAGGAGGGCGTCCAGCAGCAGCTTGTCGTCCTCGGTGGCCCGGACGATCGCCGGGATCCGCTCCAGCCCGGCCTCCCGGGAGGCGCGCCAGCGGCGCTCGCCCATGATCAGCTCGAAGCTGTCCACGCCGACCTGGCGGACCACGATCGGCTGGAGCAGACCGACCTCCTTGATGGAGGTGACCAGCTCGGCCAGCTTGTCCTCGTCGAAGACCTCACGCGGCTGGCGCGGATTGGGGGTGATCGCGTCCAGCGGCAGCTCGGCGAAGTACGCGCCGGCCGGCTGCGCCTGCTCGGCCCGCTTCTCGGCGGCCGCCCTGGCCGCCACCGTGCCGCGGACACTCGGCAGCGGCGTCACCGGGGCCGGTGCGGGCACGGCTGCCGCAGTCTTCGCCTCCACCCCGCCGTCCACCGGCGCGGCGGGGCGGATCAGCGCCTCCAGCCCTCGACCCAGACCAACCCTGCGAGCACTCACTGATGACCCTCCGTCGTACCGTGCTGTGCCACCGGGGCGCCGTGCCCCTGCTGGCCGTCCCGCTGCTGACCCACCAGCGAGCCGCCCGGGCCCACCGCACGCTGCGCGAGCTCGCGGGCGGCCTCCAGGTAGGAGAGCGCCCCGGTCGACCCCGGGTCGTAGGTGAGCACCGTCTGCCCGTAACTGGGCGCCTCCGAGATGCGCACCGACCGCGGGATCGCCGTGCTCAGCACCTCTTGGTGGAAGTGGGTCCGGACCTCCTCGGCGACCTGGGCGGCCAGCCTCGTCCGGGCGTCGTACATGGTGAGCAGGATGGTCGACACGTGCAGTGCGGGGTTGAGGTGCGCGCGCACCAGCTCGACGTTGCGCAGCAGCTGGCCGAGGCCCTCCAACGCGTAGTACTCGCACTGGATCGGGATCATCACCTCCTGGCCGGCGACCATGGCGTTGACCGTCAACAGGCCCAGCGAGGGCGGACAGTCGATCAGGATGTAGTCGAGCGGCTGCTCGTAGGCGGTGATGGCGCGCTGGAGCCGGCTCTCCCGGGCCACCAGGGAGACCAGCTCGATCTCGGCGCCGGCCAGGTCGATGGTGGCGGGGACGCAGAACAGCCCCTCGACGTCGTGCACCGGCTGCACCACGTCGGCCAGCGGCTTGCCCTCCACCAGGACGTCGTAGATGGACGGCACCTCGGCGTGGTGGTCGATGCCGAGCGCCGTGGAGGCGTTGCCCTGCGGGTCGAGGTCGACGACCAGGACGCGCAGGCCGTGCATGGCGAGGGAGGCGGCCATGTTCACGGTGGTGGTGGTCTTGCCCACCCCACCCTTCTGGTTGGCGACCACGATCACCCGGGTGGCGGCCGGCCGGGGCAGTCCCTCACCCGCTCGGCCGATCGCCCGGACCGCGGCCTGGGCGGCCCGCGCGATGGGCGTGTCATCGATCTGGTCGACGGTCTCCGAGTCCTGCATGGGGGTCAGTGTTTCACGTGAAACCGGAGCGGCAACAGTCGCCGCCCGGTCACGGCGGAGGATGCCCGAGAGCAAGGAGCGACGTTTCACGGGAAACACCATGCCCGCTATGCCGGAAATCTGACGTTGCGACACTCCGGTGTCCAGCCGTCGACCCCACCGACACCTGAACGACGACGGGCGGACGTTCCCCCCTCGCAGGAGGACCGTCCGCCCGTGCTCGTCAGGTGCCCGATGTCACGCCCGATCAGCGTCCGCGGCGCCGTCCGCCCCGGCCGCGCTCGCCGTTCCGGACGCTCGCGGTGCGGCCCGCCCGGGCCGCCTTGGCGCGCCGGGTGGCCGCCTTCACCCCGCCGGGGCTCTCCCCCGCCTTCACCTGGACCACCCGGGTCGAGGTCTCCAGGGTGCCCTCGCCGACGGCGATGACGCTCCACTCGACCGCACCCAGCTTGGCCAGCCCGGCCCGCGAGTCGGCCAGCTCCTGCTCCGCGCTGTCCCCCTTGAGCGCCAGCATCTGCCCGTGCGGGCGCAGCAGCGGCATGCCCCAGCCGGCCAGCCGCTCCAGCGGCGCCACCGCCCGGGCGGTCACCACGTCCACCGCGAGCTTGCCGACCATCTCCTCGGCGCGGCCGCGCAGCACCGTGACGTTGTCCAGCCCCAGCTCCCGGACGACCTCCTCCAGGAAGGTGGTCCGGCGCAGCAGCGGCTCCAGCAGCGTCACCGAGACGTCCGGACGGGCCAGCGCCACCGGGATGCCCGGCAGGCCGGCCCCGGAGCCGACGTCGCACAGGGTGATGCCGGAGGGCAGCAGCTCGGCCAGCACCGCGCAGTTCAGCACGTGGCGGTCCCAGAGCCGGGGCACCTCGCGGGGCCCGATCAGCCCGCGCTGCACGCCCGCGGTGGCCAGCAGCTCGGTGTAGCGGACCGCGGCGTCGTAGCGCTCCCCGAAGACCTCCCGGGCGGCAGCCGGTGCCTCGCCAGGGTGCTCCAGCTCGGTGGCCGGCCCCTCAGCGGCCGGGTCCACGTCCGCCCCCGGCCGGCCGGCAGCCGCGTTCTCCGTGTCCATCTCGACCTCTCCGATCCCCGGATCCACCGACCCGCTCAACGCACTGTTTCACGTGAAACATCCCAGAAGGGACGACGACCCCGCCCGCACGAGGCGGACGGGGTCGCGTCCGGTGAAGCTCTCCGGCCGCCGCGGCGGCCGGTCGTCGACCTGTCGGCCTCAGACCGGCAGCACGACCACGAACCGCTGGGGCTCTTCGCCCTCGGACTCGCTGCGCAGGCCGGCCGCGGCGACCGCGTCGTGGACGACCTTGCGCTCGAAGGGAGTCATCGGCCGCAGCTTGACCTGCTCGCCACTGCTCTTGGCCTGCTCGGCGGCCTGGGCGCCGAGCACCGCCAGCTCCTCGCGCTTGCGGGCCCGGAAGCCGGCAATGTCCAGCATGAGGCGGCTGCGCTCGCCGGTCTCCCGGTGGACAGCCAACCGGGTCAGCTCCTGGAGGGCCTCCAGCACCTCGCCGTCCTGGCCGACCAGGCGCTGCAGCGCACGGTCGTTGCCGTCGCTGACGATGGAGACCAGGGCGCGGTCGCCCTCGACGTCCATGTCGATGTCACCGTCGAGGTCCGCGATGTCGAGCAGACCCTCCAGGTAGTCCGCCGCGATGTCGCCCTCCTGCTCCAGGCGGGAGATGAGGCTCTCGTCGGCGCTGGCGGCGGCCTCGGCCTCGACGGCGGAGGTGGTGCCTTCCGTCACTGATGGACTCCTTCGGAGATGGGCCCGTCTGTCGGGCCGGGGACGAAGCTCTTCGCGGCGGTCACAACGGGCTCGGGACCGGTCAGGACTTCTTCTTCGGCCGCTGGCCGCCACCGCGCTTCGGCTGCTGCCGGGTGCCCTGCTTGGTACCGGCGGGCTTCGCCGCGGCCTGCTTGGCGGCCGCCGGCTTGGCACCGGAGTCGGACGGCACGCTGTCGGACGGAGCCGTGTCGGCGGCTTCCTCCGCCTGGCTGTTCTTGTCCGGCTCGCCGGTCGGCTGTCCGACACCGGCCTGCTGGCGCTGGGCCTTGCTCTGCCGACGGGGCTGCTGGCGGCGCACCTGCACCGACTCCTCGACCACCGCGGCGGCGCTGGCCGCCTCGCTGACGGCCGCCTTGGACGGGGGCAGCATGCCCCAGAGCGCGCCCTTGATCTCCGTACCGTCCGGACGCAGCCGGCCGGCCTTCTTCAGACGGGCCTGACGCTCCTCGAAGGCCTTGCTGCCCGGGGTCGGGTTGTTGTGGATCACGACCAGCTGCTGGCCCATCGACCAGACGTTGGTGGTCAGCCAGTAGACCAGGACACCGACCGGGAAGTTGATGCCCATCACGGCGAACATGATCGGGAAGACGTACATCAGCATCTTCTGCTGCTGCATGAACGGCGTCTTCACCGAGAGGTCGACGTTCTTGGTCATCAGCTGGCGCTGGGTGACGAACTGCGACAGCGACATCAGGATGATCATCACGGCGGTGACGATCTTGACGCTGGTCTCGGGGCTGCCCACGAAGGTCGCGGAGAGCGGGGCACCGAAGATGTGCGCCTTGCCGGCGCTCACCAGCAGGTCACCGTGGATGACGCCGATGTCCTGGCCCTTGGCGACCTTGGCGAGCACCCCGTAGAGCGCGGTGAAGAACGGCGCCTGCACGATGATGGGAAGGCAGCTGGAGAACGGGTTGGTACCCGCCTCCTTGTACAGCTTCATCATCTCTTCGGACTGGCGCTGCCGGTCGTTCTTGTAGCGCTCCTGGATGGCCTTCATCTTCGGCTGGATCGCCTGCATGGCCCGGGTCGCCTTGATCTGCTTCACGAAGAGCGGGATCAGGCAGATCCGGATGACGACCACCATCGAGGCGATGGCGAGACCCCAGGCCCAGCCACCGTCCGGGTTGAAGATGTGGCTGTACAGCGAGTGGAACTGGACGATGATCCAGGACACCGCTGTGTACAGGGGATTCAGGAAGGAGAAGGTCACCGGTCAGGCTCCTTGGACAGGTGGATTGGCCGCACGGGGCCAATGGTCGCCGGGCCCTCGGGGTCCGGACCGGCGGGGGTGGCGGTCACCGGGTCTCCGGTGGCGGACCGGCTCTTCAGCCAGTCTCGCAACCGCCGGTGCCACACCGGATGCTTGCGCGGCGGGACATGATCGACCCCACCGGGCGTCCACGGATTGCAGCGCAGGATGCGCCACACGGTCAGCCCGCCGCCCTTGACCGCTCCGTGCACCTTCACGGCCTCGTAGCCGTAGTGCGAGCAGGAGGGGTAGTAACGGCAGACCGGACCGAGCAGTGGGCTGATGGTCCACTGGTAGACCCTGATCAGACCCATCAGCAGGTACTTCATCGACCTGCTCCCGTCGGCGCCGTGGCGGCGGGCTCCGTCCTCAGCAACCGCTTCAGTGCCGCGTCCAGGTCACGTTCGAGGTCCTGGTACGAGGCGGTCGCGGCCTGGGGCAGCGCACGCACCACTATCAGGCTACCGGCGGGCAGCCTGGAGAGACGATCACGAACGAGATGGCGCAACCGGCGCTTGACCAGGTTGCGAACGACCGCCGGGCCAACGGCCTTGCTCACGACGAAACCCGCACGCGCCGAAGGAGTCCCCTCGGCGACGTGCGGGCGGGAGTCGCTGGTCCGGTCGGTCTGCCCCTGCGGGTCACCGTCTCTGCTGAGATGGACGACCAGAAGGGGCCGGCCGGCCCGGCGACCGCGTTTCACCGCGGTCGCGAAGTCCTGGCGCCGCCGCAGCCGATTCTCGGAGGGCAGCACAACAGACTCTGGCGCGGATCAGGCGGACAGGCTGCTGCGGCCCTTGCCACGGCGGGCGGCCAGGATGGCGCGGCCGGCGCGGGTACGCATACGCAGCCGGAAGCCGTGGGTCTTCGCGCGACGACGGTTGTTCGGCTGGAAGGTGCGCTTGCTCACTCGGGGGCTCCTGAGGTGAATCGTAGGATGACGGGGAATCGCTTGGCCGTCACCGTGCGTCCGCGTGATCTCCCCTGATTCGGAAATCCGGCCCATCGCCCCAGTTCGGCTGGGGTTTGAGGCAATCCACGGCGCCCGTGCTGCGCGCCTTATGGAGCGGGTGGACCCGCGGACATGCGGCAGCGGCCATCGACAACTCGACCTGGTTACGGTACGCGGGACGGGGCACGGGGGTCAAACCAGCCGTCTCTCGCCCGTCTTACCCACAGCCTGTGGACAACGACTTGATCCGTCCCTGTTCGCTGACTACCGTTGCAGAACTTGTCTGGTTTGTTCTTGGAAAGCGTGCACCAGTGGCTGATGTCAACAGCGACCTCGTCCCGGTCTGGGCCAGGGTCGTCGAGCGGCTGGTCGCCGACCCCGATGTCGGGGAGATGGACAAACAGTGGGTGCAGCGCACCCAGCCGATGTGGATGATGCACGACACCGCCCTGCTGGCGACCCCGAACGAGCGGGCCAAGCAGGTGCTGGAGGGCCGGCTGCTGCCGCAGCTGACCGAGGCCCTCAGCCGTGAGCTCAGCCGCCCGGTCCGGATCGCCGTGATGGTCGACGCCAACGCGGTGCCGACCACCCCCGCGCCCGCCCCCCAGGCCCCCGCCGAGCCCTACCCGGGCCCGGCCGAGGACGACACCCCCGGCTACGGCGGCCAGGGCTACCAGCAGCCGTACGAGCACGGCCAGCCCTACGAGCAGCCGCAGCCGTACGAGCAGGGCCAGGGGTACGAGCAGGACTACGAGCGCCCCCGCTACGACACCGGCGGCTACGAGCAGCGCCAGGCCCCGTACGGCGGCCCCGGCGGCGGGCCCGGCTGGCAGGGCTACCAGGAGCAGCCGCCCGGCTACCGCGACGCGGAGGAGCCCGCGTCCCGTCCGGCGCCGCGGCCCGTCCCCGGCCCGCCCGCGACCACCCAGGGCGACCTCTTCGGCGGCGCCTACGGCCCCGGCCCGAACGAGCAGCCCCGCACCGGCGCCGGCCGTCGGGCCGGCGGCTCCCGTCCCACCGGCGGCCGCCCGGCCGAGAAGGCCGCCCCGGAGCGCTCCGCCGAGCGTCCCGGCGTCCCCGGCGTGCCCGCCCCGCCCGGCGCTCCCCCGGCCGGCGGCTCCCGCAAGGACGAGCCGGCCGCCCGGCTGAACCCCAAGTACCTGTTCGACACCTTCGTCATCGGCGCCAGCAACCGCTTCGCGCACGCGGCGGCGGTGGCGGTCGCCGAGGCCCCGGCCAAGGCGTACAACCCGCTCTTCATCTACGGCGAGTCCGGGCTGGGCAAGACCCACCTGCTGCACGCCATCGGGCACTACTCGCGCAGTCTCTTCCCGGGCACCCGGGTGCGCTACGTGTCCTCGGAGGAGTTCACCAACGAGTTCATCAACTCGATCCGGGACGGCAAGGCGGACACCTTCCGCCGCCGCTACCGGGACATGGACATCCTGCTCGTGGACGACATCCAGTTCCTCGCGAGCAAGGAGTCCACGCAGGAGGAGTTCTTCCACACCTTCAACACCCTGCACAACGCGAACAAGCAGATCGTCCTCTCCTCGGACCGGCCGCCCAAGCTGCTGACCACGCTGGAGGACCGGCTGCGCAACCGCTTCGAGTGGGGTCTGATCACCGACGTCACCCCGCCGGAGCTGGAGACCCGGATCGCGATCCTGCGCAAGAAGGCGATCCAGGAGCAACTCAACGCCCCCGCCGACGTGTTGGAGTTCATCGCCTCCCGGATCACCCGCAACATCCGGGAGTTGGAGGGCGCGCTGATCCGGGTGACCGCCTTCGCCAACCTCAACCGGGCCCCGGTGGACCTGGAGTTGGCCGGGATCGTCCTCAAGGACCTGATCCCGGGCGGGGACGAGGACGCCGGCCCGGAGATCACCGCGCAGGTCATCATGCAGCAGACCGCCGCCTACTTCGGCCTGGGCGTGGACGACCTCTGCGGGTCCTCGCGCAGCCGGGTGCTGGTGACGGCCCGGCAGATCGCGATGTACCTCTGCCGCGAGCTCACCGACCTCTCGCTGCCGAAGATCGGCGCGCAGTTCGGCGGCCGCGACCACACCACGGTGATGCACGCGGACCGCAAGATCCGCTCGCTGATGGCCGAGCGGCGCTCGATCTACAACCAGGTCACCGAACTCACCAACCGCATCAAGAGCTAGCCGGAGCAGGCACGGCGGGCCCGGGTCCGAAGACGGGCCCCCAAGGGCGTCAGGAGCGAATCCTGACGCCCTTTCTCGTGTCCACAGGTGTGCGTCGCGCGCCGGCTGGGCAGGGATGCCCTCGACGGACGGTCCGCCAGTCCGCAGCCCGCGCCGAACAACTGACCGGTGATTCGAAACCCGGGGGCGCGCAAGGCCGTTGTCCACAGGACGGGCCCCTCCGCAGCCGTCCACAGGGTGGGGAGTGCGGAGTTATCCAGAATTCGTCCACAGGCCCGTCGCCGCTACGCTCTTCCGCGCAGGTCAGGTGCCTGTGGACTTGTGCACAACGGTTATCCACAGGGTGTGGACAATTGACGGGTCCACAGTGGGCCATCCGGGTTATCCACCGGTTGTCCCCAGGGGAGGGCCGGTTATCCCCAGGTTGTCCACAGCGGCGTCCACAGTTCGACAACCGTGGGCTGGCGTTCATACCCTGGTGTGAAAGGCGTCACGTAAAGTTGACCGGCGCCCGTGGATAACCGGGCCCGGATCTGGGGACAGCCCTGGGGATAACCTGTGGATACCCTGCGTGCCCTGTGGGTAACGCTCGGCTGTCCACAGCGCGGCCTGCCCGTCCACAGCCGCCGTCCACACCCGCTGTGGACAAAATTCGGGCTCTGACCTGCGGAAACAGGGTTATCCACGGTTTCCACAGGCCCTACTACTACCACTACACATTTAGACCCCGGACTTGCTTTCAAAGTGGGTGGGCCCCGAATCTGTGGACAACCGGGCCCCGACAACAGTTCGGGTCGCTTCCGCCCGTCTGCCCCGTCTGTCGGCGGAGTACGTCAGACTGTCCTTGCGACTGGAAGCGGAGTGACCGAGCTCGGTGGACAGCCGAACCGACGATCAAGATCAGACGAACCAGAGTGCGAGCGGGAGCGCTCGATCCAGGAGGCGGTTACCGGTGAAGTTCCGGGTGGAGCGTGACGTCCTCGCGGAGGCGGTGGCCTGGGCTGCCCGCAGCCTCCCGGCACGGCCGCCGGTGCCGGTGCTGGCCGGCCTGCTGCTGACCGCGCAGGAGGGCAGCCTGGCGCTGTCCGGCTTCGACTACGAGGTCTCGGCCCGGGTCGAGCTGGAGGCGGACGTCGAGGAGGCCGGCACCGTCCTGGTCTCCGGCCGGCTGCTGAACGACATCTCCCGCAACCTCCCCAACCGGCCGGTGGAGATCTCCACCGACGGCCAGCGGGTCAGCGTGGTCTGCGGCAGCTCCCGGTTCACCCTCCCCACCCTCCCGGTGGACGAGTACCCGGCGCTGCCCCAGATGCCGACCGCCACCGGCACCGTCTCCGGGGACGTCTTCGCCTCGGCCGTCAGCCAGGCCGCGGTCGCCGCCGGCCGGGACGACACCCTCCCGGTGCTCACCGGTGTCCGGGTCGAGATCGAGGGCGACCGGATCACCCTGGCCGCCACCGACCGCTACCGCTTCGCCGTCCGCGAGCTGCTGTGGAAGCCCGAGCAGTCGGACATCTCCGCCGTCGCGCTGGTCCCCGCCAAGACCCTCCAGGACATCGCCAAGTCCCTGGGCAGCGGCGACAACGTCTCCATCGCGCTCTCCTCGGGCGGCGCGGGCGAGGGCCTGATCGGCTTCGAGGGCGCCGGCCGCCGGACGACCACCCGGCTGCTGGAGGGCGAGTTCCCCAAGTTCCGCAGCCTCTTCCCGACCGAGTTCAACGCGATCGCCGCGATCCAGACCCAGCCCTTCCTGGAGGCGCTCAAGCGCGTCTCGCTGGTCGCCGAGCGCAACACCCCGGTCCGCCTCAACTTCGAGGAGGGCGTGCTGACGCTGGAGGCCGGTTCGGGCGACGACGCCCAGGCCACCGAGCGGATCGAGGCCTCCCTGGAGGGCGACGCCATCTCGATCGCGTTCAACCCGGGCTACCTGGAGGAGGGCCTCAAGGCCATCGACTCCCCCTTCGCCCAGCTCAGCTTCACCACCCCGACCAAGCCCGCGCTGCTCAGCGGCAAGGTCTCGGTGGACGCCGAGGAGGACAAGGCCTACCAGTACCTGATCATGCCGGTCCGCCTCTCCGGCTGATCCCGCCCGTCCTTCGTCCACAGGCTGTGCACACCCGCTGTGCACAGCCTGTGGCCGTCTCCCCCGGCCGGCCCCGACCGCAGCCGGGCGGGGCCGCTCCAGCGCGTAGGCTCAAGGAGTGCGGCAACGGCGCCGCCGGCAGGCACGTCACCACAGGTAAGGACTTGGTCATGGAGCTCGGCCTCATCGGTCTCGGCAAGATGGGCGGCAACATGCGCGAGCGGATCCGCCGCGCCGGCCACACCGTCATCGGCTACGACCGCAACCCTGACATCTCCGACGTCGAGAGCCTCCAGGAGCTCGTCAGCAAGCTCCAGGGCCCGCGCGTGGTCTGGGTCATGGTCCCGGCGGGCGCCGCCACCCAGGCGACCGTCGACGAGCTCGCCGAGCTGCTCTCCCCCGGCGACGTGGTGGTCGACGGCGGCAACTCCCGCTGGACCGACGACGTCAAGCACGCCGAGGCGCTGGCCGCCAAGGGCATCGGCTTCGTGGACTGCGGCGTCTCCGGCGGCGTCTGGGGCCTGGAGAACGGCTACGCGCTGATGTACGGCGGCGACGCCGAGCACGTCGCGAAGGCCCAGCCGGTCTTCGACGCCCTCAAGCCCGAGGGCGAGTTCGGCTCGGTGCACGCGGGCGCGGTGGGCGCCGGCCACTTCGCCAAGATGGTCCACAACGGCATCGAGTACGCGATGATGCAGGCCTTCGCCGAAGGCTGGGAGCTGCTGGAGGCCGCCCCCGAGGTCACCGACGTGCGCGACGTCTTCCGCAGCTGGCAGGAGGGCACCGTCATCCGCTCCTGGCTGCTGGACCTGGCCGTCCGCGCCCTGGACGAGGACGAGCACCTGGACAAGCTGCGCGGCTGGGCCGCCGACTCCGGCGAGGGCCGCTGGACCGTCGAGGCCGCGATCGACCACGCCGTGCCGCTGCCGGCGATCACCGCCTCGCTGTTCGCCCGCTTCGCCTCCCGCCAGGAGGACTCGCCGCAGATGAAGATGATCGCCGCGCTGCGCAACCAGTTCGGCGGCCACGCGGTCGAGTCCAAGTAACCAGCAGGTCCTCCCCAAGAAGGCGGGCGCAGTCCACAGCCATGCACGTCGCGCACCTGTCGCTCGCCGACTTCCGGTCGTACGCCCGGGCCGAGGTTCCCCTCGACCCGGGCGTGACCGCCTTCGTGGGGCCCAACGGCCAGGGCAAGACCAACCTGGTCGAGGCGATCGGCTACGTGGCCACCCTGGGCAGCCACCGGGTCGCCACCGACGCCCCGCTGATCCGGCTGGGCGCCGAGCGGGCGGTGGTCCGCACCTCGGTGGTGGACCGCGGCCGGTCCACCCTGATCGAGCTGGAGCTCACCCCGGGCAAGGCCAACCGGGCCCGGATCAACCGCTCCGACAACGTCCGCCCGCGGGATGTCCTGGGCCTGCTGCGCACCGTGCTGTTCGCCCCCGAGGACCTCAGCCTGGTCAAGGGCGACCCGGGTGAGCGGCGGCGCTTCCTGGACGAGCTGCTGACCGCCCGGGCACCCCGGCTGGCCGGGGTGCGGCAGGACTACGAGCGGGTGCTCAAGCAGCGCAACGCCCTGCTGAAGACCGCCGCGATGGCCCGCCGGGCCGGCGGCGGCAAGGGCGCCGACCTGTCCACCCTGGAGGTCTGGGACGGCCATCTGGCCCGCGCCGGCGCCGAGTTGACGGCCTTCCGGATCCAGCTGGTGGCCGCCCTGCAGCCCCTGGTGGCGGCCGCGTACGGGCAGCTGGCCCCCGGCGGCGGCGAGACCGCCCTGGAGTACCGCAGCTCCTTCGAGGGCGAGCTGCCGACCAGTCGCGAGCAGGCCGAGGAGCAGCTGCTGAACGCGCTGCAGGCGGTCCGCAAGCAGGAGGTCGAGCGCGGTGTCACCCTGGTCGGCCCGCACCGCGACGAGCTGGGGCTCAAGCTCGGCCCGCTGCCCGCCAAGGGCTACGCCAGCCACGGCGAGTCCTGGTCGTTCGCGCTGGCGCTGCGGCTGGCCTCGTACGAGCTGCTGCGCGCCGACGGCGGCGAGCCGGTGCTGATCCTGGACGACGTGTTCGCCGAGCTGGACGCCGCCCGCCGGGACCGGCTGGCCGAGCTGGTGGCCGGCGGCGAGCAGGTGCTGGTGACCGCGGCGGTCGCCGAGGACGTGCCGAAGGCGCTGGCCGGCGCCCGGTTCGCGGTCTCCGACGGCGCGGTGCGCCGGGTCGACGCCTGACCGCGCCCCCGCGTCCGCACCGCTGCACACCCCTCCACCCGCACCACCACACCGCCGTCACCGGACCGCGACCGCTTCCGCGCACCGCGCGCCCCCGCCCCGGCCCGAGGGGCCCGGCGGCTCCCGTAGGCTGGACGGCTCGGCGGGCGCGCGACCGCGACCGTTGTCCACAGGCTGGGGAAAGGAGATCGCCGTGAGCGAGCCGGCGGAGCACTCCCCCGAGCCAGGTGCCCCGGCGCCGACCGGTGCCGACCTCGCCCGCTCCGCGCTGCGCGCGGCCCGGGCCCAGGCCCGTCAGCGCGGCGAGCAGGTCCGGGAGAAGCGCGAGGCGAAGCGGCACGGCCTGCGCAGCGGCGCCCGCTCGGACGGCCGCGACCCGGTCCCGCTGGGCGCGGCGCTCAACCGGCTGCTGACCGAGCGCGGCTGGGAGTCCTCGGCCGCCGTCGGCGGGGTGATGGGCCGCTGGCCGCAGATCGTCGGCCCGGACATCGCCGCGCACTGCCACCCCTCCTCCTACGACGAGGCCGCCGCGGTGCTCACCGTGCAGTGCGACTCCACCGCCTGGGCCACCCAACTACGCTGGCTGGCACGGCAGTTGGTGGCCCGTCTGAACCACGAGCTGGGCCACGGGACGGTCCGGACCATCAAGGTGCTCGGCCCCGCGGCGCCCGCCCGCGGCTACGGCCGGCTGCGCGCGCCCGGGAGCAAGGGGCCGGGCGACACCTGGGGCTGACCGGGACCTCGGACGGCCGGCGGGGGCGCGGATCGGATGGCGATCTTCCGGAACCCCTGACAGCCCTTCCAGGCGCCCTGGGCCCCCCGGGCGAGTATCGGGACATGTCCCGAGGGGATTCAGGGCGGCATATCTGCCCTCAAGGGCTGCCAAACGCCCATCTCTGTCAGTCGTACCGGTAGACTGAAAGCCAAACACTGTTGCTAGTGGCAACCGAGTCGAAACGCTGTGGTCGCACGCCCGCCCGTACGGGGTGGGCATGCGACCCGTGCTGTGCCAGAGAGGGCGCTTCGTGGCCGATTCCGGCAACCCCAGCCAGACCCCAGACCAGTCCGAGCAGGCTTCCTACACCGGTAGCAACATCCAGGTGCTGGAAGGCCTCGACGCCGTCCGCAAGCGCCCCGGCATGTACATCGGTTCGACGGGCGAGCGCGGCCTGCACCACCTGGTGCAGGAGGTCGTGGACAACTCCGTCGACGAGGCGATGGCCGGGCACGCCGACACCATCGACGTCACGATCATGGCCGACGGCGCCATCCGCTGCGTCGACAACGGCCGCGGCATCCCGGTGGACATCGTCCCCGGCCAGGACAAGCCCGCCGTCGAGGTCGTGCTCACCGTCCTGCACGCCGGCGGCAAGTTCGGCGGCGGCGGCTACGCCGTCTCCGGCGGTCTGCACGGCGTGGGCGTCTCCGTGGTGAACGCGCTGTCCACCCGGCTCTCGGTGGAGATCCACCGGGACGGCCACATCTGGACCCAGGACTACAAGATGGGCGCGCCGACCGCCCCCCTGGTCAAGGGCGCGGAGACCGACCGCACCGGCACCACGGTGACCTTCTGGGCCGACGGCGACATCTTCGAGACCACCGTCTACTCCTTCGAGACGCTCTCCCGGCGCTTCCAGGAGATGGCCTTCCTCAACAAGGGCCTGTCGATCTCGCTGACCGACGAGCGCCCCGAGCACGCGGACGAGGAGGGCAAGCCGCTCACCGTCACGTACAAGTACGACGGCGGCATCGCCGACTTCGTCGCCCACCTCAACTCCCGCAAGGGCGAGGTCGTCCACCCCTCGGTGATCGACTTCGAGGCGGAGGACAAGGACAAGGCGATCTCGGTGGAGATCGCGATGCAGTGGAACTCCTCCTACACCGAGGGGGTCTACAGCTTCGCCAACACCATCCACACCCACGGCGGCGGCACCCACGAGGAGGGCTTCCGCGCCGCGCTGACCGGCCTGGTCAACCGCTACGCGCGGGACAAGAAGCTGCTCCGCGAGAAGGACGACAACCTCTCCGGCGAGGACATCCGCGAGGGTCTGACCGCGATCATCTCGGTCAAGCTCGGCGAGCCCCAGTTCGAGGGCCAGACCAAGGACAAGCTCGGCAACACCGAGGCCAAGACCTTCGTCCAGAAGGTCGTCCACGAGCACCTCAACGACTGGCTGGACCGCAACCCCAACGAGGCCGCGGACATCATCCGCAAGTCCATCCAGGCCGCCACCGCGCGCGTCGCCGCCCGCAAGGCCCGCGACCTGACCCGCCGCAAGGGCCTGCTGGAGTCCGCCTCGCTGCCGGGCAAGCTCTCGGACTGCCAGTCCAAGGACCCGTCCGAGTGCGAGATCTTCATCGTCGAGGGTGACTCCGCCGGCGGCTCGGCCAAGCAGGGCCGCGACCCGCGCACCCAGGCCATCCTGCCGATCCGCGGCAAGATCCTGAACGTCGAGAAGGCCCGGATCGACAAGGTCCTCCAGAACACCGAGGTCCAGGCGCTCATCTCGGCCTTCGGCTGCGGCATCCAGGAGGACTACGACGAGTCCAAGCTGCGGTACCACAAGATCGTCCTGATGGCCGACGCCGACGTCGACGGACAGCACATCCGCACCCTGCTGCTCACCCTGCTGTTCCGCTTCATGCGGCCGCTGGTCGAGTCCGGGTACGTCTACCTCGCCATGCCGCCGCTGTACAAGATCAAGTGGGGCAAGGACGACTTCGAGTACGCCTACTCCGACCGCGAGCGCGACGCGCTGATCGCGGCCGGGGTGGAGGCCGGGCGCCGGCTGCCCAAGGACGACGCGATCCAGCGCTTCAAGGGTCTCGGCGAGATGAACGCCGAGGAGCTCCGGGTCACCACCATGGACGCCGAGCACCGCCTGCTGCTCCAGGTCACCCTGGAGGACGCCGCCCGTGCCGACGAGCTGTTCTCCGTGCTGATGGGCGAGGACGTCGAGGCGCGCCGCTCCTTCATCCAGCGCAACGCCAAGGACGTTCGCTTCCTGGACGTGTGACGCCTGCACCGCAGGCCCCGCACGTTCCAGTCCGCGTGAAAGGAAACTGACCACCAGTGGTCGACGACAACCGTCCCGAAGGCGAACAGCCCGAGACCCCCGCAGCCGAGGGCACCGCCCAGGTGACCATGCGGATCGAGCCGGTCGAGCTCGAGACCGAGATGCAGCGCTCCTACCTCGACTACGCGATGAGCGTGATCGTCAGCCGGGCGCTCCCCGAGGTCCGCGACGGCCTCAAGCCGGTGCACCGCCGCGTGCTCTACGCGATGTACGACGGCGGGTACCGGCCCGAGAAGGGCTACTACAAGTGCGCCCGCGTCGTCGGCGACGTCATGGGCAACTACCACCCGCACGGTGACACCTCGATCTACGACACCGTGGTCCGCCTGGCCCAGCCGTGGTCGCTGCGGATGCCGCTGGTGGACGGCAACGGCAACTTCGGCTCCCCGGGCAACGACCCGGCGGCGGCGATGCGCTACACCGAGTGCAAGCTGATGCCGCTGGCCATGGAGATGATGCGCGACATCGACGAGGAGACCGTCGACTTCGCGCCCAACTACGACGGCCGCTCGCAGGAGCCGACCGTCCTGCCCGCGCGCATCCCCAACCTGCTGGTCAACGGTGCCACCGGCATCGCGGTCGGCATGGCCACCAACATCCCGCCGCACAACCTCCGCGAGGTCGCCTCCGGCGCGCTCTGGTACCTGGAGAACCCGGAGGCCTCCGCCGAGGAGCTGCTGGACGCCCTGGTCGAGCGGATCAAGGGCCCCGACTTCCCGACCGGCGCGCTGATCGTCGGCCGCCGCGGCATCGACGACTACTACCGCACCGGCCGCGGCTCGGTCACCATGCGGGCCGTGGTCGAGGTCGAGGAGATCCAGGGCCGCCAGTGCCTGGTGATCACCGAGCTGCCGTACCAGGTCAACCCGGACAACCTCGCGCTGAAGATCGCCGACCTGGTCAAGGACGGCAAGATCGCCGGCATCGCCGACGTCCGGGACGAGTCCTCGTCCCGCACCGGCACCCGCCTGGTGGTCGTGCTCAAGCGCGACGCGGTCGCCAAGGTCGTGCTGAACAACCTGTACAAGCACACCGAGCTGCAGACCAACTTCGGCGCCAACATGCTGGCCCTGGTCGACGGCGTGCCGCGCACGCTGTCGCTCGACGCCTTCATCCGGCACTGGGTCAACCACCAGGTCGAGGTCATCGTCCGGCGCACCACCTTCCGGCTGCGCAAGGCCGAGGAGCGCGCGCACATCCTGCGCGCCCTGCTGAAGGCCCTGGACCTGATCGACGAGGTCATCGCGCTGATCCGGGCCTCGGCCAGCGCCGATGCCGCCCGCACCGGCCTGATGGGCCTGCTCGACATCGACGAGCTCCAGGCCAACGCGATCCTGGAGATGCAGCTGCGCCGACTGGCCGCCCTCGAGCGCCAGCGGATCATGGACGAGCACGACGAGCTCCAGCGCAAGATCGACGAGTACAACGCGATCCTGGCCTCGCCGGTCCGCCAGCGGGAGATCATCTCCGAGGAGCTCACCGCGATCGTCGACAAGTACGGCGACGAGCGGCGCTCCACCCTCATCCCCTCCGACGGCGACCTCTCCATCGAGGACCTCATCGCCGAGGAGGACATCGTCGTCACGATCACCCGTGGCGGCTACGTCAAGCGGACCCGCTCCGACCTCTACCGCTCGCAGAAGCGCGGCGGCAAGGGCGTGCGCGGTGCCCAGCTGAAGCAGGACGACATCGTCGACCACTTCTTCGTGACGACGACCCACAACTGGATCCTGTTCTTCACCAACAAGGGCCGGGTCTACCGCGCCAAGGGCTACGAGCTGCCGGACGCCGGGCGCGACGCCCGCGGCCAGCACGTCGCCAACCTGCTGGCCTTCCAGCCGGACGAGCACATCGCCCAGGTGATGGCCGTGCGGACGTACGAGGACAAGCCGTACCTGGTCCTCGCCACCCGGGCCGGCCTGGTGAAGAAGTCCGCGCTCAAGGACTACGACTCGCCGCGCTCCGGCGGCCTGATCGCGATCAACCTGCGCCAGGACGAGGAGGGCCAGGACGACGAGCTGATCGGCGCCGAGCTGGTCTCCGCCGAGGACGACCTGCTGCTGGTCTCCAAGAAGGCCCAGTCGATCCGCTTCACCGCGACCGACGACGCCCTGCGCCCGACCGGCCGCGCCACCTCCGGCGTCAAGGGCATGGCCTTCCGCGAGGACGACGAACTGCTCTCGATGAACGTCGTCCGTCCGGGCACCTACGTCTTCACCGCCACGGACGGCGGCTACGCCAAGCGCACCGGGGTGGACGAGTACCGTGTCCAGGGACGCGGCGGCTACGGCACCAAGGCGGCGAAGATCGTCGAGGGCCGGGGCTCGCTGGTCGGTGCGCTCGTGGTCGACGAATCCGACGAGATCATGGCGATCACCCTCTCGGGTGGGGTGATCCGCACGAGGGTTTCCGAGGTTCGTGAAACCGGACGTGACACCATGGGCGTCCAACTGATCAACCTCGGAAAGCGCGACGCGGTCGTGGGCATGGCCCGCAACGCGGAGGCCGAGGACGAGGAGACGGCGGAGGACGAGGTGGCGGGTACCGAGTCCACCGAGACGGCCGAGGGAGCGGAGACGGCGGTCGACGGAGACGTCGAGGCCTGAACCGAACCGCAGACCGGTGCCGCCGCGTCCAGAGTATGGATGCGGCGGCACCGGACGCCGACCAGTTCCGGGCAATCCCGCCGGGCGCTGGATGACGAGTGACGAAGCAGGGCGGCGCCGCCGTCCTGGTGGGAAGTGCGGGAGGACCAGGTGAGTGGAGCCACGGGTGCTGCGGGAGGAACCTCCGGCGGCCGTCCGGGCGCGCAGGGCGGGGGTGCGTACGGCGTTCCGCAGCCGCCGACCGAGCACTCGGCCGCGTCCACCTCGCTGATGCCGCCGGCCGGTGGAGCGGGCCAGAGCGGTGCGACCTACGGGGGGCAGACGCCCGCGCCGCCGAGCGGCCAGGCCGGCTTCTCGCAGCCGACCACGTACGCCAAGGGGCAGCCGACCCCGGCCCGGGGCACCCGGAGCCCGGGCCACACCCCGGCGGGCGGGACCCCGGTCGGGGCGACCCCGGCCGGCGGCACCCCCACCGGGGCGGCGCGCCGCCCCGCCGGTGCCCCCGCGGCCGCGACCGGCGGGGCCGGCCTCGGCCGGACCCGCAAGGCCCGGCTGCGGGTGACCAAGGTGGACCCGTGGTCGGTGATGAAGGTCAGCTTCCTGCTGTCGCTGGCCGTCGGCATCATCATCATCGTGGCCGCGGCCGTGCTGTGGATGACGCTGGACTCGCTCGGCGTCTTCGACTCGCTGACCAAGACCCTCAAGGACGTCACCGGCTCGGACAGCAGCGGCGGCCTCAACCTGATGGACTACGTCGGCTTCGGCAAGGTGATGACCTTCACCACGCTGATCGCCGTGGTCGACGTCGTCCTGCTGACCGCCCTGTCCACGCTCTCCGCGTTCATCTACAACGCGGCGGCCGGCTTTACCGGCGGCGTCGAGCTCACCCTGGCCGAGGAGGACTGATCCCGGCCTGATCCTGACGCTCGCTCAGCTCCCCGTCCACGGACGGAATGCACGGGCCCCAACCGCTGTTGCAGCGGGTGGGGCCCGTCGGCATTTCGGGTGACAGCCGGCCGCCCGCGGCGTGCCACCCGGAAACCGGGCGGCCGCGGTGGGACAAGCTGGGTGCCGCCCGTCCCGCGCCTGGGAGTGCCGCAGGCCGCCCCCGGTCCGCCCGACCGGGTCAGCTGAGGTTCCGCAGGACGACTGGACGGAGGCGCGCGGTGGCGAAGCTCGCAGGTCAACTGGTCGAAGCCCTCGAAGGGCTGTTGGGGGTCCCGGTACCGCTGCGGGTACAGGCCTGGGACGGCAGCACCGCCGGGCCGCCGGGCGCGCCCACCGTGGTCCTGCGCAACCGCCGGGCGCTGCGCCGGCTGGTCTGGCAGCCGGGCGAGCTGGGCCTGGCCCGGGCCTACGTCGCGGGGGACCTGGAACTCGCCCCCGGCACCGACCTGTACGAGACGCTCTCCGCCGTCGCCCGCTTCGCCGAGCGGCCGGAGGTCCGCACCCTGGCCCTCGGGCCGCGCGAGGCGCTCGGCCCCAAGGGCCGCCGGGTGCTCGCCGCCGCGCTGCGGGCCGGGGCGGTCGGCCTCGAGCCCGAGCCGCCCCGCGAGGAGGTCCGCAGGGCCCCCGGGCGGCTGCACAGCCGCAGCCGCGACCGCGCGGCCATCAGCCACCACTACGACGTCGGGAACGACTTCTACCGGATCGTGCTGGGCTCCTCGATGGTCTACTCGTGCGCCTACTGGGCGCCCGAGGCGAAGAGCCTGGAGGCGGCCCAGGAGGCCAAGCTCGACCTGATCTGCCGCAAGCTCGGCCTGCGCCCCGGGATGCGCCTGCTGGACGTCGGCTGCGGCTGGGGCTCGCTGCTGCTGCACGCGGCGAAGCACTACGGGGTCACCGCGGTCGGCGTCTCCATCTCCACGGAGCAGGTCGCGCTGGCCCGCGCCCGGGTCGAGGAGGCCGGGCTGTCCGAACGGGTCGAGGTCCGGCTCCAGGACTACCGGGAGATCACCGACGGGCCCTTCGACGCGATCTCCAGCGTCGGGATGGCCGAGCACGTCGGCTCCGAGCAGTACCGGGTCTACGCCGAGGGCCTGTACCGGCTGCTGGTGCCCGGCGGCCGGCTGCTCAACCACCAGATCGCCCGCCGCCCCGACATCCCCGGGGTGCCGCACCGCACCAGCCCCTTCATCGACCGCTACGTCTTCCCGGACGGCGAGCTCTCCCCCGTCGGGTCCACGGTGGCCCGGCTGGAGGAGGCCGGCTTCGAGGTCCGGGACGTCGAGTCGTTGCGCGAGCACTACGGGCTGACCCTGCGCGAGTGGGTGGCCAACCTGGAGGCGCACTGGACGGAGGCGGTCCGGCTGGTCGGCCGCGGCCGGGCCCGGGTCTGGCGGCTGTACATGGCGGCCTCCGCGCTCGCCTTCGAGCAGAACCGGATCGGGATCAATCAGGTCCTCGCCGTCCGCAGCACCGAGGAGGGCGCGGCGGGCCTGCCGCCGACCCGCGAGGAGTGGCTGCTGCGCCCCTCCGTGGGTGCGCCGCAGCTGGTCGCGGGGGGTGCCGCCGCAGCCCCGGCCGACCCGGATTTGGGAGATCGGCCGTCGGTCCGCTAATCTTTCAGTGCGGCAAGGGCCTATAGCTCAGACGGTTAGAGCGCTTCCCTGATAAGGAAGAGGCCACAGGTTCAAGTCCTGTTAGGCCCACCACCGCGAAGGGCCCGGAGTGATCCACTCCGGGCCCTTCGACAGTTCTTGAGATCGGGCGGGGCCGTGGATCGGCCGGCATCCGGTACGATCTCTCATCGGTGAGGGCCTATAGCTCAGACGGTTAGAGCGCTTCCCTGATAAGGAAGAGGCCACAGGTTCAAGTCCTGTTAGGCCCACCTCCCCGAAGGGCCCGGAGTGATCCACTCCGGGCCCTTCGACGTTTCCCGCCGCGTGCCCGCCGCGTGCCCGCCGCGTGCCCGCCGCATTCCCGCCGCCGGACCGGGAACCGCGCGCCCCTCCCGACGGTTCTCGGGGGAGGGACGGTGGAGGGTTGGTGACGGCATGGCGGTGTTCTGGGCGATGAGCATCCCCGGACTGGTCTGCGCCCTGGTGGTGCTGGCCGCGCTCGATCAACTGGCACTGCGGGCGCGCCGCGCCCGCTGGGTGCCCTGGCGGGGGACGGGCCGGGAGGGGCAGATCTCGGCCACCGGGTTCGAGCAGCTGCACGCGCAGTTCGCCGCGGGCAAGCAGCACGAGCTGGACGAACGTCGCAGCACTCTGATGCTGCGGGACGAGGAGGGCGAGGGGGCGCCGCCGCGGACCAGGGTGGACCTGGCGAACGGCACCGCCGTGGTGGTGGCGCCGGGCCGCCCGGCGGACGGGACGGCGGGCGGGACGGCGGGCGGACCCGCGGACGGCTCGGCGGGCCGGGTCTGATCCGCGGGCGCGCGGGACGGGCCGGGCACGGTCGGACCGCCCGCCAGGAGGTGCGGCGTCAATCCTGGGACCGGACCGCCGGGTTGGCCGCACCGGTGGCTGGTCACGATTGGGACACCGGTGTGTATCATCGGCCGCAAGGGCAGTCTGGCACCCGGCCGCCCGTTCGCGCTCGAAACACAACTGGACTCGTCGGCCCGGTCAGTCCGGCCGGATCCGGCTCTTGAGTCCACCAACGCAAGAAGGACGAGGTCCCGCGGTGAAGAAGCTTCTCCTGGTCGCCCTGGTCGCCCTCGGCGGCTTCTTTGTCTACCGTCAGGTCCAGGCGGACCGCGCCGAGCAGGACCTGTGGACCGAGGCCACCGACCCGGTCCCGGCCGGTCGCTGAGCCCCCGGCGATCTGACGATCGACGAACTCCGGAGGCGCCCGTCGGCGCCTCCCGGGCCGGCCGGCCCGGTCGACGAACCGGACCGGCCGACCCCTTGGAACGGCACCGTTCCGGGGGGACGGCGCTGGGAATCGCGCCGGAAACCGGTACGCTAGTGCCCGTTGGCACGCGCGCGGTGCCGTCGAGGGGCATTAGCTCAGTTGGTAGAGCGCTGCCTTTGCAAGGCAGATGTCAGGAGTTCGAGTCTCCTATGCTCCACAGCCCACAGCAGTAGCCGATCGGCCGCCGACCAGGATCC
>NZ_JBHJSJ010000015.1:0-191178 GCF_042268845.1 Kitasatospora sp. NPDC056273 | reverse complement strand
GAGGTGACGGTGTCGAGGCCGGCCATGCAGTGCATGAGGGTGGACTTGCCGGAGCCGGAGGGGCCCATGATGGCGGTGAACTCGCCCTGGGGGAAGACGACGCTGACGTTGTCGAGGGCGACGACGCGGGTCTCCCCCTCCCCGTAGACCTTGTTCAGGCTGGTGGCTCGGGCGGCCGCGCGGCCGGTGTGGACGGCGGTTGCGGGGAACGTCACGTGGACTCCTCGGGCTGATTAACGGAATGTTTAACTCCGTAACATCATCCCAAGCTGTTCGAATGCGATTCGTATGCCACGCGGAGGGTCGGCCCCCGCCGACCCGGCGGGACGGCGGGGGGCCTTCTCCTCCTCAGGTATGACGCCGGACCCTGAGGACCAAGGGCCCCCGGCGGGCTCCGGACGGTTCCAGGAGGTTCCGGACGGGCCCGGCCGACTACTCGACCGCCACGCCGAAGGCCGCCGCCAGCCCGGCCAGGCCGTTCGTCACCGCCCGCCCGGACGGGCTGAACTCCCAGCCGCCGGAGGCCCGGCGGAACGCCCCGAGCAGCATCGCGCTGTCCGGCACCCCGCCGGTCGGGCCCGTCCAGGCGTCCGGTCCGCCGGCGCCCGGCCCGTACGCGGCGGCGAGCGCCAGCCCGTGCACGTAGCCGAGCGGCAGCGCCGGGTGGTCCTCCTCCTCGGTGGAGACGGCGACCACCACCTCCTCGACGGCGGCCGGCAGCCGGTGCAGGTCCAGGGCCAGCCGGGCCGCCCGGGTCGGCTCGCCCGGCACCGAGCGGGTCGGGTGCAGCCGCACGGCGCCGTCCGGGTCCTGCGGGCTGTTGAAGAACACGAAGTGCTCGTCGCTCAGCACCCGGCCGCCGGCGCACAGGAAGGCGGTGACGTCCAGCTCCACCGCGTCCCCGCCGGCCGTCCGGCTCTGCCAGCTCACCGTGAGGGCGGTCTCGCGCGCCTCCTCGGACCGGTCGTTCGCGGGGGCCGAGGCGGCGGCGGAGGAGCCGTCGCCGCCGAGCCGCCCGCGCAGGCCCTGCTCGGCGAGCAGGGCGACCAGCTCCGGGCCGCTCACCAGGGCCAGCGGCTTGCCCTCGATGTAGCTGTACGAGCCGCGGCCGAAGCCTGCGGTGGTGACCAGGATGCCCTTGATCGCACCGTGGTGGCGGACGGTGGACTCCAGGTCGCGCACCGCCGTCGGCGGGACGGTCTTCTTGTAGCGCTTCGCCTGGATCACGATCGTGCCGCCGGTCACCGGGTCCAGGTCCTCGGCCACCACGTCCACCCCGACGTCGCCGCTGCGGGCCGTGGTCATCACCCGGAAGCCGCGCAGCCGGAACAGCTCGGCGATCAGCTCCTCGAAGTCCAGCGGGTCCATCTCGAACAGGTCCGGCTCGTCCTCGCCGCCGTGCCCGGCCAGGCTCCCGCCGACGCTCTCCGGCCGCCGGTCCGGCCGCACCTCGTCCAGCCGCTCCGGGCGCGCCGACAGCCGGCCGCCCAGGCCCTGGAAGCACTCCACCGGGTCCACCCGGTCCAGCGCCAGGGCGGCGAAGCCCGCCCGGGTGGCGGTCAGGGTGGAGAGGAAGCGCTCGGCCTCCCGGCCGGTCGCCGGATCGATGCCGAGCACGAAGCCGTTCAGCACCACCGAGTCCAGCAGCCCGTCCCGGTCCGCCCGGAACAGCTCCACCGCCACCCGCAGCGCCGACTGCGCCAGCACCTCCCGGTACAGCGCCTTGCGCTCCGTCGCCGGGCGGGCCACCTCGGCCTCGCGGTCGTCCGACTTCACGTACCGCACCCGGCCGGCGGCCGGCACCACGTCCGGCCCGGGCAGCTCCCAGTCCACCACCAGCTGCCGGCTCCCGGCGTCGAACGCCGCCGCCAGCCGGTGCGGGAAGCCCTCCGGCCAGGCCGCCGAGGCGTACAGGCCGGCCGTGAAGTACTCCTGCACCGCCTCCGGCTCGCCCGCCCGCAGCCGGCGCAGCAGCTCCTCGGTCCGGGCGGCCAGCTCCTCCTGCTGCCGGCGGGACCGCTCGACCCCGGCCAGGTACTCCTGGTGGTACGCGGCCAGCCGGTGCTGCCGGTCCACCTCCCGGGCCTGCGCGGCGTACCAGTCCTGCTCGAACCGGGCCCGGGCCTGGGCCAGGTACTGCTCGTACTGCTGCCGCACCCCCGGGTTGCGGGCCTGCACCGGGTCCGGCGGCGGCACGAAGTACCGGGCCGAGGACTGGTCCGGCATCGGCACCGGCTCGCCCAGCGGCCCCGGATCGAACGGCGGCACCGCCCGCGGCGCCAGCAGGGCCTGCGGGCCGAAGGCCGGCGCGGCCAGCCCGGCGGCCAGCAGCCCCCGCAACTCCTCGACCCGGGCGTCCAGTTCGGCCGTCCGCCGGGCCACCTCCGCCTCCCGCGACTGCTGGTAGGCGCGCTGCGCCTCGCGCTCGCCGCGGGCCGCCGCCTTCTGCACCTCCCGCTGCTCCCGCTCCCGGCGGCGCTGCTCCGCCGCCTCGGCGCGCCACCGGGCCTCCTCCCGGCGCTGCTGCTGTCGCTGCGCCTCCGCCCAGATCGCCAGCACCCCGCTGCTCCGCCGCCCCGACACCGTCCGCCCACCCCATTCGCCTCGCGCCCGATGCGGCCGCCGCGGCACCGCCTCCCGACCGCGCCGCCGACCGCGCCCGCCACAATAGAACGTGAACACCCCGCCCGGCCAAGCGCCGGTGACCTGCGGGGCTTTCGGGCGGGAAGGAGGGGCCGGCCGCCACGGACCTGACGCCCTGTCGAGGGGGCCGGCGGGCGGGGTGGCAGGGGCGTGGCCCCGCCGGGCCGCCCGGCCTGTCGGTGGCACCGGGTAGTCTCGTCGGCTACCGACAGCCAGGAGAAACGTGACGATCCCCCCGCAGCCCCCGCAGACCCCCGAGCACCGGGCCCGCCCCGCCGGCTGGGTCTCCACCGGCCTGAGCTGGCGGGACGGCCGCGCCGTGCTCGGGGCCGCGCGCGGCGCGCAGGTGCACGAGCGCGCCGTGGCGCCGGGGGTGGAGGTCGGCTGGCTGCTGGGCGGCCCGCGCCGCTGCGTGGGGGCCTGGCTGGTCGGGGCGACGGAGCGCACGGCCTGCCCGCACCACGCGGTGATCGACCCGGGCGGCGGCGCGACGCAGTGCCCGGCCTGCCAGAGCGTGGACCGCGGCCTCGCCCTCGCCCGGGACCAGATCCTCGACGACGGCCGCACCTACCTGCTCTACCTCGCCTGGTTCGGCGAGGGCCTGCTCAAGGTCGGCCTGACCGCCGAGCAGCGCGGCGACAGCCGGCTGCTCGAACAGGGCGCGCTGGCCTACGCGTTCACCGCCCGCGGCGCCCTGCCGGCGGTCCGGCGCGCCGAACTCACCGTCGCCGCCTCGGGCCTGGCCCGCGAGCGGTACAAGTCCCGGATCAAGACCGAGCAGTGGTGGTCGCACGGCGACGTCCCGTACCGCCGTACGGTGCTCGGCGACGCCCGCGCCCGGGCGCACCGGCTGCTGGACGGCCACGCCGTGGAGCTGCTCGCCGACCGGCCGGTGGTCGACCACGTCGAGCGCTACGGACTGGCCGGCGGCGCCCCGGAGGCCTACCGGGAGATCGCCGGGCTGGCCGACGGCGCGGTGCTCGCGGGCCGGCTCCGCGCGCCGGTGGGCCGGCACCTCTTCCTGGACCAGACGGACGGCTCCGGACCGCTGCTGCTGGACACCCGGCTGCTCACCGGCTGGACGCTCAGCCCGGTCACCGGCCGCGGGTCCGAGGGCCTGGTCCTCCAGGAGCGTCTGCGCCCGCCGGAGCCGGACACCCAGGAGGCGCTGTTCTGAGACCGCCAATGACCGCTCCGACCAGCATGGTTGCGTAATAAAACCGCAAGGCCTAGCCTCGGCCTTGCGGTTTTAAGTTGCCACCACCTTGGAGCGAGCCCGACCATGATCGCCGCCCACGAGACCTTCGACGGCACCTTCCCGTACCGGCCGCACTTCAGCACCGCCGCCGGCTTCCGCCAGCACTACGTGGACGAGGGCACCGGCCCCGTGGTGCTCTGCCTGCACGGCGAACCCACCTGGGGCTACCTCTTCCGCGACCTGGTCCGCCGCCTGGCCCCGACCCACCGGGTGGTCGTCCCCGACCACATGGGCTTCGGCAAGAGCGCCACCCCGGCCGACCGGACCTACTGGCTGCAGGACCACGTCGACAACCTGGAGGCGCTCGTCCTGGACCTCGGCCTGCGCGAACTCACCCTGGTCCTGCACGACTTCGGCGGGCCGGTCGGCATGGGCCTGGCCGCCCGCCGCCCGGAGCTGATCGCCCGGGTGGTGAGCGTCAACGGGCCCACGCCGTTCGGCCAGCCCGGCCTCGGCGCGGCGCTCGCCGCCAACGCGGCCGAGTCCCCGTGGTTCGGCTGGATCGCCCGGGCGCACGCCGACGGCAGCCTGGACGCCGTCCTCGGCGAACTCCGCCACACCGTCCTCAGCACCCTGAAGCTCAACGGCTTCGAGAACAACGCCCTGATCACCGACACCTGGCTGGCCGCCTACGGCGCGGCCTTCCCGTCCCCCGCGGAGGCCGCCGGGGCGATCGGCTGGGCGAAGGGCTTCGCCACCGGGGCGCACACCTTCGAGACCCCGGGCGCCGAGGCCCGCGCGGCGCTCGCCGCCCTGCCCGCGCTCGCCCTCTGGGGCGCGGCCGACCGCACCCTCGCCGCCCGGTACTTCCTGCCCCTGTTCGCCGAGGCGTTCCCGCGCGGCCGGGCCGTCGAACTGCCCGGCGTCGGCCACTACAGCCCCGAGGACGCCCCGGAGACCGTCGCCGAGCTGGTGGAACGCTTCCTCACCGAGACGGCGGCGGAGACGGGGGCAAGGGGTACGGCGTAGGCCGGCGCCCGCGAGCGGGCGCCGGCCGGTCGGTCGGTCAGCCGCTGAGCAGGGCCAGGAGCTGGTTCGCCAGGCCCAGCGCGGGCGCGGCGGCCTCGCCGACGCTCTGGGCCAGGCCGGCCAGCAGCAGCAGGGTGTTGCGCCGGCTCCTCGGCTCCTCGGCGGCGGGGCTGGTCAGCACCGGCAGGGCCTCGGCGAGGCTCTGCCGGTCCGCCTCGTGGAGCCGCCCGTCCCGGGCCAGGTCGGTGACCACGGCGGCGAGCCGGGCGAACAGCGCGGCGACCTCCGGCGGCAGCGCCTGGTCGCCGGCCGAGCCGTTGTTGTGCTGGATGCCGACGTTGCCGCTGCCGCCGTGGATGGTGACGCGGTCGCCGTACTGGACGTCCGGACGCTCGTTGTCGTTCACTTGCTGACTCCCGTGTTTCCCTGGCCGCCGTAGATGTTGACGCTGTCGCCGAACTGGTACTGCCGCAGGTCCACGCTGATGGTCTGGACGATCTGCTGGAACTCGGCCTGCGGGTTCTCGATCGCGCGGGTGATGGTGGCCTGCAGCTCGAACGCCGGCTCCGCGGTGAGCCAGGCCAGCACCGCGGTCGGCGGGCCGGCCGTGTCCAGGGCCAGCACGTACAGGTCGGGTCGGCGCAGCACCGGCCAGGTGAAGATCAGGAAGTAGAGCGCCACGAGGATCACCGCGACGAGGAACAGCGTGCCGGACCCGGAGTCCGAGGACGATCCGCCGGTGGCCTGCGCGATCGTGAAGACGGGCACGAAGACGATGAAGGCGAAGGCGAGCAGCCGCAGGAGCGCGCGGCGCCGGCCGGGCACGATCAGGGAGGTGCCGACCCGGGCCACGTTGGCGAGCGGGTACGCGGCCTGCCCGATCCAGAGGATGCGGTTGGTGACCGCGACGCGGGTGGTGGTCGGGGTGCCGCTGGGACCGCTCGCGAAGGCCGGCGGCGGGGTGGTGGGCGGCGGCGGCCCGAACGGGGCCGGTGTCGGCGGCCCGCCGGGCGGAGGCGGCGGAACGAACGGGAAGGAGCCGGTCTGCCCGGCCCGGGTCGAATCGGAAGGATCGGTCGGCTGCATGGCCATGTCCCCCAAGGCTGTCGTGCGAGGGAGGACAATGTGCCAGCACGTCCCGGGTCCGCACAAGTTCATTGTCATGGCGGATAACTGACGAACCGTCGGTTCGTATGCCCCGGCCCTGGTCCCGCCGACCCGTCGTCCCGCGGGCCGTCAGCCCAGCTTGCCGCGCAGCACGCCGGGGCCGGAGCGGGCCCGGCGGGACCGCGGCGGGCGGGACGGGCGTACGTCGGGGCGGGCGGGCTGTTCGGCCGCCTCCGCGGCCCGCCGGGCCAGTGCGGCCCGGGCGGCGGCCAGCGCGACCCGGGCGAGCAGCGGGTCCTCCCGGACACCGGCCGCGCGCTGGGCGCTCTGGCAGGCGGTGCACCAGACCGGCGAGGCCGGCCCGTCCGGGTACACCATCTCCTCGGGCGGCAGGTAGTGCCCACCGCACTCGACGCATTCGAAGACGAACCTCATCCGACGATCACCGTTCCGGATCCGTGGCACCGGCCGCAGGGCGACCAGAAGGTGTGGACACTGGGCACCATGCTTCCTTCCTCGTCCAGTTCGACCGTGGCCTCGGTCTTCTGGGTCCCCCCGGACCCGCCGCAACCGGAACAGGACTGAACCTCGGGCATATGCCGTCCTTCCGTAGCGGACCCACCGTAGCGCGATTCCCCGTCAGGAAGCACGGCCCCGGGCGATCCACCACCCGTACGGGTAGCGCGAACCGCCGCCGCACGCCCGTCGCACAAACGGCGTCGGCCCCTCGCCTGAGCACCAGAGCGAGGGGCCGACCGTCGTGGGGGAGTCGTCAGCCGCGGGCGGCCCGCAGGAACTCCCGGTTCATCGCCGCGATGCTGGGCAGCGGGATGCCCTTGGGGCAGGCGGTGGCGCACTCACCGGTGTTGGTGCAGCCGCCGAAGCCCTCGGCGTCCATGGCCGAGACCATGTCCCGTACCCGGGCGGCCCGTTCCGGCGCGCCCTGCGGCAGCACGTTGAGGTGCACCACCTTGGCGGAGGTGAAGAGCATCGCCGAGCCGTTCGGGCAGGCCGCCACGCAGGCGCCGCAGCCGATGCACTCGGCGTGCTCGAAGGCGGTGTCGGCGGTCTCCTTGGGGACGGGCGTGGCGTGCGCCTCGGGGGCGCTGCCGGTGGGGGCGGTGATGTAGCCGCCGGAGCCGATGATCCGGTCGAAGGCCGAGCGGTCCACCACCAGGTCCTTGACCACCGGGAACGCCGCCGCCCGCCAGGGCTCGACGTCGATGGTGTCGCCGTCCTGGAAGTGCCGCATGTGCAACTGGCAGGTGGTGGTGCGCTCGGGGCCGTGCGCCTGGCCGTTGATGACCATGCCGCAGGCGCCGCAGATGCCCTCGCGGCAGTCGTGGTCGAAGGCGACGGGCTGGTCGCCGCGGGTGATCAGCTCCTCGTTGAGGGTGTCCAGCATCTCCAGGAAGGACATGTCCGGGCTGATCCCGTCGACCCGGTAGGTGGTCATCGAGCCGGGTGCGTCCGGGCCCGCCTGGCGCCAGATGCGCAGGGTGAGGTTCATGCGTAGCTCCGCTGGGTGGGGTGGACGTACTCGAAGTCGAGTTCCTCGCGGTGGAGGACGGGTGCCGCGCCGGTGCCGGTGAACTCCCAGGCGGCGGCGTAGGAGAAGTCCTCGTCGCGGCGGGCGGCCTCGCCGTCGGGGGTCTGGCTCTCGGTGCGGAAGTGGCCGCCGCAGGACTCGGCGCGGTGCAGCGCGTCCAGGCACATCAGCTCGGCCAGCTCGAAGTAGTCGACCAGCCGGTTGGCCTTCTCCAGCGACTGGTTGAGCTCCTGCCCGGTGCCCGGCACCTTGATCCGGCGCCAGAACTCCTCGCGCAGCAGCGGGATCCGCTCCAGCGCCCGGCGCAGCCCGGCCTCGTCGCGGGCCATCCCGCACTCGTCCCAGAGCAGTTCGCCGAGTTCGCGGTGGAAGGAGTCCGGGGTGCGGTCGCCGTCCACCGCGAGGATCAGGTTGAGCCGGTCCTCGACCTCGGCCTCCACCTCGGCGAGCACCGGGTGGTCGGCGGGTACGGCCGGCAGCGGGTGGCGGGCCAGGTAGTCGTTGATGGTGGGCGGCAGCACGAAGTAGCCGTCGGCCAGGCCCTGCATCAGGGCGCTGGCGCCGAGCCGGTTGGCGCCGTGGTCGGAGAAGTTGGCCTCCCCGATCGCGAACAGGCCCGGGACGGTGGTCTGCAGGTCGTAGTCGACCCAGAGCCCGCCCATCGTGTAGTGGATCGCCGGGTAGATCCGCATCGGCACCCGGTACGGGTCCTCGGCGGTGATCCGCTCGTACATCTCGAAGAGGTTGCCGTACTTGGCCTCGACGGCGTCCCGGCCCAGCCGGCGGATCGCGTCGGCGAAGTCCAGGTAGACGCCCTGGCCGCCGGGGCCGATGCCGCGGCCCTCGTCGCAGACGTTCTTGGCGGCCCGGGAGGCGATGTCGCGCGGCACCAGGTTGCCGAAGGAGGGGTAGATCCGCTCCAGGTAGTAGTCCCGCTCCTCCTCCGGGATCTGCCCGGGCGGCCGGTTGTCGCCCTTCGCCCTGGGCACCCAGATCCGGCCGTCGTTGCGCAGCGACTCGCTCATCAGGGTGAGCTTGGACTGGTGGTCGCCCGAGCGCGGGATGCAGGTCGGGTGGATCTGGGTGAAGCACGGGTTGGCGAAGTACGCGCCGCGCCGGTGCGCCCGCCAGATCGCGGTGGCGTTGGAGTTCTTGGCGTTGGTGGAGAGGTAGAACACGTTGCCGTAGCCGCCGCTGGCGAGCACCACGGCGTCCGCGGTGTAGGAGCGGATCCCGCCGGTGACGAGGTCGCGGGCGACGATGCCGCGGGCCCGGCCGTCGACCACCAGCAGGTCGAGCATCTCGGTGCGCGGGTGCAGTTCCACGTTCCCGGCGGCGACCTGCCGGGAGAGCGCCTGGTAGGCGCCGAGCAGCAGCTGCTGGCCGGTCTGGCCGCGGGCGTAGAAGGTCCGGGAGACCTGGACGCCGCCGAACGACCGGGTGTCCAGCAGGCCGCCGTACTCGCGGGCGAAGGGCACGCCCTGGGCCACGCACTGGTCGATGATCTCCACCGACACCTGGGCCAGCCGGTGCACGTTGGACTCGCGGGCCCGGAAGTCGCCGCCCTTGACGGTGTCGTAGAACAGCCGGCGGACCGAGTCGCCGTCGTTGCGGTAGTTCTTGGCCGCGTTGATGCCGCCCTGGGCGGCGATCGAGTGGGCGCGCCGGGGGGAGTCCTGGAAGCAGAACTGGACCACGTGGTAGCCCTGTTCGGCCAGGGTGGCGCCGGCCGCGCCGCCGGCCAGGCCGGTGCCGACCACGATCACGGTGTGCTTGCGCCGGTTGGCCGGGTTGACCAGCTTGGCGTCGAACCGCCGCTGGTCCCAGCGCTGTTCGATCGGCCCGGCGGGGGCCTTGGCGTCGGCGACCGGCTCGCCGAGGGTGTACTCCAGGTAGCTCATGTCACCACTGCTCACTTCACCGCTCCGGTCAGCACTGCTCGCTTCACGCCTCGGGCCACCACTGCTCACTTCACGACTCCGGTCATCACGGCCACGGGGACGGACAGGAAGCCGGCGGTCAGCACCAGCGCCAGGCCGTTCGCGACCAGCTTGAGCGCCCGGTCGCGGCGGGCGTTGTTGGCGCCGAGGGTCTGCGCGGCGCTCCAGAACCCGTGCCGGATGTGCAGGCCGACGGCCAGCATCGCGACGACGTAGAACACGTCGACGTACCAGCGGCCGAAGGAGGCCACGATGTTCTGGTACGTCTGGCCGTGATCGGTGCCCGGGTTCACGGTCAGCGTGGTGAGGTCGAGGATGTGCCAGACGATGAACAGCGCCAGGATCACCCCGCCCCAGCGCATGGTCCTCGTCGCGTAGCCGGCGCGGCGGCGCTTGTGCACGTACCGGCTCGGGCGGGCCGCGAGGTCGCGGCGGCTGAGCTGGTACGCGGAGACGCCGTGCAGCACCACGGCGGCCAGCAGGCCCGCCCGGGCGATCCACAGGAACCACTCGTGGCCCAGGAAGGGCTGTCCGATGGTGCGCAGCCAGGCCGCGTAGCCGTTGATGTCGTCCGGGCCGAAGAACACCTTGAGGTTGCCCAGCATGTGCGCGACCAGGTACAGCAGCATGGCCAGTCCGGTGACGGCCATGACCGCCTTCTTGCCGACGGTCGACCGCCACAGGGTCGCCAGGGTGGACGGATGCCGGGCCGTCCGAGTCGCGGTTGTCATGGCAGCAACGGTAGGGACGCCGGCGAGGGTACGTCCAAGACATGATGCGGCTCGTGACGATAGGCATGGGCTATCGATGCGGCCTATCCTGGCCCTGTGCAGCTCCAGCAACTCCGCTACTTCCTGGCCGTCGCCGAGACCCGGCACTTCACCCGGGCCGCCGAGGCGGCACACGTCGCGCAGCCGTCACTCTCGCAACAGATCCGGGCCCTGGAACGGGAGTTGGGCGCGGAGCTGTTCCACCGCACCCGGGGCAACATCGCGCTCACGGACGCCGGGGACGCCCTGCTGCCGCTGGCCCGGCGCATCCTCGCGGACACCGAGAGCGCCCGGCTGGCCGTGCAGGAGACGGTGCAGCTGCGCCGCGGCCGGGTCCGGCTGGGCGCACCGCCGAGCCTGTGCACCAGCCTGGTGCCGGACGTGCTGCGGGTCTTCCGGGACCGTTACCCGGGGGTGGCGCTGGTGGTCCGCGAGGGCGGCTCGCGCGACCTGGTCGGCTGGCTGGCGGCGGGGGAGCTGGACCTCGCGCTGACCATCACCCGGCCGAGCGGCGAGCAGGAGCCCGCGCTGGCGGTCACCGAGCTGCTGCACGAGGAGCTGGTGCTGGTCGCGGCCGGGCGGCCGGCCCGGCGCAAGGTCCGGGTGACGGAGCTGAAGGGCCGGCCGCTGGTGATGTTCCGGGAGGGCTACGACGTCCGCGAGGCGACCCTGGCGGCCTGCCGGGCGGCCGGGTTCGAGCCGGAGTTCGCGGTGGAGGGCGGCGAGATGGACGCGGTGCTGGGCTTCGTCCGGGCCGGGATCGGGCCCGCCGTCGTCCCCGGCATGGTGGCCGCCCGCTCCGGCCTCGCGGTGACGGCCTTCGCCGGGCCCGGACTGGGCCGCACCATCGCCGTCGCCCACGGCCACGAGGTGCCGCTCACCCGCGCGGCGGAGGCGCTGCGGGACACCCTGCTGGCGCACCTGCGCGACGCCGCCCGGGACGGCGAACTGCCGCCGGGAACGCGGCTGTTGCTGCCGTGAGCCCCGGTTCGAGCCTTTCAGCGGTCGGTCACGCGGTGGGCGACGGACCGCCCGCGCGCAGCGTGAGCAGGGTGATCTCGCTCGGGGCGAAGACCCGGAACGGCGGGCCCCAGAAGCCGGTGCCGCGGCTGGTGTAGAGCTGGGTCCGCTCCCCGTGCCGGCTCAGGCCGCGCACCACCGGCTGGTCGATCCGGACGAGGAGGTTGAACGGCCAGATCTGGCCGCCGTGGGTGTGCCCGGAGACCTGCAGGTCGATGCCGGCGGCAGCGGCCTGCGGGACGTACTTGGGCTGGTGGGCGACGAGCAGGACCGGCAGGGCCGGGTCCGCCCCCGCCAGCGCGCCGACCAGGTTCGCGCGGTGTCCGGCCAGGCCGGAGGACTCCGCGGTCACGTCGTCCACCCCGGCGAGCACGAGGGCGTCCCCGCCGCGCTCCACCACGAGGTGGCGGTTGTGCAGCGGCTCCCAGCCCAGGTCCGCCATCCGGTCCAGCCAGCCCTGGGCCTCGCTGCCGTACTCGTGGTTCCCCGTGACGTAGACCTTGGCCAGCCGGGACCGGACCGTCCCGAGCGGCGCGGACTGCTCCCGGCGCTGGGCCGGGGTGCCGTCGGCGATGTCGCCGGCGTGGACCAGGACGTCCGCGTCGAGCGCGTTGACCGCCTCGGCGACCCGCGCCGACCAGTCCGCCCGGTCGATCGGCCCGTAGTGGGTGTCGGCCAGCACCACGACCCTGGTCCCGTCCAGGCCGGCGCCGAGCCGCGGGAGGTGCACGTCCACCCGCTTCACCCGGGGCACGCGCATCGCCTCGTGGTGCCCCCAGCCCAGCAGCCCGGCCGAGACCACGGCGACGGCCACCGCCACGACCCTGGCCCGGTCGGTGCCGCCGACGTCGAGCCCGGCCAGCAGCAGGTCCACCGAGCCGCCCAGCACCGACCAGGTGAACAGCACCCAGACCACCCCGAGGCTGGTGTCCGCGACGCGGGCGGCCCGGTCGCTGCGCCGCCGCCCGTGGCCCGCGACCATCAGGAAGGGGAAGGAGACCATCCAGGCCGCGAGGACGACCGTGCCGGCCAGGAGGACCGGGAACGGCCAGTCGGCGCCGGAGGCGAACAGGGTCCACCAGGGCGGGAGGCAGAGCAGGACGAGGACGAGCACCAGGACCGCCAGCCGTCGGACCAGGGAACGCCGACGCCCCGCGCCCCCGCCCGGGGGCTCCGTGCCCGCCTCGGGCCGGTCGGCGGCCGCGACGGTCTCCGGACCCTCGCGGTCCGCCGACCGGTGTCCCGACTCCAGCCCCATGGATTCGCCTGCTGTCACCGTGTCGCCCTCACATCCGCCGCCGTGCCCCTGCTCCCCATCATCCGGCAGACCGTCGCCGACGGTCCCGCCCGGGGGCCGTCGTCGACCGGGCCGTGCGCCACGGGGCCCCGGCGAGTCGTTCCCGCCGGCCCCGAGCCAGGGGCTCAGCCGCCGCCGTAGGTGGACTGGGTGACCGCGAAGACGTTGCGTCCGCCCGTGGTCTCCTGCAGCGACCACAGCAGGTCGGGGCCGGTGGCGTCCTCCCAGTAGGAGAGGCTCTCGCCGCCGCCCACCCAGGCGAAGGTCGAGGGGCCCGCGGTCGGGGTCCAGTAGTAGAGCTTCTTCTGCCCCGAGGAGTTGAACCACCACCGGCCGTTGTGGGAGGCCACGCCGTTGAGGTTGTACCAGGGCAGTTGGAGGGCCTGGCTTGCGGTCGTCGTCGCGGCGAAGGTCGTCGCCCCTGCGGCGAACGGGAAGCGGACGGCCCTCGGCGGGCGGTTCGGGTAGTCGACGCAGTCCGCCTGGCAGGTGTACTCCGTCATCACGATCGACTTGCTGACCCGGTCGAGGGAGACCGACGACCACACCAGCTTGGCTCCGGAGGCGGTCTGCGCGGTGACCGTGCCGATCTGGGGCAGCACGTAGGCGTAGTTGTGGGCGTAGTAGGCGCCTCCGGGCTGGCGGCCGATCTGGTCGGCGGTGCCGCCGGTGTCGGTGTTGAGGATCTTGCGCAGGTCGAAGACGCGCATGCCGCGGCCGGTGTCGGCGACGTAGAGGTGGTCGCCGTACCAGGAGACGCCGCCGGCGTGGATCGGGACGTCCTTGAAGTCCGGCGCGGCCGCGGTGCCGGTCGGTTCCACCAGGAGGATCTTGCGGTAGGTGTCGGGGTAGGTGGCGTCCCAGTCGACCAGGGTGATCCGGCTGCGCTGCTGGGCGCCGCCGCAGCCGTCCTTGGTGTACCAGCTCACCAGCACGAGCTGGTGGCCGTCGTAGTTGCCGCTGTTCGCGGTCCCCACGGCGTCCCGGCTCGTGGTGATGCCCTGGGGGAAGCTCTGGCAGTCGGAGTCGTCGCCGTCGTCGAACCGGAAGCCGGTGGTCAGGCCGGCCACGGAGAAGGACGCGGGGAGCGCCTGCCGGTCGTGGTTCGCGTGCTCCATCACCGTGTGCACGGCGGAGGTCCCGAGCGTCGTGGCGAGCGCCGAGTCGAGGGTGTCGTACTGGTGGTAGTCCGAGGTGAGGGTGTAGTCGGACGCGGTCAGGGCCGTCGGCGCCGCGGCGGCCGCCGCCGGCGAGGCACCGGCCGGTGTGCCGGTGACGAGCAGGCCGGCCGCGAGCAGCGCCCTTGCCGCTGTTCTGACGCGACGGATCATCAGGGTGGGCCCTCCGTGGGCGATGGATCAACGGGGGCACACACGGTAGGGGCGCTTGGGCATGTCCGCAACACCCCGAGGAGGGCCTTGCGTGCGCGCACGACGGAGGTCCGGGGCCGCGGGCCCCGGGCCTCCGCGGTGCGTGTGGTCAGGCCGGCAGGACGGCCTCGAGCGCGGCGACCAGCTCCGGGGACTCCGGCTCGACGGGCGGGCGCAGGCGCGCGACGACGGTGCCGTCCGGGGAGAGTAGGAACTTCTCGAAGTTCCAGGCGATGTCCCCGGCCTGGCCCTCGGCGTCGGCGACCTCGGTGAGCTTGGCGTACAGCGGGTGGCGGTCCTCGCCGTTGACGTCGATCTTCTCGAACAGCGGGAAGGTCACGCCGTAGGTGGTGGAGCAGAAGGTGCGGATCTCCTCGGCGCTGCCGGGCTCCTGTCCGGCGAACTGGTTGCAGGGGAAGCCCAGCACGGTGAACCCGCGCCCGGCGTACCGCTGCTGGAGCCGCTCCAGGCCCTCGTACTGCGGGGTCAGGCCGCACTTGGAGGCGACGTTGACGATCAGCAGCGCCTTGCCCTTGTGGTCGGCCAGCGAGGTGGCCGCGCCGTCGAGGGTGCGCAGCGGGATGTCGTACAGGCTCACGGGGGTGGTCCTTTCGGGAAGTCGTCGGGCCGGGCCTCTTCGTGGGCCACGGTAGCGGCCGTCACCTGGTCAACTGCGGTCGGCGTGCCGATGTTCCGGGCGCGGGGGCGGGTGGGGGCGTGCGGAGCGGCTCGCCCGCCCCCACCCGCCCGGCGCGGACGACCGGCGCGTACGGCCGGTGCGTGCGACCGGCGTGCGCGACCGGTGCGTGCGCCGCGTTACGGCACCAGCGGCCTGATCGCCGTCGGCGCGTGCTCGGGGAGGGTGGCCAACTCCTCGAACTCGTTGACCTTGTCGATGTCGGCGGCGGCCATCGAGATGTTGGTGACCCGCTCCAGGATCGCCTCGACCACGACCGGGACGCGGAACTCGGCGGCCAGCTTCTTGGCCTCCTCGAAGGCGGGCAGCAGGCCCTCCGGCTCGGTGACCCGGATCGCCTTGCAGCCCAGGCCCTCGACGACCTTGACATGGTCCACGCCGTAGACGCCCAGCTCCGGCGCGTTGACGTTCTCGAACTCCAGGTTGACCTGGTAGTCGATGTCGAAGGCGCGCTGCGCCTGGCGGATCAGGCCCAGGTAGGAGTTGTTCACCAGCACGTGGACGTACGGGATGCGGTGCTGGGCGCCGACCGCCAGCTCCTCGATCATGAACTGGAAGTCGTAGTCGCCGGAGAGCGCGACCACCTGCCCTCCCGGGGCGGCGGTGGCGACGCCCAGCGCGGCCGGGATGGTCCAGCCGAGCGGGCCGGCCTGGCCGCAGTTGATCCAGTGCCGCGGCCGGTAGACGTGCAGCAGCTGCGCGCCGGCGATCTGGGAGAGGCCGATGGTGGTGACGTAGCGGGTCTCCGGGCCGAACGCCCGGTTCATCTCCTCGTACACGCGCTGCGGCTTGAGCGGCACGTCGTCGAAGTGGGTGCGGCGCTGGAGCCGGGCCCTGCGCTCCTGGGCGGCGGCGGCCCAGGCGGTGCGGTCCTTGAGCGCGTCGGCGTCCCGCAGTTCGCGCGCCACCTCGACGAACAGCTCCAGCGCGGCCCCGGCGTCGGAGGCGATGCCGAGGTCCGGGGCGAAGATCCGGCCGAGCTGGGTGGGCTCGACGTCGACGTGGACGAAGGTGCGGCCCGCGGTGTAGACGTCCAGGCCGCCGGTGTGGCGGTTGGCCCAGCGGTTGCCGATGCCGAGGACGAAGTCGGAGGCGAGGAAGGTCTCGTTGCCGTAGCGGTGCGAGGTCTGGAGGCCGACCAGGCCGGCGTTGAGCGCGTGGTCGTCCGGGATGACGCCCCAGCCCATCAGGGTGGGGACCACCGGGACGCCGGTGAGTTCGGCGAACTCCCGCAGCAGCTCGGCGGCGTCGGCGTTGATGACGCCGCCGCCCGCGACGATCAGCGGGCGCTCGGACCGCTGGAGCAGCGCGACCGCCTTCTCGATCTGGACGCGGTTGGCGGCCGGCTTGTAGACCGGCAGCGGCTGGTAGGCCTCCGGGTCGAAGTCGATCTCGGTCAGCTGGACGTCGATCGGCAGGTCGATCAGGACCGGGCCGGGGCGCCCGGAGCGCATCAGGTGGAAGGCCTGCTGGAACACGCCGGGGACCTGCGCGGCCTCCAGCACGGTGGTGGCGGCCTTGGTGACGGGCCCCGCGATCGAGGCGATGTCGACGGCCTGGAAGTCCTCCTTGTGCAGCCGGGCGACGGGCGCCTGGCCGGTGATGCAGAGGATCGGGACGGAGTCGGCGATCGCCGAGTACAGGCCGGTGATCATGTCGGTGCCGGCCGGCCCCGAGGTGCCGACGCAGACCCCGATGTTGCCGGCCCTGGCGCGGGTGTAGCCCTCGGCCATGTGGGAGGCGCCCTCGACGTGCCGGGCCAGCGTGTGCCCGATCCCGCCGGCGGCCTTGAGCGCGGCGTAGAACGGGTTGATGGCCGCGCCCGGCACGCCGAACGCGACCTCAACGCCTTCGAGCTTGAGGATCTCCACGGCCGCGCGGGCGGCTGTCATACGAGGCATCGGATCTCTCCTGCGTCGGCCCGCAGTGGCTCGGAGGGCTCATCTCCTGAATTCCACCATACGGAAGAACGGTTTCTGTATGTGGAAACACGGTAGGGCGGGGCTCGTCGGGGCGTCAAGGGGACTTCAACAGAATGTGGAAGGCGGTGGGCGGACCGTCGGGCGGCGGGGATTCGCACGCCAGGACGGCGATCGCGCTGGTGTACCCGGGGAAGCGGACGCTCCGCGCCGGGAAGAGCGGCCGGTGTGCAGTGGCGGTGAAGGGACGGTGCCTGCTGTGGGCCCGCCCCGACGGGCTGGGTACCGTCGGTGCCACGCCGGGCCCGTGACGTCCAACTGAGGCCGCGGCAGGGGGGTTTCGGGAGCACCGCGGAGCGGGGGAACTCCGCCGGTGGCCCCGTCCAGGACCAGCGCGCCCGGTCCGCCGCACCCGAGCGAGGGACGCACCCCCCGGCCGCACCGACCCGACACCCGCCGCCGCGCTCTGGTCCGCCCGGACCCGCGGCCGTACCGCTGTCGCCGCTGTTTCCCCTGCCCTCCCGTTCCCCGCTCCTCCTCCTGCTCCCCGCCCTTGCAACGGCGCGCCCGCTGCGGCGGACGCGCGGAAGGAACGTCCCCATGCGCTGCTGCACCCCTGCCCGGTCCCTGGCGGTGACCGGGTGAACCCGCCGCCCCACCGGAGCGACAGCCCGCCGGGCCGCCTCCGCAAGCACGGCCCGCCGGGCCGGCCCCGCACCCCGGCCGCCGTCCTGCGCGCCGTCCCCTGGCGCCACGACCTGCCGGCCTCGCTGGTGGTGTTCCTGGTCGCCCTCCCGCTCTGCGTCGGCGTGGCCGTCGCCTCCGGCGTCCCGGCCGAACTCGGGCTGGTCACCGGCATCGTCGGCGGCCTGGTGGCCGGCCTGCTGCCCGGCAGCAGCCTCCAGGTCAGCGGGCCCGCCGCCGGACTGACCGTCCTGGTCGCCGACGCCGTCCACCGCTTCGGCGTCGGCGCGCTCGGCCTGCTGGTGCTCGGCACCGGCCTGCTCCAGCTGGCGATGGGCGCCCTGCGGCTCGGCCGCTGGTTCCGGGCGATGTCCGCCTCGGTGGTGCACGGCATGCTGGCCGGCATCGGACTGACCCTGGTGTTCGGCCAGCTCTACGCGCTCGCCGACCGCCGCGCCCCCGCCACCGGGCCCGAGAAGATCGCCGGACTGCCCGACCTGCTGGGCGACGTGCTGACCGCCGCGGCCAACCCGGGCGCCGTCGCCCTCGGCCTCGGCACCCTGCTGGTCCTGGTCGCCTGGAAGTACCTGCCGGAGCGGGCCGCCCGCGCCGTCCCCGCCCCGCTGGCCGCCGTCGGCCTGGCCGCCGCCGTCACCGCGGCCGCCGACCTGCCGGTGGCCCGCGTCCACGTGGCCGGGCTGCTCGACGTGGTGCACCTGCCCGGGCGCGACGCCCTGACCGCCCTGGCCGGCCCCGCCGGGATCGGCACGGTCGTCGCCTTCACCCTGATCGCCTCCGCCGAGACGCTGTTCAGCGCCGCCGCCGTCGACCGGATGCACCACGGCCCGCGCACCGACTACGACCGCGAGCTCACGGCGCAGGGCATCGGCAACACCGTCTGCGGACTGCTCGGCGCGCTGCCGATGACCGCGGTGATCGTGCGCAGCGCGACCAACGTCCAGGCCGGCGCGCGCACCAAGGCCTCGCGGGTCCTGCACGGCGGCTGGCTGCTGGTGTTCACCGCGCTGCTGCCCGGCGCGCTCGGGCTCGTCCCGCTCACCGCGCTGGCCGCCGTCCTGGTGCACGCCGGCGCCAAGCTGGTGCCGGTGCGCCGGATCGTCGCGCTCTGCCGCGGGCACCTGGGCGAGGCGGTGGTGCTGGTGGTCACGACCGTCGCGATCATCGCCACCGACCTGTTCGAGGGGGTGCTGATCGGCGTCGGCCTGGCGGTGGCCAAGTCGGCCTGGCAGACCTCGCACCTGCACATCGCGGTGGAGGAGCAGGAGCAGCCGGCCGGGCAGCCGCTGCACCGGGTGCGGCTGAGCGGCAACGCCACCTTCCTGCGGCTGCCCCGGCTGCTGGACACCCTGGAACGGCTGCCGGGGGACCGGCCGGTGGAACTGGACTGGTCCGGGCTGCGCCACCTGGACCACGCCTGCACGGTGGCGCTGGTCTACTGGGCCGACCAGCACCGGGCCCGCTCCACCGCCCCGCTGGCCGTCGAACCGCCGCTGCCCAGCGTCGCCTGACGTCCGGCCCGGTCACGGGACGTCTAGCCTGGTCGCGGTCCGGGCGCAGGCCCGGGCCGTGACCGGTGCCGTCGACCACAAGGAGCGCAGAGTCGTGATCGCAGCCTTTTCGGTGACCCCGCTGGGGATCGGCGAGGACGTGGGGGAGGCGGTGGCCGCCGCCGTCCGGGTGGTCCGGGAGAGCGGTCTCCCGAACCGCACGGACGCGATGTTCACCAGCATCGAGGGGGAGTGGGACGAGGTGATGCCGGTGATCAGGGCGGCGATCGAGGCAGTGAAGGCGTACGGCAACCGGGTGAGCACGGTCATCAAGATCGACGACCGGGCCGGGGTCACCGACGGCCTCACCGCCAAGGTCGCCTCGGTCGAGCGACACCTGGCAGCGGGCGGTCCGTCGGACCGTTGACCGGCCCCGGGCGGTGCGTCAGACCGCCGACGTCGGCCGGACCGCCGGTTCGGCCGACGCCGCCAGGGGCCGGCGGGTGAGCAGGCGGTCCACGGCGTACGGGCCGGAGCCGAGCGCCGCGATGGCCAGGAAGGCCCAGCAGAACAGCACCGAGGGCTCGCCCCCGTTCTGAAGCGGCAGCAGGGCGTGCTCCTGGTGGACGGTGAAGTAGGCGTAGGCCATCGAGCCGGAGCAGAGCAGGGCGGCCACCCTGGTGCCGGCGCCGAGCAGCACCAGGACGCCGCCGACCAGCTGGATCAGCGCGGCCCACCAGCCGGGCCACTGGCCGAGCGGGACGGTGCCGCCGCCCTTTGCGCCGCCGAGCACGCCGAACAGCGAGGCGGCGCCGTGGCAGGCGAAGAGCAGGCCGACGACGATCCGGAACGCCGTCAGCACGACGGGTCTGACGGCGTCGGCGGTCTGCCGGGAGTGGGCGGGACGGGGTGTGGACATGCGAAGCGCCTCCTGTGGGGGAAGGAGGTGGATGTGGGAGCGGTAAGGGTAGCCATGGTCTAGTCCACTTGGCAATGCTCCGTCAGAGATCAGGTCTGGACCACTGATCACCCTTTCTTGACCGACCGATCCAGAAAGGGCTACTGTTCCCGGCATGGCGCGAACGAAGGAATTCGACCCGGACGCGGCGCTGCAGGCGGCCCTGGAGCTGTTCTGGCAGCGCGGCTACGAGGCCACCTCGATGGCCGACCTGGTCGAGCGGCTCGGCATCGCCCGGGCCAGTCTCTACGCGACCTTCGGCAGCAAGCGCGAGCTGTACCTGCGGGCGCTGGAGCGCTACTGCGAGCAGAGCGACGCGGCGCGGCTGGACGACCTGTCCCAGCCGGGCCCGGCGCTGCCGGCGGTCCGTGCGCTGGTCCGCCAGTACGCGACGGCGGAGGAGGGGGAGCGGCGGCTCGGCTGCTTCGTCACCAACACGGCGGTGGAGCTGGCTCCGCACGACCCGGCCGCGTCCCGCCGGGTGGAGGCGAGCTTCGACCGCCTGGAGACGCTGCTCGCCGCCGCCCTGGCGCGGGCCGCCGCGCAGGGCGAGCTGCCCGCCGGGCGGGACCCGCGGGCGCTCGCCAGGATGCTGGTGGTGCTGCTCCAGGGCATCCGGGTGGTGGGCAAGACCGCCGACGGCGCGCCCCTGGCGCGGGACGCCGCCGAACAGGCGCTGGCACTGCTGGACTGACACCCGGTCGGCTCGGGCCGGGTCTTCTGCTGGGCTCATACTGGACCGAACGGTCTACATAGGGGGGAGGGTTTTACATGCCTGTCATCGCTACCGGCCGGTACGGCTTCGCGCTGCTCGGCGTCGTCCAGGCGGTGCTGATCTTCACGATCATGATCCTGACCGTGCCGCTGCCGCTGGTGGCACGGGAGTTGGGGCTCGGCCCGTCCGGGGTGCTGCTGCTCAGCGCCGCCTACGGCCTCTCCTTCAGCTCCCTGCTGCTGCTCGGCGGACGGCTGACCGACCGTCACGGCGGGCGCCCGGTGCTCCGCGCCGGCCTGGCGCTGCTCGCCGCCGCCTCGATCGCCTGCGCTCTCGCGCCCGGCTACCCCGTCCTGCTGGCGAGCCGCTTCGCGCAGGGCGCGGGCGCGGCCCTCACCGCCCCGGCGGCGGTCGCCGTGGTCCGGGTGCTGCACCCCGAACCGGCCGCCTACCGCCGGGCGATGGCCACCTGGGGCGGCCTGTCGGTGCTCGGCGCCACCGTCGGCAGCGTGGTCTCGGGCGCGGTCGCCGCCGCGGTCTCCTGGCGCTGGCTGTTCGCGGTGCCCGTCGTGGTCGCCCTGGCCGGGCTGGCCCGCTCCGGATCCCTGCCCGCCGCCCTGCCCGCAGCCCCTGGTCATGCCCCCGCCGTCCGCCGACCGGCCCTCGACCTGCCCGGCGCCGCCCTCGCCACCGCCGGTGTCTGCGCGGCGAGTTACGCCCTGGTGGCCTCCACCGAGCAGGGTTGGCGCAACCCCGGGACGTACGGCCCGCTGGCCGCCGGACTCGTCCTGCTGCTCGCCTTCGCCGCCGTCGAGCGCCGCACCGCCGACCCGCTGCTGCCACCCGGCTTCCTCGCCGACCGGCGCCGCGCCACCGCGCTCGCCGCCGTCATGGCCACCGCCGCCGGCACCGCGCTCACCTTCGTCCTGCTCTCGCTCTACCTCCAGCAGCTGCGCGGCTGGAGCGCCGCGGCCACCTCCGCCGCCTTCGTGCCGTACGCGGTGGTCCTGCTGCTCTCCGGCCGACTGGCCGGCCCGCTGACCGTCCGGTACGGACCGGTGGCGGTCACCGCCGGCGGCCTCGCCGTGGCGGCCGCCGGACTCGGCCTGCTGGCCGGGCTCGCCCCCGGCAGCGGCTACGCGTCCGGCCTGCTGCCCGGACTGCTCCTGCTGCCCGCCGGCGCCGCCGCGGCCTTCGCCGGGGCGGCCGTGCTCGCCACCGGCGGGGTGCCGCCCGAGCGCACCGGGCTGGCCGCCGGAGTGTTCAACACGGCGATGGAACTCGGCCCCACGGCCGGACTGGCCGCTCTGATGGCGCTCGCCGCCACCCGCCCGAGCGTCGTCGGCGGCTACGCCGCGGCCTTCGCGGCGGCCGCCGCGGGGCTGGCGCTGACCGCCGTCGCGGTCGCCGTCCTGTCCCGCGCCACCCCTACCACCCGCACCACCAGCACCACCGCACCCGAACACACCACCCGGATCAAGGAGTTCACCTCATGAGCACGCGTTTCGCCGACAAGTCCGTCCTGGTCACCGGTGCGGGCAGCGGCATCGGCCGGGCCATCGCGCTCGCCTTCGCCCGCGAGGGCGCCCGGGTCGCGGTCGCCGGCCGCACCGCCGGACCGCTCGCCGAGACCGTCGAGCTGATCGAGCGGGCCGGCGGCAAGGCCGCGGCGCTCACCGGCGACGTGACGAACGCCCAGGACGCCGCCCGGCTGGTCGGTGAGACCGTCGAGCTGTTCGGCGGCCTGGACGTCGCCGTCAACAACGCCGGGGTGTTCGGTGCCGCCGGCCCGGTCGCCGACATCGACGAGGCCGAGTGGCAGCGGGTGTTCGGCATCAACGTCACCGGCACCCTGCTCGCCATGCAGCCGCAGATCGCCCACATGCGGGCCCACGGCGGTGGCGCGATCGTCAACGTCTCGTCCAACCTGGGCGCCCACAAGCGGCTCGCGGGCGTCGGGGCCTACGCCGCCAGCAAGGCCGCGGTCACCGTGCTGACCAGGGCCGCCGCCCTCGACCACATCGGCGAGGGCGTGCGGATCAACACCGTCAGCCCCGGCGCGGTGGACACCCCGATGTCCTCCCGGCCGGGCGAGGACGCCGCGACCAAGGCCGGGCGGATGAAGGCCGAGGTCCCGGTCGGCCGGGCCGGGGCGACGGAGGAGGTGGCCGCCGCGGTGCTGTACCTGGCCTCGGACGAGGCGGGCTACACCGTCGGCAGCGACCTCGTCCTGGACGGCGGCTCCTCGGCCTGACCGCCTGACCGCCCGATCGCGTGACCGCCTGACCGCCTGACCGTCCGATCGCGTCATCCCCGCCGGGCTACTCGTCCGGCGACTCCCCGGGCACCACCCCGTAGAACGCGTCCAGCGCCTGCGGGGTGCGTGCCCGGACCACCACCCAGGCCTCCTCGGCCACCCCGACCAGCACCTCCGGGCCCTGGTACCAGCGGAAGTGGCGGCCGAGCGCCGGCAACTCGCCCAGACCGTCCGGCAGTTCCTCGTCCCAGTCGAGGAAGTCGGTCAGCTCGTGGTCCTCCAGCAGCTTCTCCATCAGCGCCATCGCCGCGGCCGTCGCCGAGAAGCGCTCGTCCCAGGGCTCCCACCGCTCCTGCGACTTGTCCGCCAGGTCGAGCCGGAACACCGTCGGCGGATCCTCCCGGTCGAGGCCGTCCAACGGCACGCCCCAGTGCGCGCAGCCCTGGTTCTCGGCCCGGAACACCAGGGCGCCGTCCAGCACGTGCAGCTCGTCCGGCGTCAGCAGCACGTCCTGGTTGCTGGTCAGGTCCGCCCGGCGGCCGAACAGCCGGTACGCCTCGCGCAGCGCCACCGGCAGCCGCAGGCCCAGCCGCCGCTCGGCGGCGTCCAGCTCCGCGTCCGTGAAGCCGTCGCCGGGCCCCAGCGGCTCGCCCCAGTACGCGGCGAAGCCCCTGACGAGTGCCCAGGCGCCCGCGCGGGAGCGCACACTTTCGGCCATTGCGGCCGGGATGTCGAATTCCGTTTCGTCCACCCGCGCACCGTACGCCACCCCTCCGACAGCGCGGTGGCCCGCCCAACTGCCCCTCTGCCGCCGGTTCGCCGCCCGTCCGGGCACGACCGGCCGGATCTGACGCGAACGCGTAATCCCCGCGACACCCGTTGATCACCGCGGGGTTTCCGCGCCGTCGTTCGGGCAAGACACGGTTTCGGCCGGAACCGACATCACGAAAGGCGGACGCGCGACACATGCCGACCGCACCGCACACCGGGCCCCTCCCGGCCCGTCGAAGCCGCTGGGGAGAACACGGGCTGGCCTGGGCCTTCCTGCTGCCCTCCCTGGTGGTCTTCGTCCTCTTCATCGGCTACCCGCTGGGACGGACCCTCTACCTCAGCGGGCACGCCAACGACCTCTTCGGCGCGCCCTCCCGCTACGTCGGGTTCAAGCACTACACCGACCTCTTCGCCTCGGCCGACTTCGTCCGCACCCTCACGACCACGGCACTGTTCACCCTGCTCACCGTGGTGCCCGGGGTGCTCGGCGCGCTGGTGCTGGTGCTGCTCCTGGAGAACCGGATCCGGGGCGTGCGACTGCTGCGCTCGGCCTTCGCGCTGCCCTTCGCGTTCTCGGTGGCCAGCGCCTCGGTGGTGTTCGCGGTGTTCTTCAACCCCGCCAGCGGGGTGCTCAACGGGCTGCTCTCGCACGTGGGCCTCGGCCCGATCGGCTGGCTGACCGACTCCCGGTACGCCCTGCTCTCGGTGGCCGTCACCACGGTCTGGATGAACCTCGGCTACAACGTGCTGGTGCTCTCCGCGGGCATCGGCTCGATCCCGGGGGAGATCCTGGAGGCGGCCCGCATCGACGGCGCCTCCGGCCTGCGGCTGGCCCGTTCGATCACCGTCCCGATGCTCGGTCCGAACCTGTTCTTCCTGACCGTGGTCTCCACCGTCCACGCGCTCCAGAGCTTCGGCCAGATCCACATCCTCACCAAGGGCGGGCCGGACGGCTCCACCCGGACCCTCGTCTACTCCGTCTACGAGAAGGCCTTCGCCTACGGCTCCAGCGACTTCGGCACCGCGAGCGCCCAGGCCGTGGTGCTGCTCGTGGTCGTCCTCGCCTGCACGGCCGTCCAGTTCGGCGTCCTGGAGCGGAAGGTGCACTACGCATGACCACCCTCACCACCGAGGCCGAGCCGAAGGCCGGGGCGCCCCGGCCGCCCGCCCGCGCCCGCGTCCTCGCCGGGCGCTCCGCGCGCGACCTGCTCGGCCGCGCCGCCGTCTACCTGCTGCTCGCCGTCGCCGTCGTCACCGTGGCCTTCCCGGTCTACTACGCCGTCGCCGGCGCCTTCATGGGCCCGTCCGAGCTCTCCTCCTACCCGCCGGCCCTGGTGCCGCACTCGGTCACCGGACGGAACTTCTCCGGCGCCGTGGACGCCATCCCGCTGGCCCGCCAGTACGCCAACTCGGCGATCGTGGCGACCGTCATCACCCTCGCCCAGCTGTTCACCTCGGTCCTCGCCGCGTACGCCTTCGTCTTCCTGCCGATGAAGGCCCGCGCCGTGGTGTTCGGGGTGTTCCTGGCCACCCTGATGGTCCCGTGGGAGGCCATCATCATCCCCAACTACCTGACGCTGTCCGGCTGGGGGCTCGGCAACACCTACTTCGGCCTGGTGCTGCCCTTCCTGGCCTCCGGCTTCGGTACCTTCATGCTGCGCCAGGCCTTCCGCCAGCTGCCCGGCGAACTGCGCGACGCCGCCCGGATCGACGGGGCCGGCCACTGGCGCTTCCTGTGGCGGATCGTCGTCCCGCTCAACAAGCCGGCCCTCGCGGCGCTGTCGATCTACGTCTTCCTGTCGGCGTGGAACCAGTACTTCTGGCCGCTGATCATCACCCGCACGGCGAACATGCAGACCCTCCAGATCGGCCTCACCTCGCTGCGCGACGCCGAGATGGCCGACCCCGGGCTGATCCTGGCCGGCGTCGTGCTCTCCCTGCTGCCCACCCTCGCCCTGGTGGTCTTCGGCCAGCGCTTCATCGTCCGCGGCCTCACCGCGGGCGCGGTCCGCTGACCGTGCCCCTCCCGCTCCTCCCGTGTCCCCCCTCCTCGAACGCTCGAAAGAGAGAACCCTCGTGAAGAAGAGTGCGCGCGCGCTCGCTGCCCTGCTGGTGGCCGGCCTGTCCCTGACCGCCTGCAGCTCCAGCGGCTCCGGTTCCGGCTCTGGCGGCTCCGCCGACGCCGGCGCGCCCGGCGCCCAGGCGCTCGACCAGGCCTCCGGTGTCACCAGCGTCGAGTTCTGGCACTCGATGACCGGCAAGAACGCCGAGGTGCTGAACGGGCTGGTCGGCCAGTTCAACGCCGCCCACCAGGGCAAGATCGAGGTCAAGGCGCAGTTCCAGGGCAAGTACGACGAGCTGGTCACCAAGTACAAGGCCGCGGTGCAGCAGAAGGGCACCCCCGCCCTGGCGCAGGTCTACGACATCGGCACCCGGTTCATGATCGACTCCAAGCAGACCGTCCCGGCCCAGGCCTTCGCCGACAAGGACGGCTACTCGCTGGACGACCTGGATGCCAACATCCGCAACTACTACTCGGTCGGCGGCAAGCTCCAGGCGATGCCGTTCAACTCCTCGATGCCGCTGCTCTACCTGAACACCGACGCCTTCAAGGAGGCCGGCCTCGACCCGGCCCAGGCCCCCAAGGACCTGGCCGAGCTGGGCGAGCTGGCCAAGAAGCTGACCAAGAAGGACGGCGACGGCAAGACCGTCCGGTACGGCTTCGGCGCCGCCATCTACGGCTGGTTCGTCGAGCAGCTGCTCGCCGAGTCCGGCACCATGTACTGCGACAACGACAACGGCCGCGGCAACAAGGCGGGCAAGGTCGTCTTCGACTCCGCCCAGGGCGCCCAGATCGTCCAGTGGTGGGCCGACCTGGTCAAGGGCGGCTACGCGGCCAACACCGGCCGCACCACCGACGACGCCCAGGCCGCGTTCAAGGCCGGTACGGTCGCGATGCACCTGGAGTCCACCGGCGTGCTGCGCGGCTACACCGAGGCCGCGAAGTTCGGCGTCGGCACCGCGGCCTTCCCGAAGGTCACCGCCGCCGACCAGGGCGGCCCGGTGATCGGCGGCGCCTCGCTGTGGATCAGCGGCCCCGGCCACTCCGACGCCGAGAAGCGCGCCGCCTGGGAGTTCGAGAAGTTCGTCTCCGCCCCCGAGCAGCAGGCCGTCTGGCACACCGGCACCGGCTACTTCCCGGTCAACACCAAGGCCCTGGACGACCCCAAGGACAAGGAGTGGGTGGCCAAGTACCCGCAGTTCCAGACCGCGATCGACCAGCTGAAGGCCACCAAGCCGACCCCGGCCACGGCCGGCTGCCTGCTCGGCGTGATGCCGCAGGCGCGCAAGGGCGTGGAGACCGCGATCGAGCAGACCATCGCCGGCACCAAGCCCGCCCAGCAGGCCCTGGCCGACGCGGCCAAGGAGCTCCAGCCGGCGATCGAGAGCTACAACAGCTCGGTCGGCTGACCTCCTGGCCCACGACGACGGCCCGCCCCGCGCACCACGCGCGGGGCGGGCCGCCGCCGTTCGTCGGTCCGCCGCGGGCGGGCATGCGTGGGCTAGGCGGAGAGCGCCTCGCCGTCCTCCGAGGGGGCGCACGCGGCCGCCAGTTCGTCCAGGGACAGGTCGAGCGCGAAGGCCAGCGCCGCGATGGTGAAGAAGGACGGCGTCGGCGCGCGGCCGGTCTCGATCTTCCGCAGCGTCTCCGCCGAGACGCCGGCCACCGCCGCCACCTCGACCATGCTGCGCTCGCCGCGCGCCTCGCGCAGCAGCGCTCCGAAGTGCTCGCCGCGCTCGCGCTCCCACGGGGTCAGCGGAGTCCTCACCATGCCGACGAGTCTAGGGCCTGTCTTCAAGCTCCCGTCTGCGGGGCGCCGCCGGGGCACGCACCTCGCCGCGTTGTCGTCGGTCGCCAATGGCCCCCAGCCTTCGGCCGGGAGGTGCCCCCACCGCAGTGGCTCCCTCCTCCGCCTTGCGATGCACGCACCCCAACGCCGCCCCGCCCGCCCTCCGGGCGGACGACGGGAGCTTGAAGACAGGCCCAGGCCCTCCCGCCCTGGGGCGTCCCACCCCCGCGACCGTGATACAAATACCGGTATAAGAATTGGACCCAGGGGAGAGAAGCACCATGGTCGAACTCAAGTCGGACGCCGGGCTGGCCGCGATGCGTGAGGCCGGGCGGGTGGTGGCGGACGCGCTGGCGGCCGTCCGGGAGCAGGCGGCGGTCGGAGTGAGCCTGCTGGAGCTGGACGAGGTGGCGCGGGGCGTGCTCAAGGCGGCCGGGGCCACCTCGCCGTTCCTCGGCTACCGTCCGGCCTTCGCACCCGTCCCGTTCCCGGCCGTCATCTGCGCCTCGGTGAACGACGCCGTGGTGCACGGCATCCCGGACGGCTACCGGCTGCGCGACGGCGACCTGGTGAGCATCGACTGCGGCGCCCTCCTGGACGGCTGGGCCGGGGACGCGGCGGTCAGCTTCACCGTCGGCACCGCCCGGTCCGAGGACACCGCCCTGATCGAGACCGCCCGGCGCGCCCTGGAGGCCGGCATCGCCGCCGCCGTGGTCGGCAACCGCACCGGCGACATCGCCCACGCCATCGGCGCCGTCGCCCGCGCCGGCCGGTACGGCCTGCTGGACGGCTACGGCGGCCACGGCATCGGCCGCCGGATGCACGAGGACCCGCACGTGCCCAACGAGGGCCGCCCGGGCCGGGGTTACCCGCTGCGCCCCGGCCTGGTGCTGGCGATCGAGCCGATGCTGCTGGCCGGCGGCCGCGACGACCACCGCACCGACCCGGACGGCTGGACCCTGCGCACCGTCGACGGCGCCCGGGCCGCCCACATCGAGCACACCGTCGCCATCACCGAGGACGGCCCGCGGATCCTCACCCTGCCCTGATCCGGAAGGACTTAGGCTCGGGCCATGACCAAAGCTGTGATGTTCGACTTCTCCGGCACCCTCTTCAGGGTCGTCTCCACCGCCGAGTGGCTGGCGGCCCACCTCGCCGCCACCGGCCTCGCCCTGCCCGCCGGGGAGGAGGCCGAACTGATAGCCCGGCTGGAGGAGTTCGGCGCCCTGCCCGGCGGTGTGCCGCCGCGCCGCATCCCGCCGGAGGTCCAGCAGGCCTGGGACACCCGCGACTTGACCCCCGAGCTGCATCGCACCGCGTACACCGCGCTGACCCGCGCCGCCGAGCCGCCCGCGGCCATCGACGTGGACGCCCTCTACGAGTCCCACCTGGCGCCCGCGAGCTGGCGCCCGTACCCGGACGCCGCCCCCGTGCTGCGCGAGCTGCGCCGCCGGGGCGTGCCGGTCGCCGTGGTGAGCAACATCGCCTGGGACCTGCGGCCGGTCTTCCGCGCGTACGGCCTGGAGGAGCTGGTCGACGTCTACGTGCTGTCGTACGAGGTCGGCGCCCAGAAGCCCGACCCGGTGATCTTCGAGACCGCCTGCGAGCGGCTCGGCCTCGTCCCGGCGGACGTCCTGATGGTCGGCGACGACCGGACCTGCGACGGCGGCGCGACCGCGCTCGGCTGCGGCTTCCACCCGGTCGAGCACCTGCCGGTCGACCGGCGGCCGGACGCCCTCACGCCGCTGCTGGCCGTCCTGTCCGGGTGATCCGGGTGATCCGGGTGGGACGGGTGACGGAGGACACGAGGTGGTGCCCCGGGGGCCCGGAGTACCGTGCGGGGCATGAGTGATCAGGACTTCACCACGCACATCACCGTCCGCGGGTACGAGACGGACTCCCAGGGGCACCTGAACCAGGCGGTCTACCTCCAGTACGCCGAGCACGCCCGCTGGGAGTACCTCCGGGCGGCCGGGATCCGCCAGGCGGACCTGGTCGCCGAGGGGGTCGGCCCGGTGGTCCTGGAGACCACGGTCAAGTACCTGCGGGAGCTGCGCGCGGGCGACTCGGTGGCGGTCAGCTGCTCGTTCACCTGGCGGGACGGCAAGACCTTCCAGGTGGTGCAGCGGCTGGTCCGCGAGGACGGCGTGCTGGCGGCCGAGATCACCGGTGTCGGCGGCATCCTCGACCTGGCGGAGCGCAGGCTGGTCGCCGACCCGCGCGAGCCGCTGCGCGCCCTGGCCGCCGATCCGGGCCTGCTCGGCCTCTGAGCCGGGCCGGACCGGACCCCGCCGTACCGCTCCCACCACCCCCACCCCGCGCGGCCGGAGACCGCGGCCGGAAGCGGTCTCCGCCCCCTCCCCGGCGGCCCGGGGGATTTCCCCACCCCCGACCGGCCCGCTGCCCGCATGGTCCCAAGTCCCGTGCCCCAGCAGACTCTTGGGCATTACGAAGCCCACCCACGCCACCCCCACCCGCACCACAGCCACCCGCACCGCCACCGCCGCGTTCACCGCGGCCGCCGCCCTGGCCGTGACCGCACTGAGCGCCCTGCCCGCCGGTGCGGCCGAGAGCGCGAACCCCGGGCGGGACGGCCTCGCCTGGGCCGCGTGTCCGGGCGCCCCGGCCGACAGCCCCCAACGGTGCGCCGAGGTCACCGTCCCGCTGGACTACGCCGATCCGGACGGCGCCCGCGTCACCCTCGCCGTCTCCCGGATCAGCGCCGCCGAGCCCGGCCGGCGCCGAGGCGTCCTGCTGGCCGTCCCCGGCGGACCGGGAGGTTCCAGCCTCGACCTCGTCCACGGCATGGCCGGGCGCCTGCCCCAGTCCGTCCGGGACCGCTACGACGTGGTCGGCTTCGACCCGCGCGGCGTCGGCCGCTCCACCCCGGTCAGCTGCGGCCTCGACCCCGCCGACCTGTCGATGGTCAAACTGCGTCCCTGGCCGGCCGCCGACGGCTCGATCGACGGGAACCTGGCCACCGCCCGCCGCATCGCCGACACCTGTGCCCGCAACGGCGGCCCGGTGCTGCGCAGCATCTCCACCGCCAACGAGGCCCGCGACCTCGACGGCATCCGCCGCGCCCTCGGCGAGCGCCGCCTCTCGCTCTGGGGCGTCTCGTACGGCACCTACGCGGGCGCCGTCTACACCACCATGTTCCCGGAGCGGACCGACCGGGTCGTACTGGACAGCAACGACGACCCGGACCCGTCGCGGGTCGGGCGCGGCTGGCTGGACGCCTACGGCCGGGGCGTCGAGGACCGCTTCCCGGACTTCGCGAGGTGGGCGTCCGCGCCGGACAACCCGGACCGGGTCGCGGACACCCCCGAGGAGGTCCGCCCGCTCTTCCTCGACCTCGCCGCCCGCCTCGACCGGGCCCCGCTGCCCTGGCCGGGCGCCAACCCGGCGGAGCTGAACGGCAACGTGCTGCGCCAGACCCTGCTGGACGGCATGAACGCGGACGCCCGCTTCCCGGACGTCGCGGCGCTGATGCTGGCCGGTCTCGGCCGCCGTCCGCTGCCCGCCCCGGTGGTGCCGCCGGAGGCGGCGGTGCAGAACACCATCGCCGTCTCGGTCGGGACCCTCTGCAACGACGTCCGGTGGCCCGCCAACCCGGCCGGCTACGCCAAGGCCGTGACCGCCGACCGCGCCGCCCGCCCGCTCACCGCCGGCCTGCCGGTGAACGTGATGCCCTGCGCCTTCTGGCCGTTCGCGCCCGCCGAGCCGCCGGTGCGGGTCACCGACCGGGGCCCGTCCAACGTGCTGCTCACGCAGAACCTGCGCGACCCCGCGACGCCGTACACCGGCGCGCTCAAGCTGCGTGCGGCGTTCGGGGACCGGGCGCGGATGGTGACGGTGGACTCGGGCGGCCACGACGTGTACCGGGCCAACGGGAACGCCTGCGGCGACGAGGTGGTGACGGACTACCTGGTCACCGGCCACCGTCCGGCCCGGGACGTCTTCTGCCCGGCCGGCTGAGCGGGTTCGGCTGAGCGGAACCGGCCGAGCGAGGTCGGCCGGGCGGCGCGCGGGGCAACGGGCCGTGGACGAACGGTCCTTGCCCCGTCGTGCACGCCCGTTCGACCCTCGGGAATGAGTCGAATCCGTCGCGATTTTGTGACAATCCTTCGCCAACACCCGCTCCCCACGGCCTGTTCACGGCCGTAATGTTCGATCTATGTCACCGAAGAGCCGCATACCCGCCGCTTCGGACCCGGGCGACACCTGGGTGCCGCGACCGAGGCGCCGCGAGACCCCGATCGGCTTCCTGGGCCACGCGGCCACCTTCCTCGGCTCCAGCGTGCTGGGCGGGGTGCTGCTGGCGGGCCTGATCCTCCCGGCGGCCGGGGCGGTCGGGCTCGGCGCGAAGAACGGCGCCGAGGGCTTCGAGAGCATCCCCGACGACTTCAGGACCCCGCCGCTGAGCCAGGCGACGCAGATCTTCGACGCCAACGGCGGCCTGATCGCCAAGGTCTACGAGCGCGACCGCACCGTCATACCCGCCGACCAGATGTCCCCGCTGATCCGCACGGCGCAGGTGGACATCGAGGACGCCCGGTTCTACGAGCACGGCGCCGTCGACCTCAAGGGCATCCTGCGCGCGATCACCAAGAACGCGGAGAGCGGCGCCGCCGTCCAGGGCGCCTCCACCCTGACCCAGCAGTACGTGAAGAACGTCAACGTGGAGAAGGCCGGGGACGACGCGGACGCGGTGCGCGAGGCGCAGCGCAAGACCCTCGGCCGCAAGATCCAGGAACTCCGGTACGCCATCAAGCTGGAGGAGGACCTGAGCAAGGAGCAGATCCTCACCAACTACCTCAACATCACCTTCTACGGCCACCAGGCGTACGGCATCCAGGCCGCCTCCCAGCGCTACTTCAGCAAGGACGCCAAGGACCTCAGCCTGCCCGAGGCGGCGATGCTCGCCGGACTGGTGCAGAACCCGTCCCAGTACGATCCGAAGCTGCACCCGGTGGCCGCGCAGAAGCGCCGCGACACCGTCATCGACAAGATGGTGGAGAACAAGCACATCACCGCGGACCAGGCCAGGGAGGCGAAGGCCGCCCCGCTCGGCCTCAACTACCGGGACCCGCAGAACGGTTGCATCACCGCCAAGGCCGGCATGGGCTTCTTCTGCGACTACGTGCGGCACGTGGTCAAGCAGGACCCGGTGTTCGGCAAGAGCTCGGCCGAACGCAAGAAGCTGTGGGACACCGGCGGCCTGAACATCTACACCACGATGGACCCGGACAAGCAGGCCGCCGCCCAGAACGCCGTCTCCACCAAGGTGTACGTCACCGACCCGGTCTCGGCCGCGATGACGATGGTCGAGCCCGGCAGCGGCAAGATCCTGTCGATGGCGCAGACCCGCCCGTACGGCCTGGCCAAGGAGAAGAACGAGACCGTCGTCAACTACAACGTGGACGCGGCGATGGGCGGCGGCATCGGCTTCCAGCCCGGCTCCAACTTCAAGCCGATCGTGGCCGCCGCGGCCCTGGAGGCCGGCCTGTCGCCCACCCAGCGGTACGACTCGCCGAACCGGATGGACTGGCCGACGATGAAGACCTGCGACGGCACCTGGAAGAACCTCAGCAAGGGCAAGAAGGAGGGGACCATCCCCAACGAGAGCGCCGGTGAGGTCGGCCCGTACGAGCTCAAGCAGGCCATGGCGCTCTCCGTGAACACCTACTTCGTGCAGATGGAGCAGGAGATCGGCCTCTGCGCGGTCAAGCAGATGGCCAACAAGCTGGGCATGGAGGGCAAGGCGAACGGCGAGCCGCTCCAGGAACTGCCCGCGCTCGGCCTCGGCACCCAGGAGGTCAGCCCGCTGACCATGGCCAACGTGTACGCGACCTTCGCCGCCCGGGGCACCTACTGCGCGCCGCTGGCGATCAACAGGATCACCACCGTGGACGGCACCGACGTCCCGGTGCCCCCGGTCCGCTGCTCCCCGGCGATGTCCGAGGACACCGCCGACGTGATCAACAGCGTGCTGCTCGGGGTGACCGAGAAGGGCGGCACGGCGCGCGACCTCGGCCTGGACGACGGCCGCCAGATCGCCGGCAAGACCGGGACGACGGACGAGAAGAAGTCGGCCTGGTTCACCGGCTACACGGGCAACCTGGCGGGCTCGGTCTGGCTGGGCAGCCCGGGCACCAAGGTGCCGATGCGCAACATCCGGATCGGCGGCAAGTACCAGGCCGAGGTCTTCGGCGCCACCGGCCCCGGGCCGATCTGGCAGCAGGCGATGAGCGACGCCGTCCGGAGCATGCCGGAGAAGCCGTTCGCCACCGTCCGCATCCCGGACCCGCCCCGGCGGGACGCCAACTGCACCACCGCCAGCGGCTCGCCGGGCTCGGTCACCTGCAGCGGCGCGCCCGCCACCGGGGGCCCGGGCAACACCGGCCGGCCGCGCGACACCGGCCCGACGACCGGCCGCACCGCGCCGTCCGCCCCGCCCGGCGCCACCGACCCGTCGGACCAGTGACCCGTCCGACCAGTGCCCCCGAGGAGCGGTGAACTGTCCGGCCCCGCCTGAGTACCCGTACCCAGGCGGGGCCGGCTACCGTGCCTCGACCGGTTCGCCGCTGTCCTGGTCGAGGTTGAACACCCGCCGGTAGGAGTCGGTCACCACGGTGATCTGCGAGCGCCCGGTCCAGCTCGCCTCCACCAGCCGGGCGTCGCCCGGGCGCCGGCCGATGTCCGCCAGTGACCAGCGCCGGGCCGACCAGCCCTCGCCGCTCTCCAGCAGCACCTGCCAGCGCTCGTCCGGGCCCGGCCCGGTGGCGTACGAGCGGTGCACCACCACCAGGGCCCGCTCGGCCCCGGCCGGGGCGTCCTCCCGGCTGCGGGTCTCGGCCGCCGACACCTTGTGCGCGGCCAGCACGCCGAGCAGGAACACCACCCCGGCGGTCACCGTGACCGCCCGGGTGGCCGTCCGCACGGCGGCGCGCGGGTCACTCAGCCAGGCGGCCGCGATCAGCGCCGCCAGCGCCCCGCCGATCAGCAGTTCCGGCTGGTTGAGCAGGTCGGCGACCAGCATCAGCCCGCCCGAGCGGCTCTCCCACTGCCCCTCGGTGTAGAGCAGGACGGCGGCCAGCCCGCTACCCGCCAGCAGCCGGACCAGGACGCGCCTGGTCCGGGACGTCCGTCGGTTCATCGTCCCCCGGTTCATCGTCCCCGCGCCCCCGTTCCCCCCGTCGCCGCGGTCACAGCCCGGCGAGCAGTTCGCGGCCCTCCGGCCAGTCGCCCAGTCCGGAGTCGGAGTTGAGGTGCCCGTACGCGCCCGGCTCGACGTACCGGGCGCCCCAGGCGGCGGCGAACGCGCGGGCCCGCTCGGCCGAGACCCACGGGTCGTCGGTGGAGGAGACCACGACGGCCGGGAACGGGAACCGCTCCAGCGCCACCGGGCGGAAGTTCACCAGTTCCGGGACCTCGGCGGTGTCGACGTCCGCCGGGGCGACCAGCAGCGCGCCCCGGACGGCGGCGGTCCGCTCGGCGGAGGCGGTGGCGGCCCAGTGGGCCGCGGTGACGCAGCCCAGGCTGTGGGCGACCAGCACCACCGGGCCTTCGGCGGCGGCCGCGGCCACCGCGGCGTCCACCCGGGCCACCCAGTCCGTCCGCTCCGGGTGGTCCCAGTCCGCCTGCTCGACCCGGCGGAAGGACTCCGGCCCGGCCGCCTCCCAGCGGGTCTGCCAGTGCTCGGGGCCGGAGTTCTGGTAGCCGGGGAGGACGAGGTAGGTGGTGCGGTCGGGCATGGGCTCCTCCGGGAGCGGGACGGTCGTGGGCAGCAGGAGTCTAGGACGCGGGCCGCCGACCCCCGCAGCCGGGCGCCCGACCAGGCGCGCACTCCCCGCAACCGGCGCGCGTAGCTCCGTATGCGCCGTCGTACGCCCGGTGCGCCCCGTTGCCAACGGTGTCGCCGGTACGGGAGGTTGGACCGGGCCCGGGCCGGCCGCCACCGCCCGGCGCCCGTACCCGATCCGAGGCTCGACCACGTGGAGGGATGTCGGCGATGACATCGAAGATCCTGCTCGTCACCGGGGACGCCGCCGAGTCACTGGAGGTGTTCTACCCCTACCAGCGGCTGCGCGAGGAGGGCTACCAGGTCGACATCGCGGCCCCGACGAAGAAACGCCTCCAGTTCGTGGTGCACGACTTCGTCGAGGGCTTCGACACCTACACCGAGAAGCCCGGCTACACCTGGCCCGCCGACGTGGCCCTCGCCGACGTCGACCCGGCCGACTACGCGGCCCTGGTCATCCCCGGCGGCCGCGCCCCCGAGTACCTGCGCAACGACCCGGACGTACAGCGGATCGCCCGGCACTTCTTCGCCGAGGACAAGCCCGTCGCCCAGATCTGCCACGGCCCGCTGATCACCGCCGCCGCCGGCCTGCTGGACGGCCGCCGCAGCTCCGCCTACCCGGCGCTGGCCCCGGACATCAAGGCGGCGGGCGCCGAGTTCGTGGACGGCGAGGCGGTGGTGGACGGCGTCGTCGTCTCGGCCCGCGCCTGGCCCGACCACCCGGCCTGGCTGCGGGCCTTCATCGAGGTCCTGCGCACCAAGGCGCCGCTCGCCTAGCGCTGATCCCGGAGCCGGACCCCGAGGCGTCTCGGGGTCCGGCTCCGGGATCCCTCGGGGGCGGGACCCCCTCCCCAGGCGGACGATCCGGCCCGGCCGATCCGGCAAGGTGTCAGGTGAGCACCAGCCGACCGGAGTTGCCCACTCCGCCGACCCCGGACCAGGGAGGACGGCATGACCGCCGACCCGACCGCCCCCGCCCGCCGCCGGACCGCCCCGCGCGTCGCCGTCGCCGCCGCCGTGGGCGCGGGACTGCTCACCACCCTCGCCCCGACCGCCGTCGCCGGGCCCGCCGGCTTGCTTCCGGCCCCGGGCTGCCACGGCGCCGTGCACCTCGCGGTCACCGGCGGCACGCCCGGCGATGGCACGGGCACCGGCGGCGCCGCCGAACGGCGGGGCGACTGGACGGCCGCCGACGCCGCCCTCGCCGGGATGACCGACCCCGGCTACTCGACCTCCGCCCTCGCCGCCGTCCGCGAGAACGGCCGACTGGTCTGGCGCAACGCCACCGGCGTCGCCGAACTCGGCACCGGCGAACCCGCCGACCCGGAGGGCGCGTTCCGGATCGGCAGCGCCACCAAGACCTTCGTCGCCACCACCCTGCTCCAACTCGTCGGCGAGCACCGGCTGGACCTCGACGACCGCCTGGAGTGCCTGCTGCCGGGCATCGTCCCGAACAGCACCGCGATCACCGTCCGGCAGCTGCTCGACCACACCAGCGGCGTCGCCGACTACACCCGGGACCGGGCCTTCGAGGTCGACCGGGACTGGCTGGCCGACCGCCGCTACAAGTCCTACCGGCTGCGGGACCTGGTGGACCTCGCGAACACCTACCCGCCGGACTTCGCCCCCGGCGAGGGATGGCAGTACTCCAACACCAACTACATCCTGGTCGGGATGATCATCGAGAAGCTCACCGGCCACAGCTGGAACGACGAGGTCACCCGCCGGATCATCCGCCCGCTGCGGCTCACCGGCACCTGGATGCCCGGCGACCTCCCGTTCATCCCCGGCCCGCACGCCCACGGCTACGTCAGGACGGACACCGGTCCGGCCGACGTCACCGTGCTCAACCCGTCCATGGCCGGCTCGGCCGGCGGCGGCATCTCCACCACCACCGACCTGACCGCCTTCCTCGACGCCCTGCTCGGCGGCCGCCTGCTGCGCCCGGCCGAACTCGCCGCGATGAAGCGGACCACCGACCACGGCGAGGGCCGGACGTACGGCCTCGGCCTCCAGCGCCTGGACACCCCCTGCGGCCCGTTCTGGGGCCACGCCGGCGGCATCCCCGGCTACAGCACGATGATGCTCGCCGCCCCGGACGGCAGCCGCTCGTTCGCCGCCGACACCACCTTCTACGACGCCCCGGACCCGGACGCCGCCGACACCGCCTGGCGCAAGGTGACCACGACCGCCCTGTGCGGGGCCCAGGCGGCGGCCGCGGCACCCGACCTCGCCCGCATGGCACCGTGACCGACCCCCTACGCTGACCGGCGACAGAACCGCCGACCGTCACAGGAGGACGACCCATGGCAGAGCCGCTGATCGCCGCAGTCGGGGGCCGGGTGCCCGCCGTCGACCCGGGCGCCTTCGTGGCGCCGAACGCCGTCGTGGTCGGGGACGTGACCGTCGCCGCCGGCGCGAGCGTCTGGTACGGCGCGGTGCTGCGCGGCGACGCCGAGTCGATCAGCGTCGGCGCGGGCAGCAACATCCAGGACAACTGCACCCTGCACGCCGACCCCGGCTTCCCGCTGGTGGTCGGCGAGCGGATCTCGGTCGGCCATAACGCCGTGCTGCACGGCTGCACGGTCGAGGACGACGTCCTGGTGGGCATGAACGCCACCGTGCTCAACGGCGCCCGGATCGGCACCGGCTCGCTGGTCGCGGCCGGCGCGGTGGTGCCGCAGGGCATGGTCGTCCCGCCCGGCTCGCTGGTCGCCGGCGTCCCGGCCAAGGTCCGCCGCGAGCTGACCGAGGACGAGAAGACCGGCATCAAGGCCAACGGCGCCGGCTACCAGCTGCTCGCCGACGCCCACCGCGAGATCTAGCGGCTTCCCGGCTAGGCCGTGGTCATCGCGGCCGCGGCCGCCGGTTCCGTCGCCACCGGGGCGGGCCGGCGGCGGTCGGCCGCCCAGGCGAGCACCGCGACCACCGCGCCCGCGGACGCCAGGACCGCGCCGACCAGCGTCGGCGCGGTCCAGCCGAGCCCGGCGTCCAGCGCCAGCCCGCCGAAGTACGCGCCCTGGGCGTTGGCCAGGTTGAAGGCGCCCTGGACGGTCGCCGAGGCGAGGGTCGGCGCGCTGCGCGCCTTCTGGAGCACCAGGGTCTGCACGGCCGGCACGATCGCGAAGCCGAACAGCCCGATCAGCACCACCGTGACGGCCGCCGACCAGCGGGCGTGCGCGGTCAGCGCGAACAGCGCCAGGGTGGCGGAGAGCAGCACGAAGGCCGCGCAGACGGTGGGGCGCAGCGCCCGGTCGGCGGCGAAGCCGCCCAGCACGTTGCCGATCGTCATGCCGACCCCGAACAGCGCCAGCACCAGGGTCACCGAGCCGGTCGCGTATCCGGAGACCTCGGTGAGCAGCGGGGCGATGTAGCTGTAGCAGGCGAAGAAGCCGCCGCAGCCGAACACCACGGTGGCCAGCGCCAGCCAGAGCTGGCCGCTGCGGAAGGCCCGCAGCTCGTGCCGGAGCCCGGACTGGCCGGAGGAGGGGAGCGCGGGCACCAGCCGGGCGATGGCGACCGTGCCGGCGGCCGCGATCAGCACGACCACCAGCATGGTCGCCCGCCAGCCCAGGTGCTGGCCGAGCAGGGTCGCGGCCGGGACGCCGACGATGTTGGCGACGGTCAGTCCGGAGAACATCACGGCCACCGCCCGGGCCCGCCGGTCCGGCGCGACCAGCTCGGCCGCCGCCACCGCGCCGGCCCCGAAGAAGGCGCCGTGCGGCAGCCCGGTGATCAGCCGGGCGGCGGCCAGCGTCCAGAAGTCCGGGGCCACCGCGCACAGCAGGTTGCCGGTCGCGAACAGCGCGGCCAGCGCCACCAGCACCGCCTTGCGCGGCCGTCCGGCGGCCAGCGCGGTCAGCAGCGGCGCGCCGACCACCACCCCCAGCGCGTACGCGGAGATCAGCCAGCCCGCCTGCGGGATGGAGACGTGGAGACTGTCGGCGACCTGGGGGAGCAGCCCCATGGCGGCGAATTCGGTGGTTCCGATGGCGAACGCGGTGACGGCCAGCGCGAGCAGCGCGAGAGGCAAGGGGGTGACTCCGGAGTGATGCCGACGGACCGGGGAAGCGCGCGGCGGGATGAAGGCGGGAATGACGGCGGGATGAATTCGTTCGTCCGGAATCCTAATCCGGCCGGATGACGGCGCCGTGAGGTGCGTGTGACGAAAGGGCGTCGCCGGCTGACGAAAGGGGGTCGCCGACGCGGCTCCCGCGCGCGAGACTGGGAGCATGTGCCGCAACATCAAGACGCTGCGACCTCCCGTCACGCCCGACGCCGACGAGGAGGACTTCCACGCCGCAGCCCTCCAGTACGTCCGCAAGGTGTCCGGGTTCCGCGCCCCCGCGGCGCACAACCGGGAGGCCTTCGACCGGGCGGTGGACGCCGTCGCGGAGGCCACCGCCCGGCTGCTCGCCGAGCTGGAGGTCCGCGGCCCGCACGCCCGGGCCGCCGTGCCGGCCGAGGCCGCCGGGTAGGCAGGAGCAGCTGTGATGAGCCACGCCGAGCGTTACGCCCTCACCTTCCCCGGCACCCCGGGCACCCAGGCCCCGCAGGACGTCGTGGTGGTCACCCGCACCGACGCGACCGGTCCGGGCGGCCACCCGGTGTACGAGGACGAGAGCGGCATCGTCCGGGCGGAGATCAGCGACGCCGGCGAGGTCCGGATCCTCGCCAGCGGCGGCCACCAGAGCCCGCACCTGCCGGTGCACGCCCACCCGCTGCCCTGACCGCCCGGAACCCTGGGCGGGCACTCGGAACCCCGGCGCGGATTCCGTCCGTCGGGCACAATCGCGCTATGACCACAGCGAGTTGGCAGGGCGTCGTCATCGCCGAGAGCGACGACACCGTCGTCGTCGAGGGCAACCACTACTTCCCGGCCGAGGCGGTGCGCACCGAGTACCTGCGCCCCTCGGAGACCACCACGGTGTGCGGTTGGAAGGGCACCGCCGGCTACTACAGCCTGGAGGTGGACGGGCGGACCAACCCGGACGCCGTCTGGTACTACACCGACCCGAAGCCCGAGGCCGAGCACGTGCGCGGCCGGGTGGCCTTCTGGCGCGGGGTGGTGGTCGCCGAGTAGGCGGCCCCGGGCCGTGCCGTCCTCGCGAAAGGGGTACCGGAGCCCATGGCAGTCTTCCGCAGGCCGGACCGCTTCCGGCCGCGTCCCGGATCCGCCCCGGCCGAGCCCGACCCGAGCGGGCCCGCCCCGGCCGAGCCCGGCCTGGGCGAGCGGCTCGCCGAACTGGTCGAGGAGTCCGAGCAGCCCGTCGGCCGGGGCCCGGTCGCCGCGTACGCGGCGAGGCAGCGCGGCCGCGGCCGGGCCGTGGTCCTGCACACCGCCCGGCTGCTCGGCCACGGCGGCCGGGTCGCCGCCAAGGGGGCGGCCAGGGGAGCGGCCAAGGGCGCCGCGTTCGGCGGCAAGGCGCTGACCGACCAGCTGGTGCGGACCGCGCCGCGGATCCCGGTGCGTGACCTCGCCACCCTGCGGGCGCAGCACCCCGACGCGGCCTTCCCGGAGCAGCTGGCCGACCTGCTGGTCACCGGCGCCGTCCGGGCCTCCGGCGCGCTCGGCGCGGGCGTCGGCGCGGCGGCGATGCTGCCGGTGCCGCCCGCGATGCCGCTGGAGATCGCGGCCGAGACGCTCGCGGTCGCGGCCGTGGAGATCAAGCTGATCGCCGAGCTGCACGAGGTCTACGGCACCCCGGCGCGGGGCACCGCCACCCAGCGGGCCGGCGCCTACCTCGGTGCCTGGGCCAACCGCCGCGGGATCGACGCGGGCCTGCTGGTGCGCCCGGCCGGCTTCGCCGCGCTGGCGATCGGCTCGGAGGTGCGCCAGCAGGTCCGCCGCCGGCTGACCCGCAGCTCGCTGCGCCACCTGCCGGCGGTGACGCCGCTGCTGGTCGGGGCCGGCATAGGCGCCACCATGAACCGCCGCGACACCCGCCGGCTGGCCGGCGAGGTGCGCGAGGACCTGCGCGGGCGACGCCCGGCGGACGGCGCCTACTGGGCCGCGGCCGCGCCGCCGCCGAAGGGGGAGGCGGCTCCGCGGCCACCGGGGGAGGAGTGACAGGCGCGCCCGGGACCGGTGACGGTCCCGGGCGCGCCTGTCGCCGGGGGCTCGGGAACCCCGGGCGTCGAGGGGCCTGGGGTTCCTGGTGTTCCTAGGGTTTCGGCGGCGCCGGGGCACCCGCGCCCCGGCCGGCCTTGACGCCGTTCACCATCGCCTGGTGGATCGCCCGAGCGGTGGTCTCGTCCTGCGCCGGCACCGGGCTGCCGGTGACCGTGTACCAGTCCAGCGCTCCGGTGTACTGGACGGTCAGCCTCGCCTCGCCGTCCACCCAGGTGGTGTGCACGGTGAGGTCGCCGGAGATCGGGCCGATCTCGGTGGTGGTCACCCCGCCGGGGCCGCTGATGATCGATTGGGTGGTCCAGGTCGCCCACGACGTGCGCGGGTCCGCGGGCGGCTGGGCCTGGCGGTTTCCTTGGTCGTGTTCGGTCATGCGCCTATCCTCCCCCGCGGGTGGCCCGCCGCCGGAGCAGCGACACCTGCGGTCGCGGCGACCGCCCGGCGGCACCGGGCGGTCGAGTCGGTACGGCGGACGGTCAGCCGGGCTGGCCGGGCTCGTCCAGCATGGGGGCGCCCTCCGCCTGGGAGGTGTCCTGTGCGTGCAGGTTCTGCATCGAGGGGACGCCCTCCTCGGGGTCCGCGGCGCGGATGTCCTCGTCGTCCTCGGTACTCACCTTGGACCGGTCACTCATGTCGGTCATCGCGGGCTCCGTCTCCTCGGCCGGTCCTGGCGCGCCCGGGCCGGAGGCGCGGCGGGACCGGTGGTGGCTCTTCGCCCCTCCAGCCTGCCTCCGCCCCGGCGCGAGGGCCAGCCGGGTGACCCGGGAAGCGCCCCGCGGACCCCACCCGGGCGTCAGGAGACCCCCGGGCGTCACCAGGCGACGGGCAGCGACCGCATGCCGTAGATGAACGCGTCGGTGCGGAACGCCAGCTCGTCGCGCGGGACGGTCAGCCGCAGCCCGGGCAGCCGCCGGAACAGCGTGGCCAGCGCGATCTGGAGCTCGGCACGGGCCAGCGGCTGGCCGAGGCACTGGTGCACGCCGAAGCCGAAGGCCATGTGCCGCCGGGCGTCCCGGTCCAGGTCCAGTTCGTCGGCCGGCAGCCGGTCGGCGCCGCCGAACACCGCCCCGTCCCGGTTGGCGGTGGAGAGCATCGCGACCACGCCCTCCCCGGCCCGGACGGTCGTACCGCCCAGCTCCACGTCCTCCAGCGCCACCCGGAGCACCCCGGTGTGGATGATGGTGAGGAGGCGCAGCAGCTCCTCCACCGCGCCGGGCACCGCGGCCGGGTCGGCCAGCCTGGCGATCTGCTCGGGCCGGTCCAGCAGCAGGGCGGTGGAGAGCGAGATCATGTTCGCGGTCGTCTCGTGCCCGGCGACCAGCAGCAGGAAGCCGGTGCTGGCGACCTCGCGCGGGGTGAGGTCGTCGCGGACGGCGAGCCGGCTGAGGATGTCGTCCCGCGGCTCCTCCCGCTTGCGGGCGGTCAGCGCCTCCAGGTACTCCAGCATCTCGTCCCGGGCCGCCAGGAGCTCCTCGAACGGCCTGGTGTTGCTGAGCAGCGTCCGGCTGATGCCCTGGAAGAACTCGTGGTCCTCGTACGGGACTCCGAGCAGCAGGCAGATCACCAGCGAGGGGACGGGCAGCGCGAAGTCGGCGACCAGGTCGGCCTCGGCGCGGCCCGCGGTCATCCCGTCCAGCGCCTCGTCCACGATCCGCTGGATGTCCGGGCGCATCGCCTCGACCCGTTTGACCAGGAAGTCCCCGGTGACCATCCGGCGCAGCCGGGCGTGCTCGGGGTCGTCGAGGTTCAGGAAGTTCGGGTTCTCGCCGATCCGCTCCCGGCTGCCGGCGATCAGCAGCGGGAAGGTCGGGTGGCGCAGGTCCGCGCTGAACCGGCGGTCGGACAGGATGGCGCGGACCTCGGCGTAGCCGGTGGCCAGCCAGCAGGACTCGCCCCCGGGCAGCTCGGCGCGGCTCAGGTTCGCGGTGGCGGCGGCCTCGGTGTAGGCGGGCGGCGGGCCGAACGGGCAGCCGGCGGAGTGCCGGGCCGGCAGCGGGACGGCGGGCACGGTGGGTGTGCTCGTCAAGGCGGGGTCTCCTTGCGTCGCGATGGTTCTCCGGTGGGGGGTGGGGTTGCCGGACGCTCGCCGGTCCCGGGTGCGGTTCCGGTCCGCGGCCGGCCCGGACCGGCGTACGGTCAGCCGTCGACCGAGGCGGCCCCGGCCTCCGCCGGCCCGTCCTCGACCACGGTGATGGCGCCGCCCGGGCAGAGCTGGGCGGCCAGTCTGAGATCCTCGAACTGGTCGGGCCTGAAGGCGGTCTGACGGAGCCTCACCAGACTGTCGTCGTCGTCCTGGTCGAAGACCTCGGGAACGTTCGTGACGCACATCCCGGAGCTGCAACAGCGGTCCCGGTCGACACTCACCCGCATGGTCGGGCACCTCTCGCCAGTGCGCCGCCGGCTGCCCGGCGGCCGCCTCTCGTTGTCATTGCCAACCTAACCGCCGCTACTCCGTCCACGGAGGGCGCGGTGGCGGGATCGCCGAGAATGGCCGATTCGGTTCCCGTCGGAACCGCCGGAGCGGCGCCGGAGGTTTGAACCGGCATCACCCCAACAAGCCTGTACCGTACGGTGGTTCACAGCCTCCGGGCGCTGCCCGTAGCCGCCCGCTCCCGGCTCAGAGCCCCTCGGCGGCGGCGATCTCCCGTACGGTCGCGACGGTGTCCGCCTCGGCGGCGTCCTTGTCCGGCCGGTAGCGCACCACCCGGGCGAAGCGCAGGGCGAGCCCGGCCGGATAGCGGGAGCTGCGCTGCACCCCGTCGAAGGCGATCTCGACGACCAGTTCCGGCCGGACCCGCACCGTCCAGGCGTCCCGTCCGGTCTCCCGGGCCAGCAGTTCGACCGTCTGCCGGGCGAGCGTCTCGTCGGTCAGGCCCTTGAAGGTCTTGCCGAGCATCACCCACGGGCCCAGCCCCGGCTCGCCCGCCGCCCGTGCGCCCAGGTGCAGGTTGCTGAGGAAGCCGCGCCGCCGCCCGCTGCCCCACTCGGCGGCCAGCACCACCAGGTCCAGGGTGTGCCGGGGCTTCACCTTGATCCAGCCCGCGCCGCGCCGCCCGGCCGCGTACGGGGCCGACGGGTCCTTCACCAGCACGCCCTCGTGGCCGAGCGCCAGCGTGTCGCGGAAGAAGGCCAGCGCCCGGTCGCGGTCCCCGGTCTCGGTGCGGGCCACCCGCAGGCCGTCCGGCACCGCCCCGGCCAGCGCCGCCCAGCGCTCCCGGCCGGGACGGTCCACCAGGTCCTCGCCGTCCCGGTGCAGCAGGTCGAAGAAGTAGGCGTCGAGCGGGACCTCGGCGCGCAGCCGGTCCGGGTCCCGCCGGGAGGCGGTGCGCGCGGCGGTCTCCTGGAACGGGCGCGGCCGGCCGTCCGGACCGAGCGCGATCGCCTCGCCGTCCAGCACCGCCGAACGCAGCGGCAGCGCCACCGCGTCCCCGACCACCGCGTCCAGCGGCCCCTGCCGCAGGTCCCCGACCAGCACCGCCCGCAGGAACCCCTGCTCCTCCGCCGTCGCCCGCGCGAACAGCCCGTGCAGCAGCCGCCGCCGCTCCGCCTGCGCCCCGGCCCCGTGCACCCCCGCGATCCGCTCCAGCTCCCGCTCCACCTCCCGCACCCCGAGCGAGGCCTCCGCCGCGGGCCCGGGCAGACCCCGCAACGCCGCCGGCCCGATCCCGGTCCGCAACCGCTGCGACTCCCCGGACAGCAACGCCACCGCCGCCGCCCCCTCCACCGGCCCCAGCCCCCGCAGACATCCGGGCAGCCGACGCCCGGCCACCCGCCGCCGCCTGACCCGCACCGGCCAGGACGGCCGGAGATCCGTACCGCGCGCATGAGGGGGCACATATCGGTCACAAGGTGACGCACGAGAGGCGCCGGTGCGCCGCCCCGGTGGACGACTGGAGGAACCGACGAGCGACCTGTCGAACAAGGCGCGGGAACTGGCCGGCGAGGCGAAGGAGCGCGCCGGCGAACTCACCGGTGACGAGGCGCCGCCGGTCGGCCACTCGGCCTGCTGCGGCGATCAGGAATCGGAGTAGCTGAGGTCCCCGACCGTCCAGCTGCTGACGTCCTCGATGGCGATGCGGTACATGCCGCCGGTGTGGGGCAGCCCGAAGTCGCCCTGCAGGATCCTCGCCCGGTGCAGATGCAGATGGGTGGGCGGTGCGGGCGGGGCGTCGGCGGGCGGGGCGAAGAGGGCGGCGAACGGCTTCAAGTGCTCCGAGGCCTGGAGGACCTCCGCCACCCGCTCCAACCACAGGCTCACCGGCGCGAGTCTGCCGGTGATCACCGCGCCCGGGACCACCACGGTCAGCGACATCTGATTGCTGTGCTCGGACTCGACCATCGCCGCGATGTCGACGAGCAGCCCGTCAGGGTTCGGCATGCCTGCCAGGATAGGACACGGTCTCCGCGAGCCGAAGGGCCTGGGCGGCAACCATGGCAGTCGCGAGCCTTGCGCCTGCTGTACGGCGGCGGTGAGGGCCGGGCCGTCGCCGGGATCGCGCGGGCCGCCGGTGACGGGCAGGGTCGGCCGCGAGGACGGTGGTGAAGTCCGCGGAGCCGCCCACCTCCGACAGGGCCGGCGTCAGCGCGCCGCGGATGCCGCGGAATCCGTGCGCCCGGCGACGACGGCGGGAATGCGGCGGGCTGCCGCAGATTTCGTCCTTCCCTGCGGTACGCGTCGAAAGTCGCGGGAGCGCGCCCTCTTCGCGTACTCGATTTCGGAGCGCCTCGGGATGGTGCCGGTGGGCGTGGCACTGAATTTCGCGAGTCCGCCGCGCCGAGGGCAGAGGCTCGGCGCCTGCGCTTCTCGCCCTCCCGGGAGGAGCGGCCGGTCGGAGTGCAAGGGGTGGCCGACATGCTCAACTCGGCTGCTGTGCAGTCACTTTGGCAGTCACCGTGGCATCGCGGCCGGTACCCCTCGGCAAGGGGCGCCGCAGAACCGGGGACGGAATATCCACCCGCGGCGGGTCTGGGCCTGCTAGAGTCGTTTTAGTTGCAGTAGTGGTTCCCATGAACTTTGTGTGCGCCTGCTGATGTTTCGCAGGCGCATTTCTGTTTCCCGGCTCTTCCCCGGGTGGGTGCTTATCGCGGTGACTCGAAGCGCGCGCTGTGCACGCTTCGGACAGTCCCTTGAAGGAGATTTTTTATGGCTAATGGCACTGTGAAGTGGTTCAACGCGGAAAAGGGCTTCGGCTTCATCGAGCAGGACGGTGGCGGCGCCGACGTCTTCGCCCACTACTCGAACATCAACGCCAACGGCTTCCGTGAGCTGCTCGAGGGCCAGAAGGTCGAGTTCGACGTCACGCAGGGCCAGAAGGGCCCGCAGGCCGAGAACATTCGTCCGCTGTAGTTTCCGCCACGGCACCCGCCTGGTAGCGAGGGGCCCGCACCGCGTACATGATGCCCGGTGCGGGCCCCTTCGGTATTGCTCCACCCCGCACATCCCGGCCGATTCCGGCCCCCTGGCTCCGCCACCGGCGGCCATCCCCACGCGAGACGCGCAGCGCCGCGTCCGGATCGCCGCCCCTGCCGTGACATCCCACGGTTCGTGGATCTCCGTTCCCGCCCCGGCGGTGAGCGCAGACCTGAGGTGACGTGCCGCACGGTTTCACCGTCCACGCCCCGCGCTCCACACTTTCGGCCCGTTCCCTCGCGACCTCCTGCCGGCGTCCCGCGCCGCCGAGCCGCCTCGTGACGTGCCGCCCCAGGAAGGTTTCACATGAACCGCTCCCGCCGCTCCCCGTACCAGAACGCCAACTCCCGTTCCTCGGTCTCCTCCCGATCCGCCGGCGCCGCCTACGGCTCCCGCCCGGGCGGCGGCTCCTTCTACGGCGACCGGCCCGCCGGCGGCCGTGGCGCCCGTCAAAGTCGTTCCTCACAGGGTGAGTTCGCGATGCCGGTGAGCACCACCCCGGCGCTGCCCGCCGTCGAATCGTTCGACGAGCTGGACATGCCCAAGGCGCTGCTGTCGGTGCTGACCCGCCAGGGCGTCACCACGCCGTTCCCGATCCAGGGCGCGACACTGCCGAACTCGCTGGCCGGACGTGACGTTCTCGGACGGGGACGGACGGGCTCCGGCAAGACCATCGCGTTCGGTCTCGCGCTGCTGGCCCGCATCGCCGGCCGGCGCGCGGAGCCGCGCCGGCCGCTGGCCCTGGTGCTGGTCCCCACCCGCGAGCTCGCCCAGCAGGTCACCGACGCACTCACCCCGTTCGCGCACGCGGTGCGGCTGCGGATGGCGGCCGTGGTGGGCGGGATGTCGATCGGCCGCCAGGCACAGGTGCTGAACCGTGGGGCGGAGGTCGTCGTGGCCACCCCCGGCCGACTCAAGGACCTGATCCAGCGCGGCGACTGCCAACTCGACGGGGTCGGCGTCACCGTCCTCGACGAGGCCGACCAGATGGCCGACATGGGCTTCCTGCCGCAGGTCACCGAACTCCTGGAACAGGTCGCCGAAGGCGGCCAGACCATGCTGTTCTCCGCCACCCTGGACCGCAACGTCGACCGCCTCGTCCGGAACTTCCTGAAGGACCCGGTCACCCACTCGGTGGACCCGTCCGCGGCAGCGGTCAGCACCATGGAGCACCACGTGCTGCACGTGCAGAACGTCGACAAGGACGCCACGATCGCCCACATCGCCTCCCGTGACGGCGGGGTGATCATGTTCACCGAGACCCGGGAGCGTGCCGACGCGCTGGTGGAGGACCTGCTCGCCAACGGGGTCAAGGCCGCGGCCCTGCACGGCGGCAAGTCCCAGCCCCAGCGCACCCGCACCCTGGAGCAGTTCCGCACCGGCCAGGTCACGGCGCTGATCGCGACCAACGTCGCGGCCCGGGGCATCCACGTCGACGGCCTCGACCTCGTCGTCAACCTGGACCCGCCGAGCGACCACAAGGACTACCTGCACCGCGGCGGGCGCACGGCCCGGGCCGGCGAGTCCGGGACCGTCGTCACCCTGGTCCTGCCCAACCAGCGCCGCGCGACGGCCCGCATGCTGAGCACCGCCGGTATCACCCCTGTCACCACCAGGGTCAGCGCCGGCGACGAGGACCTGGCCCGCATCACCGGCGCCCGAGTCCCCAACGGCGTGCCCGTCGTCATCGCCGACCCCGTCGTCGAACGCCCCCGCGGCAGCGCGGCCACGAGGCGCGGCCGCCGCAGCCGCCCGGCTTCCACCGGCGGCGACGCCCGCGTCACCGTGGCGAGCCGCGACACCAAGGGCTCCTCCGGCCGCCGCCGGGCACCCAGGCGTATCGCCCTCGCGGCCTAGAAGGCAGGTCCGGCCCGGACCACCCCCGCGTTCCGGGCCCCGGCGGACCCCGGCGGCTGTCCCACCGCCGCTACCCCGACCACCGCCGGCCCCGGCGGAAACGACACCACGGAGCCCCATGGCCCTCACCCTCGAACGCCCGGCGACCACCACCACGGTCCGCGACCTCATGACCCGCCCCGAGCTACAGATCAGCGACGACGTCATGCTCGACGTGGCGATCCACATCCTGCACGGCTCCGGCGCCGATCACCTCCTGGTCCGCGACGACGACGGCCGCTGCGCCGGGCTGCTGACCCGCCCGCACCTCGCCCCGTTCGAGACCCGCACCCGGTCCACTGAGCGCACCCCGGTCCGCGACATCGCCTTCGACCGCGCCCCGTTCGCCACCGCCGACATGCTCGCCGCCACCGCGGCCTCCGCCATGTGCGCCCGAGGCCTGGCCGTGTGGCCGGTGGTCGACCCCGACGGCCACGCCATCGGCCTGCTCGGCTTCTAGACCGGCCTGTCGGCCGGGGGCGCACCGGGACGACAGGCCGGCACAGGACCCTGGAATCCTCCGGCGCGCGGCTCGCGCGCCGGAGGAGACACCGGAGGGCTCCACCCACTGCGCGGTCGACTTCCGGGACTTCCTGGACGAGATCGACCGCCAGGCCGGGCCGGGCCTGGCGGTCGACGTGATCTACGACAACCTGTCCGCCCACGAGTCACCCGTGGTGCACCGCGGGCTGGTCGCGTATCCCCGTGTCCAGTTGCACTTCACACCGACGTACTCGTCCTGGATCAACCAGGTCGAGCGGTGGTACGCGGAGCTGGAACGGCGCTGCCTCGGACGCGGCGTGCTCTGCTCACTCGACGACCTGGCGACCACCGCCCGCCGGTCCCGTCGGCCCGGCGGGCGGTCAGGTGTCGGCGGTGGGTTCCTGGCGGTGTTGGGAGCGGCGGAGTTGTTCGTTGAGGCGCAGGGCTTCCTCGAGTTGGTCTTCGAGGATGACGATGCGGCAGGCGGCTTCGATGGGGGTGCCCTGGTCGACGAGGTCGCGGGCGCGCATGGCGATGCGTAGTTGGTAGCGGGAGTAGCGGCGGTGGCCGCCGTCGGAGCGCAGGGGGGTGATGAGGCGGTGGTCGCCGAGGGCCCGCAGGAAGCCGGGGGTGGTGCCGGTCATCTCGGCGGCGCGGCCCATGGTGTAGGCGGGGTAGTCGTCGTCGTCGAGCTTGTCGGGTGTGTCGGGGCTGGCCGTTGTAGTCACTGCACCTCTCTGGTTCTCGGGGAGAACGCGTCGAGGGGCCCCGGGGCCGTGTCGGCTCCGGGGCCCCGAAGGGAACAACACCATCTACCGGCCTGGGCCGGCCCTTCCACTTCCGCACTGCCCCGGGGAAGGGGTGTGCGGGGATCGCGTATGCGTGACCGGAAACCACCGTCCTTGCGTTGGGGTCTGCGGTGTCCGCCCGGGTGAGTGTTCACGGGCCGGGCGATCCTGATGGCGCTTGCGCCCTCCGTTCCTCCTCTGTACTGAACTGTCACTTTCGTACTGCCGGTACCGCGCTCACTGAACTGCGTACTGCTCGATACCACTGGCGGCGGCCCCTGATGCCTGCGGGCCGCCCGGTCCGGCAGTCAGTCCCGTCGCCGTCCTGCACCTGCCGGGCTTCGGAACTCCACTGCCGGACCGAACTGCGAACTTCTGTCCAACAACCCCGGCCAGTTCGTGTCTGGCCGGTATCGCCGACTGCTGTCTACGAGAGAAACGTTAGACCCACCCAAGGGCAATGTCTACTCCGGCGCGCATAGATTTTGCGGCGCCCGTGAGTGAGGTAGCCTCCCGCTGCGCGGCGGCGGCAACCCCCCGAGCCACCGCCGCGCGCCCGAGTCACAGGGTGTGGGTGAGGCGATCGGTCAGGAGGCGGGTGAAGCGGGCCGGGTCGGGCAGGTCACCGCCTTCCGCGAGCAGGGCGCTGCCGTGGACCAGTTCGGCGATGTCGGTGAGCGCCAGGTCGTCGGCGTTCGCCTCGTGGGCCCGACGCAGGGCGGTGACGAGGGGGTGGGTGGGATTGAGTTCGAGGATCCGCTTGACCTGGGGGAGGTCCTGGCCCATGGCCCGGTACATCTTCTCCAGGGTGGGGGTCAGGTCCTGGGCGTCGCCGACCAGGCACGCCGCGGAGGTGGTCAGGCGGGTGGAGAGGCGGACCTGCTTGACGTGCTCGGCCAGGGTGGACTGGAGCCAGCCGAGGAGCGCGGCGAAGTCCTGTTCGCGCTGGGCCTTCTCGGTCTTCGCCTCGTCACCGCCGTCGCCGTCGGAGTCGTCGTCGAGGTCGACCTGTCCCTTGGCGATCGACTGGAAACGGTGGCCGTCGAAGGAGGGGACCTCGTCGGTCCAGATCTCGTCGACGGGGTCGGTGAGGATCAGGACCTCGTAGCCCTTGGCGGTGAAGGCCTCCATGTGCGGGGAGTTCTCCACCATCGCCCGGTTCTCGCCGGTCAGGTAGTAGACGGTGTCCTGGCCGTCCTTCATCCGCGCGACGTACTCGCGCAGCGTCGTCGCCTTCTCCGGGTCGTGAGTGGACGCCGTGGAGACCAGTTCCAACAGGGTGTCGGTGTTGTCGCGGTCCTCGATCAGGCCTTCCTTGAGGACCCGGCCGAACTGCTCCCACACCTTCGCGTAGGTCTCGCTGTCCTTGGTCCGCATGTCCTTGAGGGCGGCGAGGACCTTCTTGACGAGGCGCCGCCGCACGGCGGTGATCTGGCGGTCGTGCTGCAGGATCTCGCGGGAGACGTTCAGCGACAGGTCGTGGGCGTCGACGACGCCCTTGACGAAGCGCAGGTAGTTCGGCATGAGCGCGTCGCAGTCGTCCATGATGAACACGCGCTTGACGTACAGCTGCACGCCCCGCTTGGCGTCCCGGGAGAACAGGTCGAACGGGGCGTGGGCGGGGACGAACAGCAGAGCCTCGTACTCGAAGGTGCCCTCGGCGCGCATGTGGACGGTCTCGGCCGGAGGCTGCCAGTCATGGCTGATCTGCTGGTAGAACTCGTTGTACTCGGCCTCGGTCACCTCACTGCGGGGGCGGGCCCACAGGGCCTTCATCGAGTTCAGCGTCTCCGGCTCGCCCCGGCGCTCGCTCTCGTCCTGGTCCTCGGCGGCCATGCGGATGGGCCAGCGGATGAAGTCCGAGTACTGCTTGACGATCTGGCGGATCTTCCACGTGGCCAGGTAGTCGCCGAGCCCGTCCTCGCCGTCCGCCGGCTTGAGGTGCAGCGTGACCGAGGTGCCCACCGGCAGGCCTTCGGCCTCCGCGATGGTGTAGCTGCCCTCGCCGTCGGACTCCCACACGGTGCCCTGCTCGGTGCCGGCGCGGCGGGTGTGCAGGGTGACCTTGTCGGCGACCATGAACGCAGAGTAGAAGCCGACCCCGAACTGGCCGATCAGGCTCTGCGCCGCGTCCGCGTCCTTGGCCTCCTTGATCTTGGCCAGCAGGCTCGCGGTGCCGGACTTGGCGATGGTGCCGATCAGGTCGACGACGTCGTCGCGGGTCATGCCGATGCCGTTGTCCCGCACCGTCAGGGTGCGGGCCGCCTGGTCGACTTCCAGGGTGATGTGCAGGTCGGAGGTGTCGGCCGCGAGGTCGGTGTCGGTGAGGGATTCCAGGCGGAGCTTGTCGAGGGCGTCGGAGGCGTTGGAGATCAGCTCGCGCAGGAAGATGTCCTTGTTCGAGTAGATCGAGTGGATCACCAGCTGCAGCAGTTGGCGGGTCTCCGCCTGGAACTCCAGCGTCTCGGTCGGGCTGGCCACGGGAGGGGTCTCCTTCGGTGGAAAGGGTTCGGTTCGGGCTGCCGGGGCCGGACGGGCGTGCCGCGCGGCCGGCCGCGGGTGTTCGGATACGGCTGAGGGGCCGGTACGGGTGCCCGGGGCGGTCGGCCCTGGGCCGGGCGGTTCCGTAGCACGGCAGGAAGGGCTTCCAGCCGTCACGGCATTCCGGCGTGGCACCGCGGCGGCGACCAGGGCCTGCTCGACCGAGGCCACCGCGACAGGCCGGCCTGTCAGGTCCGGTACCTGCGTCTCCTCGCCGGCGGCGTCGGCGTCGACCCGCGCTCCGCCTGCCGGGGGCCTGCGGCTGCGACCGGGGCCGCAGTGCGCGGGCTGGGGCCCGGCCGGGGCGGTCACGGGCCGGTGGGAGGCGTGCGGCGCTGCCGTCCGCTGTCGGCGCGCAGCCGGCCGGTCCGGGTGGCGAGCTCGTCGAGATGGTCGGCGATCGTCGGGTGGGCTGCTTCCAGGAAGGGCCGGGTTTCGGCGAGCGGAGCGAGCAGGCGGGCGGGGTCGTTGTTGCCGAGCGCGTCCAGCAGGCGTTTCACGGCGGGGGCCGCCGAGGCGGTGAGGCCGTCGAGGGCGCCGATCTGTCCGGCGAGGCGGCGTAGGTCCGCGGCGTTGTCGCGGGCCCAGGCGGTCACCGCGCGGTCGGCGGCGCGCCGGTCGCGTACGGCCTGGACGCGCTGCTCGCCGGTGCTGCCCGCCTCGGTGCCGGCGTCGGCGTTCGGGCGCATGCGCAGGTAGCGGCGTTCGGCGGCCTGGCGGCTCTGGACGCCCATCGGTTCGGCGAGGTCGGCCCAGGTGGCGCCGGCGCCGCGGGCGGTCTCGATCAGGCCGGTCTCCCAGCCGGCGAGTTCCTCGCGAAGGTGGCGCAGCAGCATGAGCGCGGACAGGGGCCGGGCCGGGTCTATCTGTCCCGCGTCGTCCGGGGGTGCGTGGCGGGCGGTGCGGGCGGCGTCGTCCATCATGCCCAGCGCGGCGGCGGCGGCCAGGAACGAGGCCGGGCCGACCCCGGCCGTGCCGGTGTCCTGCGTATCCATGTCGTCACTCTTTCGCTGACTGGGTATTTGTCGTCGCCTGGATGACATGCTACAGCGGTTCGTGTCACGCCGCACAGGTGCGAACGGATCTCCCGGTCCGATCCTGGCCCTCGGGTCTGGAGCCCCAGGAAAGAGCCGGCTTCCGTGCGGAACCACGGGCTTTCTCCCGGGGCCCGCCGCGCGGCACCCCGGTCGGCCGTGAGGCGCGCGACATGACCGCGCGGACCGGCGAAGCCGGGGACGAGAGGTCCACGCTCCTCGCCCGGTGTCCTGGTACCCGTCTTCGTCCGGCAGGGCGAGCAGGCTGCGTTCGCGCGGCCCCCAGCCCCGCCCCGGGCGCGGGTCGGGCTGATCGGGGCGGTGCTGCGTCCGGGGGTCCTGGGCGGTGAGGCAAGGCGCCGGATTGGCGTAGCGGGTACGTGCTCTTGGCCGGGGCGGTGATCCGCGGCGGGGCGACGGGGCGTCATGCTGGGTGGCTCGTACCGCCCCCTGAGTGATGGAGACCGAGATGAACGACACCTCCACGGCCCGTTGGAGCGTCGGCGTGCCCGAGGCCGGTGACTACCCGGCCTGGCGTGAACTCTTCCGTGGGTACTGCGAGTTCTACCGGGTGCCGATTCCGGAGGAGAAGGCCGAGCTGGTGTGGTCCTGGGTGATGGATCCGGGGCACGAGGTGGCGGGGCTGCTGGTGCGGGACGGGGAGGGCCGGCCGGTCGGGCTGGCGCACTACCGGCCGTTCGCGCGGCCGTTGCACGGGGCGGTCGGGTGCTTCCTGGACGATCTGTTCGTGGCACCGGAGGTCCGCGGCGGCGGGGCGGTGGACGCGTTGTTGGGCCGGCTGCGGGAAATCGCGGCGGAACGCGGGTGGAACACCGTCCGCTGGATCACCTCTGAAGACAATTACCGGGCCCGTGGAAAATATGACAAGGTCGCCAATCAGACCAGGTTCATCACCTACGACATGGCTCCGGAGGCACCGGCCGGCTGAGACCGCGGCCTGGCCCCCGGACATTCGTTCGGAATTTCTGTTATCGGCGCCCCGCCGGGAGGTCTCCCATGTGTCGACACCCGACCAGTCGACCCGGAACAGAAAGCGTGGCCACGTGAACAGCGACGACAGGACGACCATCCTCCCGGCGAGCGGGGGCGGCGCCGGCAGCGACAGCGGGCATGGGGCCCGCGGCCGCTCCGGTGGCCGGGCGGCGCGGCGGGCTGCCGAGCGGCACGCCGGCCGGGGCCGCCGGGCGCGGCGGGGCGGCGGGATCGTGCCGGTGACCGCGGTCGTCGTCGCCGTGGCCGGGACGGGGCTGTTCGCCGCGCTGGCCGGCGCGGGCTACGCGGCGTACGGCGGCAAGCAGACCGACCGCGACATGGCGGGCCAGTCGCTGGCCGCCGACATGCTGATCTCGGCGGAGCTGGGCACGCACGACGGCATCCAGGTGCCCGGCGCCGGGGGGACGAACCCGGACGTTCCGCTGCCGGCCACCCCCACCGCCGCCGACCCGGCGGCCACCCAGGGCGCCTCCGCCACGCCGACCGCTCCGGCCTCCCCGACGGCTTCGGCCGCCGCCTCCCCGACGGCCGTCCCCACTCCCACGGCCTCCGCCGTCAAGGCGACCCCGACCGCCGCCGGTGCCTCCACCGCGGGCCAGGGCACCGCCAAGCGGGGCATCCCGGGGATGCCGGGGGGCGGCAGCTTCCCGGGGAGCGGGGGCATGCCGGGGGGAGGGGGCGTGCCGGCCGGCGGAGGCGCGGCCCCGTCGTACGCCCAGCAGGTCGTCGACCTGGTCAACGTCGAGCGCGGCAAGGCCGGCTGCGGGCCGGTCAGCGCCGAGCCCCGGCTGACGAGTGCGGCCCAGTCGCACAGCGACGACATGGCCGACCGCAACTACTTCGACCACGCCAGCCCCGAGGGCAAGCACGCCGACTACCGGATCGAGGCCGCCGGGTACAGCTGGAGCACCTGGGGCGAGAACATCGCCCGCGGCCAGAAGGACCCGGCCGCCGTGATGGACTCCTGGATGAACAGCCCCGGCCACCGGGCCAACATCCTGAACTGCGCGTTCAAGCAGCTCGGCGTGGGCGTGCGGACCGGTAACAACGGCCCGTGGTGGACCCAGGTGTTCGCCTCCCCGGCGTGAACCGGCCCTGAACCGACCCTGGTCCGGCCCCCGTTCGGCCCCGCTCCGACCGTGGTCCACGCCTGATCGTCCCGGCTTCCGCTCCTGCCCAGGCCCGGTCTGACCCTCAGACCGGGCCCGCCGATCCGGGCCGATTTTCCGATTCCGTGCACATTGTTGTTATCTGATCACTCCCCACGGGTCTCCGAGGAGGCAGCGGCGGACGGATACACGGCAACACGGAGTGCGGACCATGAACGCTGAGGTGCAGAACAGGACCGGGACCACCCTGGTGCTCGCGGCGCAGGCAGGTGACCGGCAGGCCCGGGAGGCGCTGGTCGCCGCCTGGCTGCCGCTCGTCTACAACGTGGCCGGCCGCGCCCTCGGCGGCCACGCCGACGTGGACGACGTCGCGCAGGAGACCATGATCCGGGCCCTGGACGGCCTGGACGGGCTCCGCGACCCGGAGTCCTTCCGGTCCTGGCTGGTCGCCATCACCATGAACCAGGTGCGCCGTCGGCACGCCGCCGGTCAGCAGCAGCCGACCGTCGGCGGCCTGGACGAGACCTGGGAGGTCGCCGACCCCCGGGCCGACTTCACCGACCTCACCATCCTGCGCCTCGGCCTGTCCGGCCAGCGCCGCGAGGTGGCCGAGGCCACCCGCTGGCTGGACCCCGACGACCGCGAGCTGCTCGCCCTCTGGTGGCTGGAGGCCGCCGGCGATCTGACCCGCGCCGAACTCGCCGAGGCCCTCGACCTGAGCCCGCAGCACACCGCCGTGCGCGTGCAGCGGATGAAGAAGCAGCTCGAAGCGGGCCGCATCGTCGTCCGCGCGCTCTGCGCCTACCCCCGCTGCCCCGGACTGACCGAGCTCACCGCGGGCTTCGACGGCACCCCGAACTCGGTCTGGCGCAAGCGCATCGCCCGTCACATCCGGGACTGCGCGGACTGCGGCGGCCTCGGCCGGGATCTGTTCCCGGCCGAAGGGCTGCTGGCGGGCCTCGCCCTGGTGCCGATCCCGCTCGGCTCGCCCGTGCTGCTCCACTTCCAGCACACGGCGGCCGCCGTCGCCTCCTCGGCCGCCACCGGAGCGGGCTCGGGCGCGGGAGCCGGGGCCTCTACCGGTACCGGCGCGCACGCGGCGGCGGGAGGGCACGGCGGCTGGGCCGGCACCGCGGCCCGCAAGGCCGTCCTGGTGAGCGGCGCGGCCGCGGCGGTCGCCGTGACCACCCTCGCCCTGGTCTGGCCGCAGGCCGGCGAGCCGCCGCAGCCGACGGCACCCGAATCCACCGCCCCGGCCGCGGCCCAGGACGTCCCGACGGCCGCCGCCGCACCCGCCGCCACCGCCCCGACACCGGTGCCGACCCCGCTGCCCGCGGAGAGCCCGACGCCCACGGCGACGGCCACACCGACCGCGACCCGCACCGCCACCGCGACACCGCAGCCCAACCCGGAGCGCCAGCTGGTGGACCTGGTCAACGCCGAACGCGCCAGGGCCGGCTGCGCCCCGCTGCGGATCGACCCCCGGCTGCACGGCTCGGCCCAGAAGCACGCGGACGACATGGCCACCCGCGGCTTCTTCGACCACGTCAACCCGGACGGCGTCCGGACCGAGGCCCGGATCACCGCCGCCGGCTACCGCTGGTCCCAGTGGGGCGAGAACCTCGACCGGGGCCCGACCACCCCGGCCGCCGTCTTCGCCCGCTGGATGGACGGCGGAATCCACCAGTCCAACATGCTCGACTGCGGGTTCAAGGACATCGGCGTCGGCTTCGCCACCAACGCGGCCGGCACCCCCTACTGGACCCAGGACCTCGGAGCACCGATGTCCTGAGCCATGGGCGGGGACTACGCCGGAGTGGCCGCCACCAGGCCGTTCGCCGACCCGGTGACGTAGCCCGTGGCATCCCCGAGGACGCCGCCCGCGTCACCGACCTGCCCGGGCACCAGGTCCGGAGCGCTGCTCAGCGGCCCGGGCAGTCCCTCCTGCCCGCCCACGGCACTGGCGTGCGCGCTCGGCGCGGTGAGGGAGGCCACGACACCGACGGCGATCGAGGCGACGGCAAGCATGCTGCGCTTCTTCATGGCCGGTCCAACGACGCTGCGCCGGAAGGGTTACGGCCCACCGCGTCGGCGCACGGACCGGGGCGCACGGAAGCCACGGAAACGTTTTGGACGGCCCGCGAGCCGACCGGGACTCTGCCGGGCGGCGGGCGGGCCGTGGGAACCACCATGGCCCCACCCGCCCCTGCCGGTCAGGGGCGTGCGAGCCGCGACCGGACGCACGGCGGCGCGCCGGGCGTGCACCAGCAGTCCCAGCCGCGCCGTCAGAGCGTTCCGGAGCCCCGCGCCACCGCGGGCCCGCCCGCCTCCGCGGCCCCACCCTCCCAGAGCGACGCCCCGGGAACCGGCGCCCCGGGAGCCCCCGGAGCCGCCCCTGCCAGGCCCACCGGGCCCACCACCCAGTCCGGGTGACCGGGCATCGGCGGCGTCCGCAGCCCGTACAGCCAGTCGTCGAGGAAGCCCCGCAGGTCCTGCCCGGACACCGCCGAGGCCGTCCGCACGTAGTCCTCGGTGGTCGCGTTCCCGGACCGGTAGGTGCGCAGGAACGCCCGCTCGATCCGGTCGAAGGCCGCCGCCCCGACCTTCTCCCGGAGCGCGAACAGCACCAGCGCGCCGCCCGTGTACCGCTGGCTGTCGAAGAGGTCGGCGGCGGTGGGGGAGGCGACCGGCCCGGAGTCGTGCCGCCACTGGTCGCCCAGCCCGTAGAGGTAGCGCATCCGGTCGGTCAGCGTGGTGTGGCCCCAGGCGTCCGGCCATCCGCGCTCGTAGCGGTACTCCAGTCCGTAGAAGTCGGCGTGGCCCTCGTTGAGCCAGAGGTCGGACCACCTGGCGGGGGAGACGCTGTTTCCGAACCAGGAGTGGAGCAGCTCGTGCATCATGTGCGAGCCGATCGCGGGCTCCGGCTGCCGCAGGAAGTTCGGCTTGTAGAGCGTGAGCGTCTGGGTCTCCAGGCCGGTGAAGGCGAACGCGGCCGGATCGTCCGTGTTGGCCGGCAGGAGCCCGTACGTCTCGAACGGGAAGGGCCCCAGGTGTGCTTCGGCCCAGGCGAGCTGGCCGGGGGTGAGGGCGAGCGCGGGTTCCAGTTCGGCGGCGCGCGCGGTCGGTACGACGTCGCGCAGCGGCAGGCCGTGCGGGCCGGTGCGCTCGCGCACGGTGTAGTCGCCGACCGAGACCTGGACCAGCTCGGTGGCCATCGGCTCGCGGGACACGTACCGGCGGGTGGTGCGGCCGTCGCCGCGCCGTTCGGTGGCCGTCAACTCGCCGTTGGCGACGCCGTGGAGAGCGTCCGGGGCGGTCACGGAGATGGTGAACCGGGCCTTGTCGCTGGGGTGGTCGTTGCACGGGAAGACGGTGTGCGCGCTGTTCGGCTGGCCGGCCACCGCGAAGCCGTCCGGGGTGGGGACCCAGCCGGTGTGCGGCAGCGCGGCGCGCGGGTCGGCGGTGTACTCGACGGTCAGCCGGGCGACGCCGCCCGGGCGGAACGGCCTGGCCGGAGTGACCGTCAGCTTCTCGTCGTGGGCGGCGAAGCCCGCCGGCCGCCCGTCGACCCGGACGGCGCGCACGGCCAGGCCGAGCGCGTCCAGGTCCAGCCGGGCGAGCGTGCGGTCGGGCCGGACGGTGAGCACGGCCGTGCCGTCCACCGTCCGGGGCCCGTCCCGGTAGTCGAAGGCCAGGTCGTACCCGAGCACCCGGTACCCGGTGTTCCCGAGCGAGGGGAAGACCGGATCGCCCAGCCCGTCGGCGGCGCCGGCCGTCGGCACGCTCGCGGACAGCAGCACCGCGCTGAGCGCGAGTGACGGGACGAGTCGGGCGCGGGGCCTGAGGAGCCTGAAGGGCCTGAGGAGGCCGAGGGGCCTGGACAAGGGTGATCACCGCACTTCACGAGCGGGAGCGGAGGCGGAGCCGCCGGGACGGGGAGAGCCTGGCCCCGGATGCTAGTGGACCGTCGGGCCGGCGCGGGCGCGATCGGTGCGGTCCGCCGGCGCGGCGTGGTGCGACGGCGGAGCTCGGTCCGGCGACACACCGTGTCCCCCGGACGGCCCACGGTGATGGCGCGGCGCCCGTACGCGGTCTAACGTCAGGAGTGCATCGTCCCCTGACGGACGAGCCACGGCCGTCGGAAAACCTGGCCAGGTCCGGCGGCCGTACTTTCCTGCCCGGGCGCCGTGCGCCCGGACGCACCCCGTAGGCTTGGCGGTCGAGACGACGCCCGCGTACCGGATGCCAGGAGCCGCCGTGACCAGCCCAGCCTCGCCCGTTCTGGTGATCGGCGAGTGCGTCGCCGACATCGTCCGAACGAGTGACGCCCCGGACCGGGTGCACCCCGGCGGCAGTCCCGCGAACGTCGCCTACGGCCTCGCCCGGCTGGGCCGACCGGCCACCCTGCTCACCGAGCTGGGGCCGGACGCCAACGGCCGGCTGATCCGGCGGCACCTGGAGTCGGCGGGGGTGCGGGTCCGGGCCGCCGAGGTCGCCCGGACGCCCTCGGCGGTGGTGGAGCTGGACGGGCAGGGGCGGGCCCGCTACACCTTCGACATCCACTGGACGCTCCCGCCCACCGAACTCGCCGAGCCGCCCGCCGCGATCCACCTCGGTTCGATCGCGGCGGTGACCGAGCCCGGCGCGGGTTCGGTGCTGGCACTGGTGGAGCGCTGGCGCGGGCACGCGCGGATCAGCTACGACCCGAACGTGCGCCCGGCGCTGATGGGCGACCGGGCCGGGGCCGTCCGCCGGGTCGAGCGCGGGGTGGCGCTGAGCGACCTGGTCAAGGTCAGCGACGAGGACCTGGACTGGCTCTACCCGGGCGAGCGGCCCGAGGCGGTCGCCGAGCGCTGGCTGGCCCTCGGCCCGGCCGTGGTCGCGGTCACCCTCGGCGCCGAGGGCGCGTTCGCCCGCACCGCCGGGGGCGGACGCGCCGAGGCCGCCGCCCTCCCGGTACCGGTCGCGGACACCGTCGGCGCCGGCGACGCCTTCATGGCCGCCTTCCTGCACGCCCACGCGGCGGGCGCCGACCTCGCGGCCTGCCTCACCCAGGCGGTGACGGCGGCGGCGCTGACCGTCGCGCGCCCGGGCGCCAACCCGCCCTCGGCGGCCGAACTCGCGGCCGCCCTGACGGACTGACCGGTGCCCTCCCGGCACGTCGGCGCGGTGGGAACCCGGTCCGTTCCCTCCGGGCCGACGCCGCTACGCGACGGGGGCGAGGTCCTTGCCGTACCAGACCTGGGCGTACGGCCCGCTGCTGTAGGCGGGGATCTCCCGGTACCCGTTGCGCAGGTAGAGCGCGCGGGCCTCGACCAGGTCGAGGCGGGTGTCGAGGACGATCCGCTCGGCGCCCAGGGAGCGGGCGGCCCGGTCGACGGCGGCCAGCAGCACGGCGCCGCCGCCGGTGCCGCGCAGGCCGGGGCGGACGAAGACCCGGGTGAGTTCGATGGTGGCGGCGTCGAGTCGGCGCAGGCCGGCGCAGGAGTGGGCGGCGCCGTCGTGGCGGCCGATCAGGAAGTGGCCGTCCGGGGCGGCGAGGTCGTCGCTGGGGGAGTCGGCCAGGCCGGACTCCAGCTCCTCGGGGGTGCCCTCCCGGTCGAAGTGCAGGCGGTAGTAGCGGTTGGCCACGTCGTAGTAGTACTCGCGCAGCAGGTCCAGGGCCTCGGGGGCGGTCACGTCGGCCGTGGTGACGGTCCAGAGGTCGGAGCGGCGGGGCGCGGTGTTCGTCATGCGCGCATGATCCGATTCGGGGGCCGTCGCCGCAATCGGTTTTCCCGGCGGCCCCGCCCGGCCCGCTCCGCCCCGGCCGTCGGACCGGCGGTCACCCGGTCACCCCGCCACCCGGGCAAAGGAACGGCAAGGACCCGGTGCGTCGTTGCCCCGCACGGGTGACGAGGGGATTGGCGGTGGTGCACGGCAGGGGAGCAGTGCACCCATGAACAGACCATCAGGTTGTCGTAATAATGGGGGTTTGAGGGGAAGCCAGCACCACCGGGGCGGTGTACGGACCGGCCTGCTGGCCGCCGTCTGCCTCTCCGCCGTCCTCGCCGGCTGCGCCGCTCCGGCCGCTCCCGCCGGGCCGAAGGCCGCCCCGGCCCCCGAGGCGAACGTGGCCCCCGAGGCGAACACGGCGCCCGAGGCGAACGCGGCGCCCGCCGCCCCGGACGCCGACCAGGCCGGTGCCCCGCCCCTGGCGGAGGAGGCGAACAGCGCCGAGGCCGTGGCCCGTCAGGAGGCGGCCGCCCAGCACTGGGGCCTGGAGCGCCCGCCGCTGAAGGCCCCGCCGCGTCCGGCGACCAAGCCCGAGCTCACCCCGGTGCAGGGCGTCAAGCTCGCGGACGGCCGCCCGCCCGTCGTCTTCCGGGTGCCGACCGACGACAAGGTGGTCTTCCTGACCGTCGACGACGGTGACGAGAAGGACCCCGAGTTCTCCCGGATGGCCGCGGACCTGGGCATCCCGCTCAGCACCTACGTCTCCGACTACCTCGCCCGTGAGAACTACGGCTACTTCCGCGACCTGCACGCCCAGGGCGTGGAGATCAACAACCACACGATCAACCACCGCAACCTGAAGGTGCTGGACTACGACACCCAGCGCGAGGAGATCTGCACCCAGCAGGACCAGCTGGAGAAGCAGATCGGCGTCCGCCCCCGGCTGTTCCGGCCGCCGTACGGCGAGTACAACGACGACACCCTGCGCGCGGCGGCCTCCTGCGGGGTGCAGGCGGTGCCGATGTGGAACGAGGAGGCCTTCCCGGACCACATGGAGTGGCGCTACGACGACCGGAAGCTGCACCCGGGCGACATCATCCTGACCCACTTCCGGGGCACCGACATCTGGAAGGCCTCGATGCCGGACCTGCTGCGCAAGGTCGTCAACGACGTCACCGCGCAGGGCTTCGCACTGGCCCGGCTGGACGACTACCTGTAGCGGCGGCCCGGAGCGGCCACCCGACCGCGGCCGCCGCGGGTCGGGTGGCTCAGCCGAGCGAGAGGGCGTCCAGGTACACCCAGGCGCCCTCGTGCCGCACGAAGCGGCTGTTCTCGCTGAGCACGCCCTCCTCGCCGCCCTCGGTCCAGTGCGCCCGGAAGGCGACGGTGCCCTGCGCGTGGAAGGCGCCGCCCTCGGTGGTGTCGACCACCTCCAGCCCGGTCCAGCGCAGCCCCGGGTCGAAGTCGACCTCGGCCGGCCGGGTGTCCGGGTGCCAGGTGCGCAGCAGGTACGCCTCGTCCTGCGCGGCGAAGGCGCTGAACCGGGAGCGCATCAGCGACTCGGCGGTGGTGGCCGCCGCCTGGCCCCGGTGCAGCCGGCCGCAGCAGTCGCCGTAGGCGGCGGGCAGGCCGCACGGGCAGGGGGACGAGGGCAGCAGCCGGGGCGCGGCGGCGCGGGGCGCGGAACGACGTCGGGACATGCCGCCATTCTCCCCCACCTGTCCGGCGCCTCCCCGGCGGCCCCGCGGACGGCGGGTAGGGGCCCGTCCGCGTCGTCGTGGAACCCGTCGCCGGGGAGCCCGTCCGCGGGTGCCCGTCCTCAGGAGGAGGCGGCGCCGAACCAGGTGCGCAGCGCCCGGGCCAGCCCCTCCCGGTCCGCCCGGTCGGGCCCGGTCGCCCAGGCGACGTAGCCGTCCGGGCGCAGCAGCAGGGCGCCGGCCGGCGGCTGCGGGCAGTCGGCCGTGACGAGGTCGACCCGGTCCTTCCAGCCCGCCGCCGGGTCCGCGAGGCCGAGCCGGCCGCCGGTGAGGTCGACGAGCAACGGGCGTCCGGTGCGGGCGAGTTCGGCGATCCGGGCGGGGCCGTTCGGGGTGGTCGCCGCGAGCTCCGGCACGAACCGACCGGCCAGCGGGTGCGGGCAGCCGACGTCGTGGCGGACGTCGCTGCCGGCCATCAGCGCGGCGATCCGGCCGAGGTTGTCCGGGTGCGCCAGCAGCTCCTCGAACAGGGCGCGCACCGCGGTGGTCCCGGGGCCGGGGGCCATCAGGGCGGTCTGGGCCTGGGAGTGCATGAACACCCGCTCGCCGACCGGGCGGCGCTCGTTCTGGTAGCTGTCCAGCAGGCCGGGCGGGGCCCAGCCGTGCAGGTCGGCGGCGAGCTTCCAGCCGAGGTTGGCGGCGTCCTGGAGGCCGAGGTTGAGGCCCGGGCCGCCGGTCGCGGCGTGCACGTGGGCGGCGTCGCCGACGAGCAGGACCCGGCCGTCGCGGTAGCGCTCGGCGAGCCGGGTGTTGTGGCCGACGGTGCGGCGCGGGGTGAACGGTCCGGCGGTACGGGCCGGGGCGAGCGGCAGATCGGCGCCGGTCACCCGGCGGACGCTGGCGCGCAGCTCGTCCAGGGTCAGCGGGGTCCGCTGGTCCACCGGCGGGCCGCCCCACTCCATCGTGGCGATCATGACGGCGTCCGGGCCGAACGGGGAGATGACGAACACGCCGTGGTCGGTGCGGGTGTGGGTGTAGACGCGGAACGGGGTCGGGCAGCCGGGCAGCAGGACGTCGCCGTTGTCGGTGGAGCGCAGCCCCTCGGGCGGCAGCACGTGCGCGATGCGGGAGACGGGGTCGGGCGAGGTGACGCCGGGGAAGCCGATCCCGGCGAGTTTGCGGACGGTGCTGCGGCCGCCGTCCGCGCCGACCAGGTAGCGGGCGCGCAACTGTTCGGCGCCGTCGGCTCCTCGGACGTCGACGGTCACCCCGGTCGGGTCCTGGCGCAGGCCGGTGACCTCGCGGTCGCGGCGCACGGTGACGCCCAGGTCGAGGAGGCGTTCCTCCAGTACCTCCTCGATCCGGTGCTGGGGTACGGGCACGGCGTGCAGCGGGTTCCGGTCGAGCCGGTGCAGTTCCAGCGGGAAGGCGCCGAACACGAAGCGCGGTACGGGCCGCGGCGCGCCCGGGACGCCGCTGAGCGGCTGGTACAGGCCGCGGTGGTCGAGCAGCCGGAGCACCTGGCCGACCAGCCCGTTGGCCTTCTGCTCGCCCGAGCGCGCGGGCAGCCGGTCCAGGACCACCGGCCGGATTCCGGCCAGCGCCAGTTCGCCGGCCAGGAACAGCCCGACCGGGCCGGCGCCGACGATGACGACATCGCTGTTCATCTCAAGTCCCCGTTCATGTCGAATCCCCCTCGGATGCGGTGGGGTCACCGTGACGAAGGATCGGGCAGCCCGGCCGCCAGCTGGCGCAGCGCCTCGGTGAGCAGCGGCTGGAACGGCACCACCGGGTCGGCGGCCAGGTAGTGCTCGTTGGCGGCCTGCAGCGCGGAGAGCGCGGCCGAGGCGACCAGGTTCGGGTAGAGGTCCCGGTCGGCGTCGGTCCCGGTCCGGGCGGCCACCGCCGCCGCCAGCTCCCTCCGGACCCCGGCGCTGTCGCGGAGCAGTTCGGCCTGGAGCGCCGGTTCGCGCAGCAGCAGCCGCACGGCGGCGGTCCAGCGCGGGTCGGGTTCCTCGGGCGCGCCGACGTACGGTGCGACGAGGGAGCGGGTCAGCGCCTCCCACAGCGGCTCCTCGGCGGGGCGGGCCCGCAGTGCCCCGGCGGCCTGGAGGACCCGGTCGCGGTGCCGGGAGACGATCGCCTCGGCCTTGCTGGAGAAGTAGTTGTTGTAGGTGCGCGGGGACACCCCGGCCGCGGCCGCGATGTCCTCCACCCGGACGTTCTCCAGCCCCCGCTCCACCGCGAGCCGCAGTGCGGCCCAGCCCAGTGCCTCCCGCGTCGCGGCCTTCTTCCGTTCCCGCAGGCCGGGCTGGTCCTTCGTCATGGCCACCACTGTCCCGCGAAAGGTGCGTGACGCGCAATAGTGCGTGGCACGCAAGTTTTTCCCGGCCGCGCGGGCTGTGGCGAGCCGCCCGCCACCTGCGGTTTGTCGCTGGTAGTAGTTGCCTGGTCGCGGAGCGATCCCCGTCGGGAGCCCTACCCCGCAGGCTTTCCGGCGGGACGACTCGACAGGACTGGAGGAGCGGTCATGGGTGGCAGACAGCGTCCGCCGAGAGCGCGGACGCCCCGTCAGGGCAGGCCCGCCGGCGTCGGTGCCCGGGTGAACTCCCGGGCGGAGTTCGCCCGCATCGAGGGGTTCCTGGCCTGGGAGGCGGAGGTCGCGGCGGCCGAACGGGACGCCCGCGCGTTCGTCGCGCAGTTCCCGTGGCTGCCGGCGGCGGAGCGGGAGAGCCTCGAACAGGCCTACGCCGCCGACCGGTTGCGCTACGCCGAGGAGGTCGTCGACCGCGCGGTCGAGCGCTGCCGCCGGCTGGCCGCCCGGTACCGCGTCGAGTGCCGCCGGATCTGCGCCCGCTGGGCGGCGCTCTGCCTCTCCGTCACCGTGACGGCGGCGCTGTTCGCCGTGGTCCCGGCCGTCCTGCGCGGCTGAGCGGCCCGGGCCCGCCGTCGACGGGCCCCGGCACGACGAGGGCCCGCCGCACCGTTCCCGGTGCGGCGGGCCCTTTCCAGGTGCGGGAGGGGATCAGTGGTGGCCGTGGCCGCTGCCGATCTCCTCGTGCTCCTCGACGGTGGGCTTGGCGATCTGGCTGTACTCGCCGTAGAAGCCGCGGGAGAGCTTGACCCGCGCGCGGGTCCACAGCCCGGCCTTGCGGGCCACGCCGTTCTCGTCCACCTCGGGCGGCAGCTCGGAGGGCTGCGGCTGGTCGTGCGAGGTGAGGGTGTAGAGCCGGCCCTTCGGCAGCGGGGCGTGCACCTCGACGAACTCGCCGTGCTGGAGGCGGTTGATGACGCCGGTCTCCCGGCCGTGCAGCACCTTCTCCTTGTCCCGCCGCTGGAGGCCCAGGCACCAGCGCTTGGTGATCACGAACACGACGACCGGCACGGTGAAGAAGCCGATCCGCACCGCGTAGGTGATCGCGTTGATCGAGAGGTGGAAGTGGGTGGCCAGCAGGTCGTTGCCGCCGCCGGCCAGCAGGATCAGGTAGAGGCTGATCCAGGCCGCGCCGAAGGCGGTGCGGACCGGCGCGTTGCGCGGCCGGTCGGCGATGTGGTGCTCGCCCCGGTCCCCGGTGATCCAGGCCTCCAGGAACGGGTAGCACCAGATGGCCAGCAGGACGGTCGGGAAGACCATCAGCGGGACGAACACCCCGAGGTTGAGGGTGTGGCCGCCCCAGACGCTGATCTCCCAGCCGGGCATCACGCGGATCAGGCCCTCGGAGAAGCCCATGTACCAGTCGGGCTGGGCGTTGGTGGTCACCTGGTCCGGTCGGTACGGGCCGTACATCCAGATCGGGTTGACGGTGGCGATCGCCGCCATCACCGAGACCACGCCGAAGACCAGGAAGAAGAAGCCGCCCGCCTTGGCGGTGTAGACCGGCAGCAGCGGCATGCCGACCACGTTGCTGTTGGTCCGGCCGGGCCCGGCGAACTGGGTGTGCTTGTGGTAGAAGACCAGGATCAGGTGCGCCGCCAGCAGGCCCACCATGATCCCGGGGATCAGCAGGACGTGGACGGTGAACAGCCGGGGGATGATGTCGTGCCCCGGGAACTCGCCGCCGTAGAGGAAGAACTGCAGGTACGTCCCGACGATCGGGACGGCGAGGACCGCGCCCTCCATGAAGCGGATGCCGGTGCCGGAGAGCAGGTCGTCGGGCAGCGAGTAGCCCATGAAGCCGTCGAACATGCCGAGGATCAGCAGGAGCGCCCCGAAGACCCAGTTGATCTCGCGCGGCTTGCGGAACGCGCCGGTGAAGAAGACGCGCATCATGTGGGTCAGCATCGAGGCGACGAACACGATCGCGGCCCAGTGGTGGATCTGGCGCATCAGCAGGCCGCCGCGCACGTCGAAGCTGATCTTGACGGTCGAGGAGAAGGCCTCGGACATCGGGATGCCCCTGAGCGGGACGTACGACCCGTCGTAGACGACCTCGCCCATGCTCGGCACGAAGAACAGGGTGAGCCAGACGCCGGTGAGGATGATGATGACGAAGGTGTAGAGCGCGATCTCGCCCAGCATGAAGGACCAGTGGTCGGGAAAGATCTTGCGCAGGTTGGCCTTGGCCAGGGAGTAGATGCCGAGTCGGCCGTCCGCCCAGTCGGCGAGCGCCTCGGCCTTGTTGGCGGGGTCGGCGCGCGTGGTGGTCACCGGTCCCGGCTGCGACTGCTGGTCGGCTCTCACGACGGGCTCCCCGGCGTCCGCGGCGTACCGTGCCGGAGGCCCGCCGGCGGGAACGGCGGCCGGCGAAGTGTTGTGATCATGGGACCTCTCGATACGGGCCCGCCGGCGGGACCGGCGCGCGGACCAGCTGTTCCGCTGGGCCCGTTGCTCAGGGTGATGGAGCGCTTACTCTGTCATGCTGTCGGCAGGGGGCCGACTGTGCACGTCCATCGGCCCGTCCGGCCGTGCGTGTCGGGCCGGACGGGGGTTCCTGACGCCCGATCGGCTGGCCGCCGCTCGGCCCAACGGGTGCCGATGCTGCGGTCGGGTGCCGCTGAAGCGTTTCGGCGCGCGCCGCGTCCGGGGGTCGCGAGGTCCGGGGCCTACGCTGCGCCAATGGTGGATCACCGTGAACTCTTCGAGGACGTCACCGAGGCCCTGGCCCGCGCCGGGTTCGACACCGGACCGGGCCCCTCACCGCTGTGGATCGACCGCCACCCCGAGGGCGTGGTGGTCGGCTGGACGCCGGGCGCGGAGCCGGGCGGGCCGCCCTCCCGGGAGGCGCTCGCGGCGCTGAGCGGCGCGGCCGCGGTCGTGCTGCGCGAGTGCGGCTACCTCGTCGCCGGAACGGAGGAGGGTGATCTCCTGGTGCGTTGCGCCGAACCGGTGACGGTGCCGGAGTCGCCCGAACCGGAGGCGGTGCCGGAGCAGTGGTGGGGGTGACCGGGGGCTCCTGACGATCCCTCCGGCCTGCGGGTTTGGTCAACACGAGGGCGAGCTCATACCGAACCCTTACCCGAACCGGGGGTGCGGTTGACCTGCACGGCTCTAAGGTTTGCCTAAGCTAAGCCGTGGCGCCCTGGACCGCAGTGTCCGGGGCGTTCGGCTGTGCCGCCCCGCCGCCACCGCGGCGGGGTCGAGGACAGGTGAACGACCCGGGCCGGCCCGGGGGAGGAGCCCGCCGCATGTGGGATGAGGCGTTTCCCAGCTTCCTGATCGGTCTGCGCGAGGGCCTGGAAGCCGGACTGATCGTGTCGATCCTGGTCGCCACGCTGGTGCGGGCGGACCAGAAGGCCCGGCTGCCCCAGGTGTGGTCGGGCGTCGCGGCGGCCGTCGCGCTCAGCCTGAGCTTCGGCGCGGTGCTCACCTTCACCGCCGCCAACCTCTCCGGCCACGCCCAGGAGGCGTTCGGCGGGGTGCTCAGCCTGATCGCGGTCTGCTTCGTCACCGCGATGGTGTTCTGGATGCGGCGCTCGGCGCGCACCCTCTCCGCCGAGATCAAGGAGAAGGTCCAGGCCTCGCTGGCGATGGGCGCCGGCGCGCTGGTGCTCACCAGCTTCCTCGCGGTCGCCCGCGAGGGCCTGGAGACCTCGCTCTTCCTGTGGACCAACGTGCGCACCGCCGGCGAGTCCACCGGGCCGCTGATCGGCGCGGCCGTCGGCCTGGTGCTCTCGGCCGGGCTCTGCTGGGGCCTGTACCGGCGGGCCCTGAAGATGAACCTCACCCGGTTCTTCACCATCACCGGCGTCGGACTGATCGTCGTCGCGGCGGGCGTCCTCGGCTACGGCCTGCGGGACCTCCAGGAGTCCGGCCTGGTCGGCGGCGGCACCTCGTACGCCTTCGACCTGAGCGGGCGCCTGGACGCCTCGTCCTGGTACGCGACGCTGGTCCAGGGCACCCTCAACCTGACCGTCACCATGACGGTGCTCCAGGTCGTCGGCTACGTCGCGTACCTGGGCGTCGTGATGACGCTGTTCGTCGAGGGGGTCCGCAGTGGCGGGCGCGCCCAGGCGGCCCCGGCCGCCGCTCCCGCCGCTCCCGCCGAGGCGAAGCCCGCCGCGGGCGGGGCCGAGGGCGAGGGCGGGGGTACGGCCGGACCGGTGCGGGCGGGCCGGCCGCGCTGGGTGCTGCCGACCGCGGCGATCGCCGTGCCGGTCGTGGTGGCCGGCGTGGTGATCGCGGTCAGCGAGGGCAAGCAGGGCGGCTCCGCCACCGTCGCCGTCTCCGAGCAGGAGTGCGGCAAGGGCTTCGCCGACCCGCGGCCCGGCCAGCAGGTGTTCCAGATGCGCAACACCGGTGACAAGGTCGCCGAGGTCTACCTCGTCGACCCGGGCAGCGGCGCGGTCTACGGGGAGATCGAGGGCCTGGCCCCCGGCACCACCCGCGCCCTGACCGCCACCATCGGCTCCGGCGACTACGCCTGGCGCTGCGTGCCCACCGGTGGCAAGTCCGTCACCTCGGCCGCCGTGCACGTCAGCGGCGCCGCCGTGGTCAAGGCCGTCAAGCCGGTCGCCGAGGAGGACCTCAAGGCCCCGCTGGACAGCTACAAGGAGTACGTCGACCAGGGCCTCGCGACGCTCGTGACGGAGAGCCGGAAGCTCCAGGCCGACGTGCGCTCCGGGGACCTCGCCACGGCGAAGGCCGACTGGCTCACCGCCCACCTCCAGTACGCCTCGCTCGGCGCCGCGTACGGCACCTTCGCCGACCTCGACGGCAAGATCGACGGCCGCCCGGACGGACTCGCCGAGAAGGAGCGGGACCCGGGCTTCACCGGCTTCCTGCGGCTGGAGTACGGCCTCTGGCACGACCAGTCCGCCGCCGAGCTGACGCCCGTCGCCGACGACCTGGCGCAGAACGTGGAGAAGCTGGCGCACGACTTCCCCGGCCAGGACTTCGCCCCCGGCGACCTGCCGCTGCGCGCCCACGAGATCCTGGAGAACACCCTCCAGTTCGAGCTGACCGGCGACACCGACATGGGCAGCGGCACCAACCTGGCCACCGCCCAGGCCAACCTGACCGGCACCCAGGAACTGCTGACCCTGCTCCAGCCGCTGCTCGACGAGCGGGACCCGCAGGTGCTCGTCAAGGTGAACGCCGGGATGAAGCGGGTCGGCGACCTGGTCGCCGCCGCCCACCGGCCCGAGGGCTGGACCCCGGTCGACCGGCTGCCCGCCGACACCCGCCGACAGCTCAACGGCGCCACCGGTGAACTGCTCGAAGACCTCGCCCCCGTCCCCGCCCTGCTCGAGATCCGGAAGGCCGCCTGATGACCGACCACACCGCAGCCACCGGCTCCTGCCCGTTCCCGCACGCCGCTGCCGCCGCCTCCGTTGCCGCTGCCGAGGCCGTCGGGGAGGGCGGCTGCCCGGCCGGACCGGCCCGGCGCAGCTTCGTCCGGGCCGCGCTCGGCGCGGGCGCCGGAGCGGCCGTGCTGGCCGGCGGCGGCCTCGCCCTCGCCGCCGGACCGGCCGCCGCCGGGGACGGCACGCAGGAGAAGGCCGGGGCGGTGCCGTTCCACGGGGCCCACCAGGCGGGCGTCACCACGGCGGCCCCCGGCTTCGCGGCCTTCGTCTCCTGCCAGGTGATCGCCCAGGACCGCAAGGGCCTCGAAGCGCTGTTCCGGACCCTGACCGAGCGGATCCGCTTCCTCACCGCCGGCGGCACCCCGCCGGACCTCGGCGTCGGCGCGCCGCCCTCGGACAGTGGCATCCTCGGCCCGACCGTCCCCGCCGACCACCTGACCGTCACGGTCGGCGTCGGCGCCTCGCTCTTCGACGACCGCTACGGGCTGGCCAAGGCCAAGCCCGTCAGGCTCGCGCCGATGAGGACCTTCCCGAACGACAACCTCCAGGCCGCCGAACTGCACGGCGACCTCTCGCTGCAGATCTGCGCCGACCGCCAGGACACCGTGCTGCACGCGCTGCGCGACATCACCCGGCACACCCGGGGCGCGCTGCAGATCCTCTGGCGGATCGACGGCTTCCAGAACCAGTCCCGCCCGGACGGCGCCCAGCGCAACCTGCTCGGCTTCAAGGACGGCATCGTCAACCCGGACACCGGCTCCGCGCGCGAGATGGACCGGCTGGTCTGGGTCACCGACGGGACGGGCGAGCCGGCCTGGGCGACCGGCGGCAGCTACCAGGTGATCCGGATCATCCGGATGCTGATCGAGTTCTGGGACCGCGTCACCCTCACCGAGCAGGAGAAGATGTTCGGCCGCCGCCGGGACACCGGCGCACCGCTGGACGGCGCCCGGGAGACCGACGCGCCGGACTACGCCAAGGACCCGGACGGCAAGGCGATCCCGCTCGACGCCCACATCCGGCTGGCCAACCCGCGCACCGCCGACACCGACAACTCGCGCATCCTGCGCCGGGGCTTCAACTACGACCGGGGCGTCGACCGGGCCGGGAACCTGGACATGGGCCTGGTGTTCTGCTGTTACCAGCAGGACGTGGTGCGGCAGTTCGAGGCCACCCAGACCCGGCTGATCGGCGAGCCGCTGGTGGACTACATCTCGCCGACCGGCGGCGGCTACTTCTTCGTCCTGCCGGGGGTGAAGGACGAGGCCGACTGGCTCGGGCGGGGGCTGCTGGCCGCCGTCTGACGGTGACCGGCCACGCGGACGGGCCCGGCGCTGCCACGCGCCGGGCCCGTCCGCGTGCTCAGCCGTCGGGCCCGTCCGCTCCGTCGGCGCCGAGGGTGAAGCCGATCACCGCGCCGCCGCCCTCCCGGTTGGCGGCGAAGGCCGTACCGCCGTGCGAGCGGGCCACCTCGTGCACGATGGCCAGGCCCAGGCCGGAGCCGGGCAGGCCGCGGGCGGCGGTGGCCCGGTAGAAGCGGTCGAAGACCCGGTCGAGGTCGGCCGCGTCGATGCCCGGGCCGCGGTCGCGCACCTCCACCCGCGGGCCGCGCACCACCACCTCGATCGGGCCCGTCCCGGCGGGGTCGAACTTGGCGGCGTTGTCCAGCAGGTTGCCCACCGCGCGGGCCAGTGCGTCCGGCCGGGCGGTGACCACGGTCGCGTCCGCGTCCACCACGACCTCCCGGTCGCCGCGCCGCCGGGCCTGGGCGGCGGCCTGCCGGACCACGTCGGCGAGCAGCACCTCGGTCGGCTGCTCGTCCGCCCTTCGGTCCGCCGCGAGTGCCACCAGCTCCTCCACCAGCTGGGTCAACTCGCGGGTCTCCTCGACCAGATCGGCCATCAGCGCGGCGCGTTCGGCGGGCGGCAGCCGGTCCAGGCTGGGGAGCACCGAGAGGTTGGTGCGCAGGCTGGTCAGCGGGGTGCGCAGCTCGTGCCCGGCGTCCTGGACCAGTCGGCGCTGGTTCTCCTTGGCGGTGGCGAGCCGGCCCAGCATCCGGTCGAAGGCCCGGCCGAGCCGGCCCACCTCGTCCGTGCCGGCGGCGGGCACCGGGACGTCCAACCGCCCACTGGCGGCGACCAGTTCGGCCGCGTGGGTGAGCCGGACCAGGCGTCGGGTGATCCGTCGGGCGAGCAGCCGGCCGGCCCCGCCGGCGAGCACCGCGACGATCGCCACCAGGGCGACCGTACGGGTGCGCAGGGTGGTCAGCAGCTTCTCGGTGGGCCCGACCTGCTGGATGATCTGGACCGCCCCGCGTCGGCCGCCGAGCGAGACCACGCCGACCCGGTAGGCCTCGCGGTGCTCGTGGCGCAGCCCGATCGAGGTGCGGCCCGGCTGGTCGGCGTGGGCGAGCTCGTGGTCGGACGGGCTCGGCGGCAGGTCGAGCCGGGCGGTGCCGGGCAGCACCGCGCCGTCGGGGTCGAGCGACTGCGTGGTGACCCGGATCGGGCGGACCAGGTCGGCGCTCAGGCCGCTCGGGCCGGCGAAGTCGCCCGGGAAGAGGACTTCCCGCTGGACCTGGCGGCCGACGGAGTCGACGGCGGCGCCGAAGTCGGCGGTCTCGTCATCCCGGATCAGCCGCGCGGCGGCGTCGTAGCCGAGTGCGCCGATCAGCACCGCGACCAGCGCGGCGATCGCGGCGAAGGCCAGCGCGAAGGTGGTGGGCAGGCCGGGGCGCGGCAGCCGGGGGAGACGGGGGAGCCTGCCGGTCGGGCGCGGCGGCCGGGGCGCGCGGCGGGCCGGGCGCGGGAACCGGGGGAGGCGGCGGGCCGGGCCGGTCACGGCTCGCGCAGCGTGTAGCCGACGCCGCGGACGGTGTGGATCAGCGGCGCCAGGCCGGGGCGGTCGAGCTTGCGGCGCAGGTAGCCGATGAACACCGCGAGGTTCTTCGAGCCGGGGCCGAAGTCGTAGCCCCAGATCCGCTCGTACAGGGTGGCCTGGTCGAGGACGGCGCCGGCGTGCCGGGCGAGCAGCTCCAGCAGGTCGAACTCGGTGCGGGACAGTTCGAGCTCCTGGGCGGCGCGCCAGGCCCGGCGGGCGGGCGGCTCGATCCGCAGGTCGGCGACGGTCAGCACCTCGGTGGCGGACTCCGGTGGACGGCGGCGAAGCATGGCGCGCAGGCGGGCGAACAGCTCGTCCACGTCGAAGGGCTTGACCAGGTAGTCGTCCGCGCCCGCGTCCAGGCCGGCGATCCGGTCCGGCACCTCGACCCGGGCGGTGAGCATCAGCACCGGGGTGCGGTCGCCGGCCGCGCGCAGCCGGCGGCAGACCTCCAGGCCGTCCGGCTCGGGCATCATCACGTCGAGCACCAGGACGTCCGGGCGCTGCTCCGCGAGGACGGCCAGGGTCTGGGTGCCGTCGGCGGCGACCCGCACCCGGTAGCCCTGCAGCATCAGCGCGCGGGCGAGCGAGTCGCGGATGGCCCGGTCGTCCTCGGCGATCAGCACGGTGTGGGTCATGGCGGAGATTCTCCCTGGCGTGCTCACGGCGGTGCCGGGCGGGGGCGGGGTGTCCGGGCCCGCTCCGCGGCCGCTCCGGGGCGGTCCGTGACGGCCGGGGCTGTCGCGCGGTGCTTCGCGGGCGTACGGTGGCCGTACGGTGGCGCGCCGCCGGGTGGGCCGCCTGATCCGAGTCGGCACGCCCTGCCGGAGGCCGCGATGGCAGACCGGATGGCCTTCTTCACCACCCCGCGCGAGGAGCGGGTGCGGCGTGATGCGCGGGAGCGGCTGGGGGACTGGCGGGAGGTGTACCGGCCCGGCCCGCTGCTGCCGGTGGTGGGCGGGCAGGCGGGGCGGTGCATGGACTGCGGGCTGCCGTTCTGCCACAGCGCCTGTCCGCTCGGGAACCTGGTGCCGGAGTGGAACCGGCTGGTGGCGGAGTCGGGGACGGGGTCCGGGGAGGGGGCCGGAGCGGGCGCGGAGGTCGGCGCGGAGGCCGGCGCGGACTGGCGGGCGGCCGCGGCACGGCTGCTGGCGACCAACAACTTCCCGGAGTTCACCGGGCGGCTCTGCCCGGCGCCCTGCGAGAGCGCCTGCGTGCTGGCCATCGACGGCGCGGCGGTGACGATCAAGAACGTGGAACTGGCGATCGCCGACCGGGCCCTGGACGCGGGCTGGGACGGGCCCCGGCCGCCCGACCGCGCCGAGCGCTCCGGTGGGCGGCGGGTCGCGGTGATCGGCTCGGGCCCGGCCGGGCTGGCCGCCGCCCAGCAGCTGACCAGGGCCGGGCACGCCACCACGGTGTACGAGCGGGCCGACCGCGCGGGCGGGCTGCTGCGGTACGGCATCCCGCCGTTCCGGCTGGAGAAGCACCGGCTGGAGCGCCGGCTGGACCAGCTGCGGGCCGAGGGCACCGACTTCCGCACCGGGGTGTGGGTCGGCCGGGACGTCCCGGGCGAGGAACTGCGGGCCGGGTACGACGCGGTGGTGGTCGCGGTGGGCGCGACCGCCTGCCGGGAGCTGCCGGTGCCGGGGCGGGAGCTGACCGGGGTGCACCAGGCGATCGAGTACCTGACCTGGGCGAACCGGGTGGACGAGGGCGACTGCCCGGTCTCGCCGCTGTCCGCCGAGGGGCGGCACGTGGTGATCGTCGGCGGCGGCGACACGGCGGCGGACTGCCTGGGGACGGCGCTGCGCCAGCGCGCCGCCTCCGTCACCCAGCTGGACATCAACCCGCGGCCGCCGCGGGACCGGGCCGACGGGCAGCCCTGGCCGGTGTACCCCAAGGTGTACCGGGAGACCACCTCGCACGAGGAGTCCGGTGCGGCGGAGGCCGGGCCCCGGGTGTTCGCGGCCACCACCGTCGGCTTCGAGCCCGGCCCGGACGGCCGGCTGGCCGCCGTCCGCTTCGCCGAGGCCGAGCCCGCCGACCGCAGCCCGCGGGCGGGCACCGAGCGGAGGCTGCCGGCGCAGCTGGTGCTGCTCGCGCTGGGCTTCACCGGGCCGGACCCGGACCGGCCGCTGTTCGCCCAACTCGGCCTCGCCACCGGGCCGGAGGGCACCCTGGCCCGGGACGACGGCTTCGCCACGGCGGCGGAGGGCGTGTTCGTCGCGGGGGACGCCGGGCGCGGGCAGTCGCTGATCGTCTGGGCGATCGCCGAGGGGCGGGCGGTGGCCGCGGCGGTCGACCGGTACCTGCGGGGGTGGACGGAACTGCCGGCGCCGATCCGGGCCTCGGCGCGGGCGCTCACGGTGTGAGACCGGGAGCACCCGCGCCGGTCGGGGTGGTGAGGGTGGTCGGGGCGGGTGTCAGAACAGCGGCAGGCGGCGGAGGAACACGTCCTCGGCGTTGTTGGTGTCCCCCGGGACGAGGGTGCCGTCGGACGAGGTGAACACCACCGCGGTGCCGAAGGCGTCGGGGAACGGGCCGTACGAGGAGCCGGTGGTCTGGGAACCGTCGCCCGCCACGCTGACCCGCTCGGTGCGGCCGGTCCACAGGTCGCGCCGGAACACGTCCTCGGTGTTGTTGGTGTCGCCGGGGACGAGGTTCTCCGCCGTCGAGCTGAAGTAGACCCACCGACCGTCCGCCGTCAGTCGGCCGCCGAAGGAGTCGAGGGTGGTCTTCGTCCCGGGCAGGCCGATGCTGACCAGTGTCTCGGTGCCCTGCCGGAGGTCGCGGACGTACAGCTCGAAGTGGCGGTCCCAGGAGGTGTCGCCGTGGACGACCCAGGAGGAGTAGACGGCGTAGCGGCCGTCCGGGCTGATCGACGGGTCGGCCGCGCCCTTGTAGCCGCCGTCGGGGGCCGAGGAGGCCAGGCTGGTCCGCCCGGCGCGCAGGTCGCGGACGTACAGCGGGTAGAGGCGCGGCTTGAGGAGCTCCGGGTGGGTGTCCGGGCGGGCGTCCGGGCGGGCGTTCGGGCGGGAGTCCGGGCGGGCTTCCGGGCGGAGGGAGTCGGCGGCGAACTCCTCGTCGGAGCCGGCCCTGAGCTCGGCGACGGCGGCCGGGGAGAGGGCGTCGGGCCGGCCCGGGCCGATGAGGTTGGTCGCCTTGGAGATGAAGACGACCGTGCTGCCGTCGCCGCTGATCTCCGGCGAGGCGGAGGAGGCGTCGGCCTCCTTGCCGTCCGCGCCGACGCTGACCAGGCGGGTGTCGCCGGTCCAGAGGTCGGTGACGTAGATGTTGCCGCCGAACCAGGTGACCGTGCCGGGGGCGAGGTCGCTGCGGTTGGACTGGTAGGCGACGTAGCGGCCGTCCCAGCTGATCGAGGGGACGTCGGACACCCGGTCGGTCTGCGGGGCTCCCGGCGCCTTGCCGACGCTGACCAGCCGGGTCTCGCCGGTCCAGCGGTCGTGGACGTAGACGTCCTGGTAGCCGCGGTTGGCGCCGGGGGCGAGGTTCGTGGCGCTGGAACCGAACGCCACGTAACGGCCGTCGCCGCTGATCGCGGCGTGGTGGGCGGCGCCGTCGGCCTGGACGCCGCCCGGGCCGGTGTCGACCCGTTCGGTGCGGCCGGTCCACAGGTCGCGGACGAAGACGTCGACGGCGCCGTTGGTGTCGCCGGGCACCAGGTCGGCCGCCTCCGAGGTGAAGACGGCGTAGCGCCCGTCGGCGCTCAGGCCGTGGGCCTGCGAGGCGCCGGTGGCCTGCGCCTGGCCGGGGCCGACGGAGACGCGTTCGGTGCCCGTGCCGCCCGGCCAGGTGGACGGTTGTGTGGTGGACGGAGCCGCCTGGGCGGGGGCGGCGACGGTGATGGTGACGGCGGCGGCCAGTGCGGCGGCCGCGAGGGTGCGGGCCGCGCGCAGTGGGCGGCGGATGCGGGTCATCGGGTTCCCTCCCCTGGGATCGGGCCGTGCCGCGTCGGCGGTGGACGCCGAACTCCCCGGCGGCCGGCTCGGGGTGAGCCAACCGCCGGGCGGGGTGGTCGGTCAACGGGTGGGTGCCGGGAGCGGCGCATTCACGCCGGAGGGCCGGGAGGCCGTGGACGCGGTCGCATCGGGTACGTACGGTCTTTGCTACGATCCGGCGAAGCTGGTGTCAGGAGTTGTGCGTACATGGGTCGGAGGGTGTGGGACGTGGGTTCCGACGAGCGGGCGGTGACGTCGGTCGAGGTCCGCTACACCCCGACGGCCGAGGACTTCCGGGAGGCCTTCGCGGCGTGGGAGCGGTGCACGGCGGCCGGACGCCGGTCGCGGCTGGCCGTGTACACGGTGGCCGTCGGCGGGACGGCGGTCGTCGGGCTGCTCGCCGTCCTCGGCGGGACGGTGCTGCGGTTGCTCGCCCTGCTGGTGGCGGTCGTGCTGCTCGTGGTTCTCGCGGGGCCCGCGACGCGGGTGCGGCGGGTGACGAGGACGGCGAGGGAGAAGGGCGAGTTCAGGGTCCTGCTGGACGACCAGGGGGTGGTCGTGAGCACCGAGGCCTCGGTCACCGAGTTCGCCTGGTCGGAGCAGCGGTACTACCTGGAGACGCCCCGGCTGTTCCTGCTGTTGAAGGGCAGCGAGGAGACCGGTGTGCTGACCATGCTGCCCAAGCGCGGGGTCGACGACCTCCGGGGGCTGGCGGAGCTGATCGACCGGCACGCGACGGCGCTCGTCCGGGACTGAGCAGTCGTGGGGTGGGTGCGGCGGGCGCGTCACGGGGTGGGCTCCGGCGCGACCGGCCCGGTGCGGTGCGCCCGCTGGTCGTAGCGCCAGAGTGCGGGGAGCGCGGCGGACACGGCGGCCGAGCTGCCGAGGCAGAGCAGGCCCCCCGTGCGCAGTGCCGCCCGGATGCCCTGGCGGGCCGCGAGCCCGCCCGCCCGCAGGTCGCCCAGGGCCGGCCCGGCGGAGCCGATCAGCATCTCCAACCCGGCCGCTCGGCCCCGGAGTTCGTCCGGAATGGACTGGTTCCAGATGGCGCTGCGGAAGGTGTCGCCGACCCAGTGCGCGCCGCCCGCGACGGTCAGGCAGAGCAGGACGGCCCACAGGCCCGGGGCGAAGGCGGCCGCCGCCGTCGCCGCGCCGACCAGGGCGGCGGAGAGCAGGACCAGCCGGCCGTGCCGGTGCACCCGCTCCGCCCACCCGCCGGTCGCGGCGGCGATCAGGCTGCCGGCCGCACCGGCCGAGTAGAGCAGGCCGAGCGCCCAGGTGGCGTCCAACTCCGCGGCCAGGAACGGGAAGAGCGCGGTGGGCAGGGCGAAGACGGTGGCCGCGAGGTCGGCCAGGTAGGTGCCGACCAGATCGGGCCGCCGGGCCGCGTACCGGGCGCCGCCGAGGAACTCGGTGAGCCGCGGCGCCTCGGCGTCCCGCTCCGAGGGGACCGGCCGGACCCGGGCGAGCAGGGCGATCGAGAGCAGGAAGGTGCCGAGATCGACCAGGTAGGCCGCCGGGACGCCGGCGGTCGCGATCAGCAGGCCGGCCGCCGCCGGGGCGGCCACGCCGCCGATGCTCCAGCGCAGGGAGAGCAGGGCACCCGCCGCCACCAGCTGGTCCTGGGGCACCAGGCGGGGGACCATCGCCTCGACCGAGGGCTGCTGGATGCCCTGGATCGCCGCCGCCACCCCGGCGGCGACGTAGAGCGGCCAGACGGCGGGGGTGCCGAGCAGCGCGTTGGCCAGCAGTAAGGCGCTGAGCGCGGCCAGGGCGACCTCGGTGGCCAGGGCGACGGTGCGGCGGTCGGCGCGGTCGGCGAGGACGCCGCCGTAGAGGCCGAACAGGATGACGGGCACGAGCTCGACCGCGCCGACCGCGCCCACGGCCAGCGGCGAGCCGGTGAGGTCGGCGATCTGGAGCGGGATCGCGGTCATGGTGAAGATCGAGCCGAGCAGGGTGACGGTGCCGGAGGTCCAGGTCAGCCGGAAGTCCCGGGAGGAGCGCCAGGGGGCGGTGTTCGGCAGCAGGCGGGACCAGGGGCGGTCGGGGCTGGAGGTGGGGTTTGGTCCGGAGGTCGGGTTCTGGTCGGGGCTTGGGTCGGGTCCGGAGGTGGGGTTCGGGTCGGAGGTCACGAGGGGTGGGATCCCTTCGCGGTCGTCGGCGTCGCGACGGCCGTCCTTATCGCTGATAAATTCCAGCTCGGGAACTTATCGGCGATAAGGTGGGTCTGGCAAGCGGATAACCCAGGAGGGCGATCGGATGGCGCTGCAACGCGACGAGGTGGTGCGCACGGCGCTGCGCCTGCTCGACGAGGAGGGCATCGACGGGCTGACCACCCGCCGGCTCGCCCGTGAACTCGGCGTCCAGTCACCGGCGTTGTACTGGCACTTCAAGAACAAGCGGGAACTGCTCGATCTGATGGCCGAGGCGATGCTCGCCGAGGCCCTCCCGCCCGACCGCGAGCCGGACCCGGCGCACTGGCCCGAGTGGATCGCCGCCGACGCCCGCGCCAAGCGCGGCGCCCTGCTCGCCTACCGCGACGGCGCCCGGGTGCACGCCGGCACCCTGCCCAGTGAGGACGAACTCCCGGCGGTAGAGGCCCAGTTGGCCGCCCTGTGCGGGGCCGGGCTGCGCCCGCGCACGGCGCTGCGGCTGCTGCTGACCGTCGACCGGTACATCATGGGCTGGGTCACCGAGGAGCAGGCCTGGCGGCAGGACACCGCGGACCGCGACCGGCCGCCGTTCCCGGACGAGGCGCTGCGCGAACTGCCGCTGCTGCGCGAGGCGGTGGACGTGCTGCGGATGACCGACCACGACGCGGACTTCGAGTACGGGCTGCGGGTGCTGATCGAGGGGTTCCGGGCGGAGATCGCGCGGGAGGCGGGGGCGGAGGGCGCTCCGGTGACGGCGGAGGGCGCTCCGGCGTCGGAGGTCCGGGCCTCGGAGGGTCGGGCCCAGGAGGGGCGGTCGTAGGATGGGCCGGTTGTCGGACGGGCCGGCGTGACTGGACTAGCGTGACGTCCATGACCACCCTTGATCCCCGCAGTACGGCCCTGGTCCTGATCGACCTGATGGACCGGATCGTCGCCAACCCGCTCGCGCCGCGCACCGGTTCGGAGGTAGTGGAGGCCTCGCTGGAGCTGGCCCGGGAGTTCCGGGCGGCGGGCGCGCCCGTGGTCGCGGTGCGGGTCGAGCGGCCGAACGTCGCCGAGCAGCCGCCCGGGAGCGGGCTGGTCGCGGAGGTCGCGGCGGTGGCCGACGAGGTCGTGGTGAAGCGCACCATCGGCGCCTTCCAGGGCACCGGCCTGGACGGGCTGCTGCGGGCGCGGGGCGTGGAGACCCTGGTGTTCACCGGGATCGCCACCAACCTCGGCGTGGAGTCCAGCGCCCGGGCCGCCGGCGACCACGGGTACCGGCTGGTGTTCGTCGAGGACGCGATGGCCGCGCTCACGGCGGAGGAGCACCGGGCGTCGGTGGACCTGGACTTCCCGCGCCTCGGAGAGGTCGTCGTGGCGGCGGACGTGCGGTTGGGGTGAGTCGGCGGGGGACGGGGCTACGGCCAGGCGGGTTTTAGCCGGGCTCGATGGAGGGTTGTTACGGCAGGGCGAGGCGGAGGGCTTCGCGCAGCCGTCCCTCCGAGGCCGTGAGCAGGCGCGCGGCGGTGGGGGCGTCCACGTCCGCGAGCAGGGAGAGGATGGCGTCCTTGACCCGGCCGCCGGTCGCGCTCAGGGCGCGGTCGACCGCGGTCCCGTCGGCGCCGGTCGCCTCGGCGACGATCCGTCGGGCGCGGTCGCGCAGCTTGTCGTTGGTGGCGCGGAGGTCGACCATCAGATTTCCGTACGTCCGGCCGAGCCGGACCATCACCGCCGTGGACAGCAGGTTGAGCACCAGCTTCTGCGCCGTGCCCGCCTTGAGCCGGGTCGATCCGGCCAGCACCTCGGGGCCGACCTCCACCTCGATGCCCAGCTCGGCCGCGGCCGCGAGCGCCGAGCCGCGGTTGCACGCCAGCCCGACGGTCAGCGCCCCCGCCGCGCGTGCGGCGCGGACGGCGGCCAGCGGGTAGGGCGTGCGGCCGGAGGCGGAGACGCCCACCAGGGTGTCGGCGGGGGTGAGGGCGAGTGCGGTCACATCGGCCTCGGCGAGGTCGGTGCGGTCCTCGGCGCCCTCGGCCGCCGCCGTGACGGCCGGGCGCCCGCCCGCGATCAGGCCGACGACCAGCGCCGGATCGGTGCCGAAGGTCGGCGGGCACTCGACGGCGTCCAGCACGCCGAGCCGCCCGGCCGTCCCGGCGCCCGCGTAGACCAGTCGGCCACCACGCGCCATCCGGGCGGCCACGGCGTCGACCACGGCGGCGATCCGCTCCAACTCCCCGGCGACGGCCTCGGGCACCGTACGGTCCTCGGCGTTCATCAGCCGGAGCAGCTCGACCGTGGGCAACTCGTCGATCGCGGCCCACTCGGGGCGGATGGTCTCGGTCGCGGGAACGGTGTCACGACTCATGCGCCCGCCTCGCTTCGCGCGGCAGTGCTGTTCGCCCAGGCACATCGTCCGATGATTCGCTCGTTCATGCGGCCAGCCTCCCCGGGTGCGGGGTGCCCGAATCCGGGCAAGCGTGGATGGAGGGCATGAGGGGGCCGGAGGGAGGCGCAGGCGGTCTGGCCCTCGCTGCGGCCGTACTTCGGCGAGCGGGTGCCGGCGGAGGCCCGGACGCTCGGGCTGCCGGGTGAACCGGCCGCACTGGGGGCGCTGGTCGGGCCGGCGGACCAGGCCCGGTTGGCGGCGGCGCTGACCAGGGCGAGTCTGGCGCACGTGGGCGCCGGCTGAGGGGTGGGTCGTCCGGAGAGTGGGTGGGGGTCACGCCATCCAGAAGAAGACCGCCGTCATCCGCCGCTCGGCCAGGTCGGTGCCGTAGTAGCCGGTGGCGCTGTGGATCAGGTTGGCGTGGTAGAGGAGCAACTGGTTGTAGCGGTTGGGGACGCGGACGTCCTCGGTGAAGTGGTCACCGGGAACGTGGCGGGTGCCGAGTGCCTCGACCAGGTTGTTGTGCGGGGTGTTGACCAGGTTGCCGCCGAGGCGGCCGCCGGGGAACTGCTGGCGGTAGAAGCTGGTGCCGGCGTCCTTCGGGGCGCCGGGGCTGAGGTAGAGGACGGCGGCGTAGCGACAGAGCGCGCGGGAGTCGGTGTGGGGGCGGGATTCCGATTCCCCGGCACCGACGACCTGGACGCAGTTGTGGTTGAGCGTGCCGCCGCCCGGGGTGCTCTGCACCCAGAGCCGGGAGGCGCCGGTGGCCTTGCGGACCAGCGACTCGACCCGGGCCAGTTCCCCGGGTTCCAGGCCCGGCATGGTGCGCAGCCCTGGCCAGGTCTCGGGGCGGTGCGGGTAGCCCTCGGTCCAGTCCCCACGGGCCAGACAGCGCTCCCGGACGGCGTCCGGGTCGGGCAGCACGTTGTCCAGGACCCAGTAGTCACGGCCCCGGGTGGGCTTGCGGTAGGGCAGGATCGGCAGGGTGGTGGGCCTGATGGGCTGTGAGGGCATGGGCCGACGATAGAGGCGGCCATCGCCAACCTTCTGCCGTGAGCAGGTCAACCTTTCGTCAAGGGTGCTCCGGCCCGGACACGTGGTTCAGCCCCTGGTCGGAGGCCGGGCCCGCGGCCTAGGCCTCCCGTACGGCGAAGCTCCCGAGGGCGCCCTCCAGACGGTCGTAGGCCCGGACCGCCGAGGGGCGGACGGCGGTGGCGATCGCCGCCTGCTCCTCGCCCGCCAGGGTGCGGCGGAACACCTCGGCGAACACCGCGCGGTCGACGGCGGCGAGCAGCGCGGCGGCGACGCGGCACTCGAAGCCGACGGGTCTCTCGTGCACCGCCTCGGCCAGCGCCTCGGCGAGTGCCGTCTCGCCCTGCTCGTGCAGCTCGCGCAGCCGGGCGCCCAGGGCGGGGCTGTCGAAGACGGTGCGGGCGAACTCCGGGCCGGAGAAGCCGAGCCGGGCGTCGTGCCGGTCGAGCCCGGCGAGGCAGTCGCGGCGCAGCGCGGCGAGCGCGGACTCGCCCGGCGCGCGCCCCGCGACGGTCGCGGCGAGCCGGACGACGAGCTCCTCGTGCAGATCGAAGAAGAGGTCCTCCTTGCGCGGGAAGTGGTTGGTGACGGTCATCTTGGCGACGCCAGCGGCGGCCGCGACCTCGGCGATGGTCGTGCGGTCGAAGCCCTGCTCGATGAAGAGTCTGGTCGCGGCGTGCGAGATCGCCTCGCGGGTGCGGCGCTTGTTGAGCTCGCGCAGGCTCGGCGTGGTCGCGTTCTCGGTCATGCCGGGAGCGTAGCGCAGGTTGCTGGGTCGGGTACAGGAATTAGGCTTGACCTAATCAGTGGGTCCGGCCTAAGTTCTTCTCGGGCGGCCGGAGCGGCTGCCCGGGTGAGCGTCCGAGAGTGTGCCGAGCGAGCGTCGGGGTGCCGCACGCGGGTTCGGGGGGCGCTGGCCCGACTGCGACTAGGGGAGGGGCGCATGACGACATCCGTCGCCGCGAAGGACCAGCCGGGAGGAGTCCGGGAGGGGGCACCGGAGCCGATTCCGGCGGGCCTGTGGAAGATGGCCTCGGTGCTCGCGCTGGGGCCGGTGCTCGCGCTGCTGGACAGCACGATCGTCAACGTCGGCATCGACTCCGTCGGCCGCGATCTGCACGGCTCGATCGCGGAGATGCAGTGGGTGGCCACGGGGTACCTGCTGGCGATCTCGCTGACCATGCCGCTCTCGGGTTGGGCCGCCGGCCGCTTCGGGGGGCGGCGGGCGTGGCTCGCCTCGGTCGTCCTGTTCGTGCTCGGATCGGCACTGTGCGGCCTGGCCTGGTCGACGGGCAGTCTGATCGCCTTCCGGGTGCTGCAGGGGATCGGCGGCGGGATGATTCAACCGCTCGGCCAGGCGATCATCATACAAGCGGCCGGGCCGTCCAGGGTCGGGCGGGTAATGGGCACGCTGATGCTCCCGATCAGCCTGGCCCCGGTCCTGGGGCCGATCCTCGGCGGGCTGGTGCTGGAGCACTTCGACTGGCGTTGGATGTTCCTGCTGAACGTGCCGGTCGGGCTGGTGATCCTGCTGCTCGCCGCCCGCTGGCTGCCGACTGACGAGGCGTCGGACATACCGAAGCCCCGGCTGGACGTGACGGGGCTGGTGCTGCTCTCGCCCGGTCTGACCGGGCTGGTCTACGGGCTCTCGACGATCGGTGACGGCGCGACGGCCGGCTGGGTCGCGCTGGTGGTGGGCACGGTGCTGGTGGCGGTCTACGGCTGGCGCGCGCTGCGGGTGGGCCGCAAGGCCGGCCGGGCGCCGCTGATCGACCTGCGGCTGTTCGCCCGGCGCGGGTTCTCCGTGGCGACGGCGAACAGCTTCCTCCAGGGCGCCGCGCTCTACAGCTCGATGTTCCTGGTGCCGCTGTACTACCAGCAGGTGAAGCACGCCGGGGCGGTGGAGGCCGGTCTGCTGCTGGCGCCGCAGGCCCTCGGTACGGCGGTCACCGCCATGCTGGCCGCCCGGATCACCGACCGCTTCGCGCCGCGTCCGCTGATCATGATCGGCATCGCCTGCTCCCTGGTCGGCACGCTCGCGTTCACCCGGCTGGGCAGCGGCTCCGAACCGGCGGCCTGGCTGATCGCCGGCTCGCTGGCGCTGCGCGGCGCGGGCATGGGGCTGATCGCGATCCCCGGCCTGGCGGCGGTGTACGGGAGCGTCGAGAAGGCCCAGGTGCCGGCGGCGGCGGGCGCGGTCAACGTGCTCAACCGGCTCGGCGGGGCGCTCGGCACGGCGGTGCTGACGCTGGCGCTCCAGCAGGCGCAGGGCGGGCACCCCGACCAGCCGGGTGCGGCCTTCGGCGAGACCTTCTGGTGGGTCCTGGCCCTGTCGGCACTCGCCATCGCCCCGGCACTGCTCTACCCGAACACCCGCCCGTCCCGCTGACCGCCGAGCGGCTTCCGACCACCCAAGCATGGAGGTACCCGTGTCCACCCGTCACCCCGGCGCTCTCCGCCTGCTCAGCGTGCACGCGCACCCCGACGACGAGTCCAGCAAGGGCGCGGCCACCCTCGCCCGGTACGCGGCCGAGGGCGTGGACGTCCTGGTCGCCACCTGCACCGGCGGCGAGCGCGGCTCGGTGCTCAACCCGGCCATGGACCGGCCCGAGGTCCGGGCCGACATCGCCCGCGTCCGCCGCGAGGAGATGGCGGCCGCCCGGGAGATCCTCGGTGTGCGCCAGCGGTTCCTCGGCTTCGTCGACTCCGGGATGCCCGGGCCGGGCGAACCGCTCCCGGAGGACTGCTTCGCGGCCCGGCCGGTGGAGCTGGCGGCGGCGCCGCTGGTCGCGCTGATCCGGGAGTTCCGCCCCCAGGTGGTCGTCACCTACGACGAGACCGGCGGGTACCCGCACCCGGACCACGTGATGACCCACCAGGTCACCGTGGCGGCCGTAGAAGCCGCCGCTGACCCGCAGCGCCACCCCGGGCAGGGCGAGCCCTGGCAGGTGTCCAAGCTCTACTACCACCTGGCGCTCTCCCGGCCCTGGTTCCAGGCCCTGCACACGGCCATGACGGAACGCGGAGTCCCCTCGGGGATGGGCGAACTGCTGGCCGGCTGGCCCGACACCCCGCCCGCCCTGGCCACCACCACCCGGATCGCGTGCGCCGAGCAGTTCGCCGTACGGGACGCGGCGATGCTGGCGCACGCCACCCAGGTGCAGCCGGGCGTGGCCTTCATGGCCCACCCGCGGGACATCGAGCGCGAGGTCTGGCCGACGGAGGACTACCACCTCGCCCGGAGTCTGCTGCCGGAGGCCGGTGCGGCGGCCGCGGCGGGCGGGATCGAGACCGACCTGTTCGCCGGGCTCCGGGCGGAGGTGGAGGGGGAGGTGGGGGCGGGATGAGCCTCACGGTCGGTGTGGCGGTGCGGGCCGTTGTGCTGAGGGCCGTCGTGCTGCGGGCCGTTGTGGGGCGGGTGGTCGTGGTGCTGCTCAGTGACGGGCGGGCTGCCGTCCGTTCAGCACTGGCCGTCGGCGAGCACGTAGAAGCCCGGGCCGGTCTGCTTCAGGGTGTGGGTGACGAAGGTGTTCCAGAGCCCCATGCTCTGGCCCGAGCCCAGCGCGAAGGTCAGGCCGCCGCTCTGGGTGGCACGGCCGGCCAGGACCTGGTCGTAGTTGCTGGCGGTGAAGCACTGGGGCGCGCCCCCGCCCGGGGTGGTCGCCGTCACCGCCGCCGAGCGGGCGCCGACCGTGCCCGAGCCGTCGACCGCCGCCACGGTGTAGCCGTACGTGGTGCCGGCCGCGAGTCCGGTGTCGGTGAAGGCCGTGCCGGTCGCGGTGCCGACCTGGCCGCCGTTGCGGAAGACCTGGTAGGAGGCCGCGCCGCTGACGGCCTGCCAGCCGAGGGAGATCGAACCGGCGGTCGCGCTCGCCGTCAGGCCGGTCGGGGCCGGCAGCCCGGGGTCGGTGGGGCCGGAACCGCCGTCCAGCCCCCAGAACTGCGCGGTGTAGTAGCCGGAGCAGATGGTGTCGAGGAAGTAGGCGCCGGTCGCTCCGCACTGGTCGGCCCCGGAGCCCGGGTGGACGGCCAGGCCGTGGCCCATCCCGCTGATCGTGAACACGGCCACCGCGGGCTTTCCGCTCGCGTCGGCGTAGAGCTCCTGGGTGGTGCCGCCGGGGAGGCTCCGGGTGCCGGTCGGTTGGCGGCCGACGCCCTGGACGTTCGTCCACTGGTCCCGCAGCTCGGTCGCGTTCACCGGCCTGACCACGGTGTCGGCCGTGCCCTGCCAGATCGCCACCCTGGGCCACGGTCCGGTGTAACCCGGGTACGCGGCCCGGACCTTGTCGCCCCACTGGGCCGGGGTGAGCCCCTGGTCGGAGTTCTGGCAGCCGGAGGCGGCGGCCTGGGTGGCGGCGCAGTGGGCGGGCAGTCCGGAGTCGATCGCCCCGCCGGCGAACACGTCGGGGTAGTCGGCCAGCAGGTCGGCGGCCATCCCGCCGCCGGCCGAGAGCCCGGTGACGAACACCCGGCGGGCGTCCGAGCCGTACAGGGACTCGGCCTTGGTGACCATCTCGACCACCGACCTGGCCTCGCCGACGCCCCGGGCGGCCTTGCCCGCGTCGAACCAACTGAAGCAGGAGAGGCTGTTGTTGACGCTGCTGGTCTGCGGGAACACCACCGCGAAGCCGTACTGGTCGGCGAACTTGGTCCAGCCCGAGCTGCGGTAGTAGTCGGTGGCGCTCTGGACGCAGCTGTGCAGCGCGACCACCAGAGGAGCGCCGCTGGGCAGCCCGGCGGGGGTGTAGGTGTACATCGCGAGATTGCCCGGATTGGTGCCGAACCCGGTGACCTGCTGGAAGCTGCCGCTCGCGGCTACGGCTGCGGCTGCGGACGGCAGGGTGGAAACCGTGTCGGAGGCCGCGGCCGCGCCGGGTGCGGCGGTACCGAGCGCGAGGACGGCGGCGGTGAACAGCGCCGCGGCGGTGGGGCGCAGGGGCATGGGGACTCCTGGGTGAGGGAGGAGTGGGGGCCGGTCCCGTGCAGCGTGGCGCGCCAGGAGCCCCGGTGCCATGTGGCGGTCATCCGGGGTCCGCCGCCCGGGCATGGCACGGGCCGCCATGGTCCGGCGGCCGCGGCCCCGTACCCGCCGCGCGCCGTAAGGCACTTGAGGCAGGCGGCCGGACCAGGCAGGTTGATCCCATGACCACCGATGAGATCGCCGCCGAAGGCCCGCAGCCCACGAACGGCCCGGAGCGGCGGACCCGGACCCACACCTGGACGCCCGGCCCGCCGATCGCCGAGTTCACCCACCTGAGCGGAGAGGAGATCCTGCTGGAGTGGATCGCCGGGCGGATCCCGGAGCCCTCGATCTGCGGCACCATGGGCTTCCACCTGACCGAGGTGAAGCCGGGGACGGCGGTGTTCCGGGGCGAACCCGGAGACCACCTCCACAACCCGATGAACACCGTGCACGGCGGCTACCTGGCGGCCCTGCTCGACTCGGCCCTCGGCTGCGCCGTGCTGAGCAGGCTGCCGGCCGGGGTGGGATACACCACCACCCAGCTCAACGTCCACATGCTGCGCCCGCTGTTCGCCGACTCCGGGACGCTGCGCTGTGAGGGCGTGGTGCTGCACCTGGGCCGGACGATGGCGACGGCGGAGGCCAGGGTGGTGGGCGCGGAGAACGGCAGGCTCTACGCGCACGCCACCACCACCTGCGCGATCCTGGCTCCCCGCCCGGAGGCCTGACCGCCCGGAGGCCTGACCGCCCGGAGGCCTGACCGAGCGGGTGGCCCGGCCGAGCGGGTGGCCCGGCCGGGTGGTCGCCGTACCCGCCCCGGAAACGGTCGGCCCCGGCCGCTGTGGCGACCGGGGCCCGAACCTGGTACTCGGAGCAGCCGGAGAGGTCAGAGCGGCAGGAGCCGCTCAGAGTGCCCCGAGCAGGCCGCAGAGGGCGATGAGGCCGCAGATGCCGAAGTTGACCAGCTTGTGCGACAGGAAGATCGCGGCGAACTCGCGGATGGTCGCGCTCGGCCAGTAGTAGCGGGCGGTGGGGGAGCCGAAGACGTGGCCGTTGACGCCGGTCTCGCGGGCGAGCAGGGCGGCCCGGAAGGCGTGGAAGTTGTTGGTGACCACGACACAGCGGTAGTCGGGCTTGGCCTGTTCCATGATGGCCTTGCTGAACCGCAGGTTCTCCTCGGTGGTGCGCGAGCGGTCCTCCCGCTCGATGTGCTCGGCGGGGAAGCCGTGTTCGACCAGGTAGTCGGCCATCGCGTGGGACTCCGGCAGCTTCTCGTCCGGCCCCTGGCCGCCGGAGGTGATGAGCACCGGCGGGTTGCCGCGGGCGGCCTGCTTCTCGTACACCTCGCGGCCCCGGTTCAGTCGGCTGGCGAGCAGCGGCGGGACGCGCTCGCCGCCGATCAGTCCGGAGCCGAGCACGACCACGAAGTCCACGTCCTGGCGGGGCCGGTGGCGGCCGTAGAGGAAGGCGTAGCCGATGAAGCAGGTGAAGAGGAAGGAGACGTAGCCGATCACCAGGAGCAGGGTGCCGACCACGATGCCCAGTCGGGCCGAGCGGAGGGCGAGGGCCACGAACAGCATCAGGATGACGGCGACGATGCCCAGACCGGCGAGCAGCGAGAGCAGGTTGGCCGGCCGTCTGCCCTCCTTGCGGATCATGGTCAGGCCGTTGGCGATGAGGAACCAGATCAGGGCCACGGTCCCGACGGTCGGCAGGAGGAAGATCGCCACCATCGCGATCTCCACCACCAGGGTGGGGGCTCTGCGCAGTTCGGCGAGCACGGCGAGGGAGAGCAGTGAGACGGCGATGCCGAGCAGGATGGCGTTGCTGAACTGGCGACGGTCGCGTAGTACCCCGAGTCCGAACAGGACGAAGAACAGGGCGGCTGGGGCATAGGCGATCATGCGCCGTATTCTACGGTTGCCGTAGGGCCGGGCCGTTGGCCGGAACGGCCCGACCCCAGGGCTGCGGAGCGCTCAGGCGAAGCGTTCGATCGCGGCCAGGACTGCCTCCCGCATCCGCGGACTCCCCGTGTGCCCGGACTCGTCGATGACCGTGAGCCGCGCGTCCGGCCAGGCCTTGGCCAGCTGCCAGGCGGTGGCGAGCGGTCCGCCGAGGTCCAGTCGGCCGTGGATCAGCTCGCCGGGGATTCCGGCCAGCCGTCCGGCGTCGCGCAGCAGTTGGCCGTCCGGCAGGAAGGCCTGGTGCGAGAAGTAGTGCGCGGTGATCCGGGTGAAGCCCATCAGCGCCTCGGAGGGGCGGTCGGTGTACGCGTTCGGCTTGCCCAGCGACTCGTGGGAGATGACCGCGTCCTCCCAGGTGGCCCAGGCGTTGGCGGCGGCCCGGCGGACGGACTCGTCGGCGCTGTTGAGCAGCCGGCTGTAGGCGGCGAGCAGTTCGACGGTGTCCCCGTCCCGGTCGGCGGGCGGAAGGAAGTCCCGGAACTCCTCCCAGGGCCCGGGCAGGAAGCGGCCCACGCCCCGGTAGAGCCAGTCGGTCTCCTCGGGGCGGGTCATGGTGACCCCGCAGATCACGATCGCGGAGACCCGTTCCGGGTGCGCCTGCGCGTACGCGAGGATCAGCGTGGAGCCCCACGAGCCGCCGTACAGCAGCCACTTGTCGATGCCGAGGTGCTCGCGCAGCCGCTCCATGTCGGCGATCAGGTGCGCCGTGGTGTTGTGCTCCAGGCTGGTCGACGGGTCGGCGGCGTGCGGCCGGCTGAGCCCGCAGCCGCGCTGGTCGAACTGGACGAGGTGGTAGCGCTCCGGGTCGAAGTACCGTCGGGCGCCCGGGCTGTGGCCGGAGCCGGGCCCGCCGTGCACCACCACGGCCGGCCTGCCGGCCGGGTCGCCGGAGGCGTTCCAGTGGATCAGCTGACCGTCGCCGACGTCCAACAGGCCTTGTGCGTAGGGTTCGTAGAGGGGGTACGGCTCGGGCATCGGTGACTCCTCCGTGGTCGTACGGGCGGGGCCCGGTGAGCCTACCCGGTGCCGGAGGCCGAGGTCCGGCCCGAGGGAGGCGGCGTGGAAGGAGGCCGAGGACCGGGAGGGGCGGCTGCGGGTCCCGGGCTCAGCGCAGGTCCGGCGGCAGCAGGGCCGCGAGGCCGTCGAGGATCCGCTGGACGCCGAACTCGAAGCGGGCGTCCATGTTCGGCTCGGTGAGGTCGTCGGCGAGGTCGACCAGGTTGGGGAAGGTCTCGGCGGGCAGGGCGCGGAACAGGTCTCCGGCGGCGTCGGCGATGTCCCGGCGGCTGGTGCCGAGGACCTCGGAGGCCGAGATCGGCGACTGCTCCTGGAGCACGAAGCCCTGGACGAAGGCGCCGAGCAGGTAGCTGGCCATGGCGGCGTCGGCGTCGGTGAAGCCGGCCGCGCGGAGCCGGTCCAGCTGGTCCTCCATGAGCCCGAGCAGGTTGGGTCCGGGGGCGAGCCGGCCGGCGACGACCTTGGCCGCGTCCCGATTGTCGAGCAGCAGGCGGCGGTAGCGCCAGCAGTACGCGTGGAACTGTTCGCGCCAGTCGCCCTCGCGCGGCGGGGGCTCGGCGGAGCCCATCACCGCGTCGGTGAGCAGGTCGAGGAGTTCCTGCTTGTTGCGGACGTGCCAGTACAGCGAGGCCGCCTTGACGCCGACCTCGGCGGCGACCTTGCGCATGGACAGCCCGGCCAGGCCGTCCCGTTCCAGCACGCGCAGTGCGGCCTGGGCGAGGGCTTCCCTGGTCAGGGCGGGTGTCGCGTCGTCGGTTCCGGGTGTGTCGGTGTGGTTCTGCGGCATGGCTGTGCGGACGCCTCCGGTGGTGCGGTCGATTCCCGCTTGCAATCTAACACCGTTAGGTGCACTCTGTGGCTGTCGCGCCGACCCCTAACACTGTTAGGGGCTCATGATCGGAAGGGAACCCATGGAGAAGTCGAGCGCCCGCCGCAAACGGCTCGCGCTGCTCACGCTCTGCATCGCCATGTTCATGGCCATGCTGGACAACGTCGTCGTCAATGTCGCCCTGCCCCGCATCGGGCAGGAGCTGGACGCCGGGATCAGCGGTCTCCAGTGGGTCGCGGAGGGCTACAGCCTGGTCTACGCCGCACTCGTCCTGACCGGCGGCGCGCTGGGCGACCGCCACGGCCGTACCCGGATGTTCGTGCTGGGGCTCGGCCTGTTCACGCTCGGCTCCGCCGTGGCCGCGCTCGCCGGAACGATCGGCGTCCTGGTCGCGGGCCGGATGGTCCAGGGGGTCGGGGCCGCGCTGCTCACCCCCGGCAGCCTGACCCTGCTGGGGCACGTGTTCACCGACGAGCGCGAGCGGGCCAAGGCGATCGGCGTGTGGTCCGGGGTGTCCGCGATCGGCCTCTCGATCGGCCCGGTGATCGGCGGCCCGCTGGTCGAACACTTCGGCTGGGCCAGCGTGTTCTGGATCAACGTGCCGATCGGCGTGGCTGGCGTCCTGCTCGCCGCCAAGGTCCTCCCGGAGATCCCGCCGCGCGCCCGGCGGATCGACTTCGGCGGGTTCGCGCTCTCGGCGGCGGGCCTCGGCCTGCTCGTCTACGCCTTGATCGAGGGCCCCACGCGAGGCTGGACCGACCCCCGGGTGACCGGCTGCGGCGCTGCCGCCGCCGTCCTGCTGGCCGCCTTCCTGCTGCTCGAACTGCGCCTGGCCGAGCCGATGCTGGAGCTGCGGCTGTTCCGGGACGGCGCGTTGAGCGGCGCGCTGCTCAGCGGGTTCATGGTGAGCTTCGGGATGTTCGGGGCGCTGTTCTTCCTGCCGCTGATGATGCAGGGCGTGCTCGGCTGGTCCCCGTCCGGCGCGGGGTACGCCGGGCTGGCGATGACCGCGATGCTGGTGGTCGCCGGGCCGCTGTCCGGCCGGTTCGCCGCCCGGTACGGCCCCCGGCCGCCGATGGTGCTGGGCCTCGCGCTGTGCGCGCTCGGTCTCGGCGGGCTGTCACTGTACGGCGACCACGCCCGCTACCCGGAGTACCTGTGGACGCTGTTCACGATGGGCTTCGGCATGGGGCTGACCTTCACCCCGGTCTCGGTCGCGGTGCTCCAGCGGGTCGCCCCGGCGCAGACCGGGATGGCCTCGGCGACCGTCAACACCCTGCGCGAGCTCGGCGGCGTGCTCGGGATCGCGGTGCTCGGCGCCGTCCTGACCAACCGGATGACCGACGGGCTGACCTCGGCCCTGCACCGGCTCGGCGTCCCGCCGGAGGCCGTCGGCCCGATCGCGGACGCGCCGACCGGCGCGGCCCACGGCGGTGGCGGCGCGGCCGGCGCACTGCCCGAGCCGGTGCGCCAGGCGGTGGACGGGGCCTTCGTCGACGGCATCCACCTCGCGCTGCGCTGCGGCTCGGCCGCGCTCGCCGTCACCGCGGTCCTGGTCGCCGTCCTGGTCGGCCGGGCCCGCCCGCTCGCCCCGGCGGCCTCCGAAGAGCCGCGGCCGGAGGACCTGGCCGGGGCGGGCGTCGCCTGAGCCGCCGGGACCGACCGGTGAGGTGCTGTCAGGAGGTCGCGGGAGGTTGCGCGTGGTCACAGGAGGTCGCGCGAGGTCAGCGGATCCCTTCCACCGCCGCCTGCGCCGTGCGGGCCAGCTCGCGCCGGGCGCCCGCCCGGCCGGGCCGGGGCCCGGGCGGCGGTATCGGCGGCAGGAAGGTCACGTCGGCGACCAGCCCGCGGGCCGCGACCACCCGGGCGAGCGAGGTGAACAGCCCGTCGTCCCCGATGAAGGCGGGCACGCTGGTCGGCCGCCCGTCCGCCAGCCGGTAGCGGATCGTCACCGGCTGGACGTCGGCACCCGCCTCCACCGCCGCCTGGAACAGCGCGGGCCGGAACCGGCCGCTCTCCCGCCCGCACCAGGTCGACCCCTCCGGGAAGACGATCACCGGGTGGCCGGAGCGCAGCACCTCGGCCACCGTCGCGACGGTGTCCGGCAGCGTCCGCAGCCGGTCGCGGTCCAGGAAGACGGTGCCGCCCAAGGCGATCAGCGGTCCGAGCACCGGCCACCGGCGGACCTCGGTCTTGGCCAGCGACCGGCCCGGCCGCCCGGCGGCGAGCAGCGGTATGTCCAGCCAGGACACGTGGTTGGCCACCACCAGCACCCCGCCGTCCGCGCCGGGCCCCCAGCCGTCGGGCCCGGCGAGGTGGACCGTCACCCCGAGGGTGCGCAGCACGACCCGGGCCCAGAGCCGGGCCAGCCGGTTCCGGGCGCGGTCCGGGAGCAGCCGGACCGGCGGGAGGAGCACGACCCCGGCCAGCACCGCCGCCAGACAGGCCGTCAGCCGCAGCGCCCGCCGGGGGTGGGAGACCCTCGGCGGGACGTCGGCCAGGCAGGTCTCGGGCCGGCAGGTCGCGGTGGGCAGCCAGACGCTCACGACGAGGAGCCCGAGGCGGGTCCGCCGGACAGGAAGTGCCGCAGGTAGCGCGGGTCGGTGCGCTCCAGCGACAGCAGCACGTACAGGTCGGCGCAGTCGAAGTCCGGGTCGTACGCGGGCGCGCCGCAGACCCAGGCGCCGAGCCGCAGGTAGCCGCGGAGCAGGGCCGGCAGCGCGCCCCGCTCGGCGCGCGCCACCCCGGTGGCGTCCCAGGGACGGTGCGGGGTGACCCGGTACTCCTCGGGCGCCAGGTGCTTGGCGCTGACGGTGTCCCAGACCCGGGCCGCGGTGGCGCCGCCGTCCGCCAGCTCGATCGAGCAGCAGCCGCCGACCCAGGTGTTGCCGGTGTCGGCCAGGTAGCGCGCGATGCCTCCCCACATCAGGTTGATGACGGCGCCGTTGCCCCGGTGGTCCGGGTGGATGCAGGAGCGCCCGAGCTCGACCAGGCCGGGGCGGACCGGCGCGAGCGCGGAGAGGTCGAACTCGCCGTCGGAGTACAGCCGTCCGGCCCGGCGCGCGGCCTCGGGGCGCAGCAGCCGGTAGGTGCCGACGACGGTTCCCCGCTCGCCCTCGCGGACCAGCAGGTGGTCGCAGAACTCGTCGAAGGGGTCGACGTCCAGGCCCGCGACCGGGCTGTGCAGTTCGGCGCCCAGCTCGGTGCCGAAGACCTGGTGGCGCAGCCGCTGGGCGGCGCGCACGTCGTCCTCGTCGCGGGCGAGGGAGACGGTGTACGAGGCCGGGGCGGCGGGCCGGTGGGGGCGGGGCGCGGGGACCGCCGGGGCGTCGTGGGTGGTGGTGACTGCGGACGGAGCGTACGTGGGGACGGTGGTCATGGCGGACCCTCCAGGGCAGCACGATCGGCGGTGCCGTGGATCGCCAGGGCACCGTCCCGGTCCGCAGGCGGTTGGGCATGGACGCGAACCGGTCCCCGTGTTTCTCTCCGAATCGGTTGGCATTCATGTTGCGGCCCGGAGGACCGCAGATGTGCACCTGTTGAATGGCACCACCCGTGGCCCGGCGGTCATCTGCCCGGCACCGGGCGCTCGTTCGCGGGGGGTGGACAACACGCACCACGGGGGCGTACGGCCGCACCGCACGCCCCCGTTGTCGCGACCCCGCGGTCGTCACGCGGCTGCTGTCACGCCGCTGTCGTCACGATCGCGCCGTCACGCCGCTCGCGTCACGTCGCCGTCGTGACGATCCGACGTACCGCTGTCGTGAGGAGAGCGGCGCGCCGCTCAGAACGTCCGCCAGCCCTCCGGGTCGACCCCGCCCGGGACGGCGCCGGCCGGGCCGTACGGCTCGCGGGTGTAGACGAAGGAGCCGACGTCGAGGTGGCTGACCGTGCCGTCGGGGTGGCGGACCACCCGCAGGGTCTCGCCCGCGTAGTAGTTCTCCACACCGGTCCAGGTGCCGTCCGCCTCGGGCCGGAAGCGCGAGCCGCGGCCGCGGCCGGTGAGCGGGGTGAGCTCCAGCACCCGCCCGGGCCGCAGCCGCAGGGCGGCCGGCGCGGCGCCCCAGTACCAGGGGCCGGTGAGCTCCAGCAGCTCCGCGTCCACCTCGGCGAGCGGGCGCCACGGTTCGGGCAGCCGGGGCTCCAGTTCGGCGGTGAGCGCGATCAACTCGGCGGCCAGCGACGCGGCGCTGGCACCGCTGGTGGCGTTGGAGAGGGCGTACGCGGCCAGGCCGTCGGCCTCGCTGATCCACAGGCCCGCGGTGAAGCCGGGCATCGAGCCGGTGTGCCCGTACAGCAGCCGGCCCTCGTCGCGGCGCAGTTGCAGGCCGAGGCCGTAGCCGCTGGTCCACTCGGCGTCGTCCGGGGCGATGGCCGGGCGGCGCATCTCGGCGACGGTGTCGGCGGACAGCACCCTGTCGTCGCCGGCCGTCAGGAAGGCCGCCCAGCGGGCCAGGTCGGCGATGGTGGACCAGAGTTGGCCGGCCGGCGCCATCAGCCCGGTGTCGGTGAGCGGCTCGGGCAGCATGACGTCGGCCCAGGGGTGGACGGCGAAGCCCCCGGCGTGCGGGTGCTCGGGCAGCAGCGTGGTGCGGTCCATGCCGAGCGGGGCCAGCACCTCGCGGCGCAGCACCTCGCCCCAGGGCTCGCCGCGCAGCTTCGCGACCAGGGCGCCGAGCAGCGCGTAGCCGGGGTTGGAGTAGTGGTGCACCCGCCCGGCGGGGTGCTTCAGCGGCCGGTCGGCCTCCAGGACGTCGTCGAGGCCGGGGCGCAGCGAGCCCTCGGTCCGCTCCCACCACGGGCCGGGGGTCTCGGCGGTCAGGCCGGAGGAGTGCGCGAGCAGTTGGGCGACGGTCGCGTCGTCGGCGGGGGTGCCGGGCAGGTGGCGGGAGAGCGGGTCGGCGAGGTCGAGCAGGCCCTCGTCGCGCAGCCGCATCACCAGCACGGCGACGAAGGTCTTGGTGAGCGAGCCGATCCGGTACTGGACGTCCGGGGTCGGCGCGTGCCCGTCGACCATGCTGCGGGCGCCGCTCCACACCGGCCGCCCGTCGCGCAGCACCCCGGCGACCATCGAGGGCGTGCGCCCCTCGGCCTGGGCGACGGCGAGCCGGTGCAGCAGGGCTCGGCGGGTGGCGGGCAGCAGCTCGGAGGGGAGGTCGGTCATGTGGGCTTCTGGACTCATCGACATGTGCACGGACAGTAGTCCAGCCCGGCCGCGACGCCGACCCAATAATCCCGCGCACGGGCCCAATAACCCCCGCGCCCGGGCCCGGTGACCGGATCAGGCCGGGCCCGGTGAACCGGATCAGCCCGGCAGCGGCGGCAGTTCCGGCCGTTCCAGCCAGGCCTCGAAGAGCGGGCCGAGCGGCGCGGCGGTGTACCGGGCGGCGTGCGCGCGCAGGTCGGCGGTGGCGACCACGCCGTGCCGGTTGGCGCCCGTCCAGTCCCGCAGCATCGCGAAGAACGCGTCGTCGCCGAGCGCCCGCCGCAGCGCGTGCACCACCAGCCCGCCGCGCTGGTACAGCCGGTCGTCGAACATCAGCCTGCGGCCCGGGTCGCCGAGCGTCAGGTCCTGCGGCAGCCCGGCCAGCAGCCGGTGCGCGGCGGCGGCGTGCACGGCCGCGCCCGGGCCGCCGGCGTGCTCGGACCAGAGCCACTCCGCGTACTTGGCGAAGCCCTCGTTGAGCCAGATGTGCCGCCAGTCGGCGATGGTGACGCTGTTGCCGAACCACTGGTGGGCCAGCTCGTGGGCGATCAGCCGCTCGCGCTCCCAGCCGCCGCCGAGGTGGTTGGTGCCGAAGGTGGCGACGCCCTGCGCCTCCACCGGGACGTCCAGCTCCTCGTCCGCGACGACCACCGCGTACTCGCCGAACGGGTACGGGCCGAAGACCTCGCCGAAGTACGCCGCCATCTCCGGCTGCCGGGCGAAGTCCCGGGCGAAGGCGGCGGCCAGCCGCTCCGGCACGTAGCCGGTCTGCGGCACCGCCGGGCGCACCGCCAGCGGCACCGGCCGGTAGTGCCCGATCGACACCGTCACCAGGTACGTCGGGGTCGGCGCGCTCTGCTCGTACACCCAGGTGGTGCTGGACGCCCGGGTGGTGCGGGTCAGCAGCCGGCCGCTCGCCACCACCGTGAACGGGGACGGCGTGGTGACCGCCAGCTGGTAGGTCGCCTTGTCGGCGGGGCGGTCGTTGCACGGGAACCAGGACGGCGCGCCGACCGGCTGGCTCGCCACCAGCGCGCCCTCGGTCAGCTCCTCCCAGCCCAGGCCGCCCCACGGGCTGCGCACCGGGCGCGGGTTGCCCGCGTAGTGCACCTCGACGGTGAACGCCGCGCCCGGCGCGAGCGCCCTGGCGGGGCGGATCCGCAGCTTGCCGCCGCGGTGGGTGTAGCGGGCGGCCTTGCCGTCGACCAGCACCCGGCCGATCCGGAACTCGGCCAGGTCGAGCGCGAACTCGGCCAGCGCCGCGTCCGCGACCGCGCTCAGCCGGGCCGAGCCGGCCAGCCGGTTGGGCCCGGGCCGGTAGTCCAGCGCCAGCTCGTAGCGGTGCACCCGGTAGCGGTGGTCGCCGCTGTTCGGGAAGTACGGGTCCGGGGCGCCGGCGGCCGCCGGGACGTGCTTGGGCTTCACGGGGACGTGCGCTTCCTGCGGGCCGGGACGGGGGGACGGGGAGGTGGTCACGGCGTGCTCTGCCACGCCTCGATCGGGTTGCCCAGCCACCGCGTGTCGGCGGGGACGGACTCGGCGCGCATCACCAGCGAGGCCGGGCCCAGCGTGCTGCGCGCGCCCACCGTGCTGCCGGGCAGCACGATGCCGCCCGGGCCCAGGGTGGCGCCCTCGCGGAGGACCACAGTATCCATCCGCATGATCCGGTCGTGGAAGAGGTGCGTCTGCACCACGCAGCCCCGGTTGATGGTGACCCCGTCGCCGAGGGTGACCAGGTCCGCCTCCGGCAGCCAGTAGCTCTCGCACCAGACCCCGTGCCCGACGTGCGCGCCGATCGAGCGCAGCCACAGGTTCAGCACCGGGGTGCCCGGCACCGCGCCGACCAGCCACGGCACCGCCAGCATCTCCACGAAGGTGTCCGCCAGCTCGTTGCGCCACACGAAGCCGCTCCACAGCGGGTGCTCCACCGCCCGGAACCGCCCGACCAGCAGCCACTTGGCGGCGGCCGAGACCAGGCAGGCCAGCGCGCCGGCCGCCAGCAGCACCAGGCCCGACAGCAGCGCGGCGGTCAGCGGCGAGCCGGCCGCCAGCCAGGACAGCGCCGCCGCGGTCAGCAGGCCCAGCGCCGCCGAGGCCAGCACCGGCACCAGCCGGGCCACCTCGACCAGCCCGCGCGCCCACAGCAGTCGGGCCGGCGGCTCGTAGGTCAGGCTCTGGTCGGCCAGGTCCGCCGAGCGCGGCAGCCGCATCGGCGGCATGCCCAGGTACGAGCCGCCCTTCTTCGCCTTCGCCGGCGTCGCCGACAGCACGCCCACCAGGCCGCGCTTGGGCACCGAGCGGCCCGGCGCGGTCATCCCCGAGTTGCCGAGGAACGCCCGCTCGCCGACCTTCGCCTCGCCGAGCCGCACCCAGCCACCGCCGAGTTCGTACGGGGCGATCAGGGTGTCGTCGGCCAGGAACGCGCCGTCGCCGACCGTGGTCAGGCTGGGCAGCGCCAGCACCGTGGACACCTCCGCGCCCCGGCCGACCCGCATCCCGAGGGTGCGCAGCCACAGCGGCGTGACCAGCCCGGCGTAGAGCGGGAACAGCACCTCGCGGGCCCGGTCCATCAGCTGGGTGACGGTCCACGCCTGCCAGCCCACCCGGCCGTGCAGCGGGTGCGTCCCGGGCACCAGGCCGGTGCTCAGCAGCCGGACCAGCACCACCAGCTGCGCCGCGTACACCGCGCCGAACGCCAGCGTGGCGGGCAGCAGGCCGAGCAGCGCGCCGCCGAGCGCCGGGCCGAGCGCCGCGCCCTGCTCGACGAACCGGGACAGCACGGCCAGCGCGGCGAGCGCCGGCAGTGCCGGCAGCAGGCCGAGTACGGCACCGCTGGCGCCGTACAGCGAGGCCCAGCGGGCCCGGCGGGCGGGGCGCTCCTTGGGCCAGGCGCGTTCGGTGCGGCCCAGCTTGACGGCGGGCGCGCCGCCCCAGCGCTGGCCGGTCGGCACCTGCCCGGTGATGCTGGAGCCCGCCGCCACCTGGGCGCGCTTGCCGACCCGGGCACCGGGCAGCAGCGTCGACCGGGTGCCGACCACGGCACCGGAGCCGATCTTGACCTGGCCGATCAGCAGCCGGTCGCCGTCCAGCCAGTAGCCGCACAGGTCCACCTCGGCCTCGACCGCGCAGCCGCGGCCCAGCTTCAGCATCCCGGTGACCGGCGGCAGCGAGTGCAGGTCCACCTCGGGCCCGACCTTGGCGCCCAGCGCCCGGGCGTAGCGCGTCAGCCAGGCGCCGGACAGCGAGTCCGCGCCGCTCAGCTCGGCGAGCCGCTCGGCGGTCCACAGCCGCAGGTGGACGGAGCCGCCGCGCGGGTGGCTGCCCGGGCGCACCCCGCGCAGCAGCAGCCGGGCGCCGCCCGCCGCGAGGGCCAGCCGGCCCGCCGGGGTGTACAGCGCGAGCGCGCCCGCGCCGACCCACCACCAGGAGGCGGTGGGCGCCCACGGGTAGTCGCCGAGGTGGGTCAGCAGGTTCCCGGCGGCCAGCAGGGCGACCGTCCAGCGCAGGCCGACGACGGTGAACAGCGGGACCAGCAGGAGCAGCTGGAGCAGCTTGGCCCTGGTCGGCACCAGGGCGACGGTACGGGCCTCGGCGCTCTCGCCGGCGGAGCGCTCCAGGTGCCGGGCGAGCTTGCGCAGCGTCGGGTGCTGGTAGATGTCCAGCACGGCAGCGCTCGGGTAGCGGGTGCGCAGCAGGGTGGTCAGCCGGGCGGCGGCCAGGCTGCCGCCGCCGATCGCGAAGAAGTCGTCGCGCGGGCCGCCGACCCGCACGCCGAGGATCTCCGACCACTGCTCGGCCAGCCAGGCCTCGGTGCCGTACAGCTCCTCGCCGGGGCCCGCGTTCTCCAGCTCGGGCAGCGGCCAGGGCAGGGCGGCCCGGTCGACCTTGCCGGAGGTCCGGGTGGGCAGGGCCTCGACGGTCGCCAGCAGCGGCACGAGGGCGGCGGGCAGTTCGGCGCGCAGCCGCTCGACGGCCTGCTCGCGGTCGAAGCCGTCCTGGACCACCAGGTAGCCGACCAGCAGCTGGTTGCCGCCGCGCGCGGTCCGGACGGCGGCCGCCGCGCCCGCCACGCCGGGCAGAGCCTGCAGGGCCGCGTCGACCTCGCCGAGCTCGATCCGGCGGCCGCCCAGCTTGATCTGCTCGTCGGTGCGGCCGAGGAACAGCAGGCCGGCCGGGTCCGCCTGGACCAGGTCGCCGCTGCGGTAGGCGCGCTCCCAGCCCAGCGAGGGCAGCGGCGCGTACTTCTCGGCGTCCTTCTCCGGGTCGAGGTAGCGGGCCAGGCCCACCCCGCCGATCACCAGCTGCCCGGTGCCGCCGGGGGCGACCGGCAGGCCGGCCTCGTCCACCACGGCGAGGTCCCAGCCGTCCAGCGGCAGGCCGATCCGCACCGGGCCCTCGCCGGTCAGCAGGGCGGCGCAGGCGACCACGGTGGCCTCGGTGGGGCCGTAGGTGTTCCACAGCTCCCGGCCCTCGGTGACCAGGCGCTGCACCAGCTCGGGCGGGCAGGCCTCGCCGCCGAAGATCAGCAGCCGCACCTCGTTGAGGGCCTCGGCCGGCCACAGCGCGGCCAGGGTCGGGACGGTGGAGACCACGGTGATCTCCTGCTCGGCCAGCCACGGGCCGAGGTCGGCGCCGCTGCGCACCTGGGAGCGGGGGACCGGCACCAGGCAGGCGCCGTGCCGCCAGGCCAGCCACATCTCCTCGCAGGAGGCGTCGAAGGCCACCGAGAGGCCGGCCATCACCCGGTCGCCGGGGCCGATCGGCTCCTCCTGGAGGAAGAGCGCGGCCTCGGCGTCCACGAAGGCGGCGGCGTTGTGGTGGGTGACGGCGACGCCCTTCGGCTTGCCGGTCGACCCGGAGGTGAAGATGATCCAGGCGTCGTCGGCGGGGGTGGGGCGGCGCTCCAGGGCGGGAGCGCGTTCGCCGGTGGTCGCCAGGCCGCGTTCGGCGCCGAGCACGGCGGCGACGGCGGCCTCGCCGAAGACCAGCTCGGCGCGCTCGTCCGGGTCCTCGGCGTCCACCGGGACGTAGGCGGCCCCGGCGGCGAGCACCGCGAGGATCGAGACGTACAGGTCGTTGGTGCCGGAGGGCACGCGCACGCCGACCCGGTCGCCCGGGCCGATCCCGGCGGCGGCCAGCCGGCGGCGCAGCTGCTCGACCTCGGCGGCCAGCGCGCGGTAGCTGAGCACGGTGCGCCCGTCGTCCAGGGCGGGCTCGTCGGGGTGGGCGGACACGGTGGCGTCCAGCACGTCGACCAGGGTGCGCGGGGCGGCGGCCGGGCGGCCGGGGAACAGGGCGAGGGCAGGCTCGGCCTGCGGCACCGGTTCGTGGGCGGGCTCGGCGTGGGGCGTGGACCCCTGGACGGGTTCGGCACGGGGCGTCGGATCCTGCGGTGGCGTGGGGTACTGCTCCGGGTGGCTCGGTTCAGCTGTCATGGCAGCCGTGCGCTCCTCGTCCTCGCCCCGTTCCGACCGATGCCCGGCCCCTGGGGCGGTGGGGGCACCGCCTGATCGGGTGACCCCACTCCGGGGCCGGAGCGGACAACCCGACCGATGGTAGCCCCGGCGCGGCGACCCGGCAGGAGCGGACACACGGCCCAACTGGCGCCGGATTGGCCGAATCTGACGCTTCATCAGTCAATAACTGAGCCCCGTTGGAACCCATGTGACGAGGTGTCAGTGGAATTGACGGATCGTCAGGTCGATTCTTCGACCGTGATCCACGCCACAGTGAATGCTGCTCCCTTCGGGTGGCGGGCCGTCGGCGGGCCGGGTTTCGCGCTCTGGTCCCCTCGGTCCGGCCCCGGCCCGCCGTACGGCCCGGCGCTCAGCGGAACCGGTGCAGGTTCTCGCCGAGGAAGGCCTCCAGGGTGCGCGGGGCGCGTCCGGCGAGGCGGAGGAAGGTGTCGTCCGGCGTCTCCTTGCGGACCACCGCGAGCTGCTGGATCTCCACCACGTGGGTGGCCAGCCAGTCCGGCATCCCGGCCCGGCCGACCAGGTGGGCGTGCAGCTCGGACGGGCCCAGGTCGAGGTAGCGGACCGGCCGGCCGAGCAGCTCGCCCAGCAGTGCGGTGAGCTCCGGGTAGCTGTAGGCCCGCCCGCCGGTGAGCGGATAGGTGCCACCGGCGAGCTCGGGGCGGGTGAGCACCTCGGCCGCCGCGTCCCCGATGTCCCGGGCGTCCACGTAGTTGCAGCGCGCCTGTCCCAGCGCGCCGTGCACCACTCCGGCGGCGGCGATGCCGGGGGCCAGGAGCAGCAGCTTCTGCATGAACGCGTACGGCCGCAGGACGGTGGTGGTGATGCCGGAGGAGCGCAGCCGCTCCTCGATCAGGTGGTGGCCGCGGGAGACGGCGACGGGGGAGTCCGGCTCGGCGGCGGGCGCGGAGACCTTGACGATGTGCTCCACGCCGCAGTCGACCGCCGCCTCGATCGCGTTCAGCTCGTACCGGACCTGCTGCGGGCCGTTGGCCATGGTGAGGAAGAGCTGGTGCGCGCCGCGGAAGGCCGCGCGCAGGGAGGCCGGGTCGGCGGCGTCCGCCGGGAGGGTGGCCGTGCGGGCGAGGGTGCGCTCGTCGAGTGCGGCGGCCAGTCGGGCGGGCTCGCGGCTGAGGGCGCGGCTCGGCGCGCCGAGGGCGGCGAGGCTGCGGAGGGTGGCGCCGCCGGTGGCGCCACCGGCGCCCATGATGACGATCATGATGTCTGCCTTTCGGGGAGGGGTGCGGTGGGGAGTCGGTGCTGTGCCGTGCGGGCCGGGCGGCTGCCGCGCCAGTGCCAGGTGGTGATGGTGGCGGCGATCGCCGAGGAGACCGGCAGGTCGATGGGGAGCCGGTGCGGCCACGGGCTGTCGGCCAGCCGGGGGACCTGCGGCAGCCAGTGGGCGGCGGCGAGGCCGACGGCCAGGCCGAGCGCGGCTCCGGCCAGGCCGAGGGCGGCGGCCGCGAGGGCGCGCGGGGTCCGGGCCGGCCGGGCGCGGACGGGGCGGCGGCGCAGCGCGGCGCCGAGGGCGGCGGCCACCAGGGCGGAGGTGCCGCCGATGGTGGTGAGCGCGGCGGCCACCAGCTGGGGCTGGCCGGTGATGGCTCCGCCGGCCCCGGCCATGGCGGCGGGCATGGCGTAGGCGAGCAGGACCTCGCGCCACAGGACGAAGGGCGGGGGAGCGCCGGGGGCCTTCTTGCTCATCGGAGCGGATGTCCTTTCGTTGGTAGTTAGGCACCTAAGTATTTGTGCTTAGGTGCCTAACTATTGGGGCTGAGGGGAGGCGGGCCACCGAACGGCGGCCCGCCTGGGTGCGGATCAGTCCTCGGTGAGCGCGTCCATGCCCGCGACCACCCGGCCCAGCAGGTCCAGGAAGGTGGCGCGCTCCTCGGTGGAGAGCCCCCCGACCAGCGCCTGCATCCGGGCGAAGTGCTCGGGCGCCAGCTCCCGCAGCCGGTCGGCGCCCCGCGCGGTGAGGATCACCACGTTGCCGCGGCCGTCCTCGGTGGACGGCCGGCGGGCCACCAGGCCCTCCCGCTCCAGGCCGTCGACCAGGCCGGTCACCGTCGCTCGGGAGACGCCGAGACTCGCCGCGAGCTGGGAGGGCGACTTCTCGCCGCCGTGGTCCTCCAGGTCCGCCAGCAGTCGGTAGCGGCCGGTGGAGAGGCCGAAGCGGCCGAAGTGCACCTCGCCGGCCTGGTTGATCCGGGCGCCCGCCGCCATCAGCCGGGTCGCGACCAGAATCGCCTGCGGATCGGCCGAGAGGCCGTAGCGGGCGATCTGGCGGCGCGCCTGGTCGAGGCTGGGGGCGGTGGGACCGCCCTCGGAGTACTGGGTCACGAGAAGTAATATGGCGCCTAACTTGATTCCGCGTCAAGCGGGACCATGGGCTTGTGCCTAGGCGGCACGCGGAGCGATCTGCGGCGGCGTCCAGTCGGCGTGCCGCAGGACGGTCCGGACCATCGCGCCGGGCGGGGTGAGCCGGATCGCGGCGTTGCGCAGGCCGACCGCCAGGGGGTGGGCGAGCTGCTGGCCCATCCGGCCGGCCCGGCGGGCGTCCCGGGCCACGGTCTGGCTGCGCGGACGGCGGGCCGCGTCGTACCGGGCGAGCGCGCCCTCGACCGTCCGGGCCTCGGCGAGCGCCGCCGCCAGGGTCACCGCGTCCTCCAGGGCCTGGCAGGCGCCCTGGCCGAGGTGGGGCGTCATGGCGTGCGCCGCGTCGCCGAGCAGTGCGACCCGCCCCGAGACGTAGGAGGGCAGCGGGGTGGTCAGCTCGTTGATGTCGTGGTGCAGCACCGCCTCCGGCCGGGTCGCGGCCAGCAGCGAGGGGATCGGCTCGTGCCAGGGCGCGAAGCGGCGGCGGACCTCGGCCAGCGGGTCCCGGTAGCGGACCCCGGCCGGGGCGTTCAGGACCGCGTGCCACTCGGCGGTGTCGTCCGGGAAGGCGATGTGGCCGAACTCGGCGCCGTGTCCCCAGGTGATCTCGAAGTCGGCCCTCAGTCCGTCGACCGGGCGCTCGGTGATCGCGCGGAGCACCGTCGAGCCGCTGTAGACCGGCCCGGGATGGTCGGGGAAGAGGCGGCGCCGGAGCCTGCTGTTGATGCCGTCGGCCGCGACCAGGAGGTCGGCCTCCAGGAAGTCGGCCTTCGGGCGGTCGGCCTTCGGGCGGTCGGCGTGCTGGGGGTCGGCCTGCCGGGGGTTGGCCTGCTGGGTGTCGGTCGCCGGGGTGGTGCCGCCGAACCCGGCCCGGACCCGGAACGGCCGGGTGGTGTCCAGCTCGGTCACCTCGGCGCCGACGATCAGGGACTCGGCGGGCAGCGCCTCGCGCAGGATGCGGTGCAGAGCAGCGCGGGGGATCCCGACGATCGGGGCGCCCAGCTCGCGTTCCAGTGCCGCACCGTCCATCGCGGCGAGCCGGCGGCCATCCGGCGTCCGGGTGCCGCCGGTGTACTGGCGGCGGGCGGCAGCCTCGACCGCCTCGCCGACCCCCAGGGCGGCGAGCGCGCGCATCCCGTTGGCGGCCAGCGAGATGCCGGCGCCCGCATCGTCCAGGACGGCCGCCCGCTCGACCACGGTCACATCCCACCCCGCCAGTCGGAGCCCGATCGCGGCCGCCAGTCCGCCGATGCCGCCCCCGACCACCACCGCGCTGCTGCTGCTCATGCCCGGTCCTTCCCGTGTTGCCGCGCCGCTTTCTACATCTGTAGAAGGAGCGTACTACGGGGCTGTCGGCAGGTGGACGGGGGTGGGGGCGGGTCCGACGGGGTCCGCCGGGGCGGTTCGGGGTGGTGGGGTGGCGGTCGGCGGTCGGCTCGGACCGAGGTGGTGCGCGCCGGGTGCCGCGGCCCCGGTAAAAAGGAGGGATGCGGCGACACGAGGGCCAGAAGCGGGACGATGCGGGGCGGCCGGACCGCCGGACGGTGTTGGCGGACGCCGCGATCGGGGTGCTGGCCGACCTCGGGGTGCGCGGACTGACCCACCGGGCGGTCGACGCGGCGGCCGGGCTGCCGGTTGGAACCACCTCGGCCTACCTGCGGACCAGGCAGGCCCTGCTCACCGCGCTGGTGCGGCGGCTGGTGGAGCTGGACCAGGGCGAGCTGCACGCCATGGGGGAGCGGGTGCCGGTCCGTTCGTCGGAGGAACTGGCCGACGGCATCGCCGAGTTGATGCGGCAACGACTGTCCGGCGACGGGCGGCGGCGCTCGCTGGCCCGGTACGCCTGCGCGGTGGAGAGCGTGCGCGATCCCGAACTGCGCGAGATCCTCGTCCCGCGGGAGAATGCCGGGCGCGCCGCCGTCCGCGCGTTCCTCGCCGACCGGGGCGTGAGCGACCCCGACGGGCGGACCGCCACACTGCTGGCCTGCGTCGACGGTCTGGTCTTCGAGCACCTGGTGGGCGGCGGCGAGCCCGGTGCCGACGCGATCCAGGGGCTGGTGGCGGCCGCCCTGCGGGGAGCGGCCGCGAGTTGAGGCGTGCCGCTCCTCGCCGGCGCGACCCGGCTCGCGCCTGCGAGGCGTGGGACCATCTCCCGTCCACGGGCCGCCGAGCACCGGCGGGGAGCGCCGTGCCCTCGATGCCGATCGCGCAATAGCGGGAGCCCCGGATGTTCGGCCGCGCGGGAAATCCGCGCCCTCGGTCGGCTGCGCAGGCCCCCCGCCGGACGCCGCCCGCCCCCACCGAACCCGGACGGCCGACGGTCGATCGGCAACGCGGGATGACGAAATCTCAGGTCAATCAACCGTCAAGTTGGTTCATTCACAGAATATTTCGCGATGTGTCACATGACGGGTGGATGATTTACGCCGCTCCCAGGTCTTCCCACGGAGATCTCCGACTGACAGGCTGGGGCCGCCCTTTCAGTACGGAGGAGGTTCCTTGTCCCGCATATCCACGCTGGCCGGAGCGGTCACCTGCGCTCTCGCACTTGTCACCGGCACCGCCGCCGCCGCTTCGGCAGCGCCTATTGACCAGACCCCGAGCCTGGCCGAGGCGAAGGTCGATCCCGTCGCCTGGACGCCGTGCAACCCCGACCCGACCAAGCCGGACCCCGGCATCTACGACTGTGCCGTCTACCCCGTGCCGCTGGACTACGACAAGCCGTCGGGCGAGAAGGTCGGCATCGCGATGATGCGGCGGCGGGCGAGCGACCCGTCGAAGCGGATCGGCTCGCTGTTCCTCAACCCGGGCGGCCCGGGCGGCAGTGGCTACCTGTGGGCGACGACCGCCCGCTTCGGCACCGAGGTGCAGTCGAAGTTCGACCTGGTCGGCTTCGACCCGCGCGGCGTGGCCCGGAGCAACCCGCTCAAGTGCTTCAAGACCCAGGAGGACGCCGACGCGGTCACCAACCGCATGGTCGGCGTGCCGGTCACCAAGGCCGAGATCAACGAGACGCTGGACGCGGACCAGGACTACACCGACGCGTGCAGCAAGAACGCCGGCCCGCTGATCGAGCACATGTCGACCATCAACGTGGTGCGCGACCTCGACCGGATGCGCCGCGCCGTCGGTGACGCCCAGCTCACCTTCGCCGGGTTCTCCTACGGCACCCTGATCGGTTCGACGTACGCCAACATGTACCCGAACAAGGTCCGCGCGATCATCGTCGACGGCAACGTCGACCCGAACCTGCGCCTGCACAACGGCCTGGAGTACGACCGCCAGCGGGCGAACGGCTTCGAGCTGGCCCTGGACGAGTTCCTCAAGCGCTGCCAGACCGCCGGCGCCCCGCGCTGCGCCTTCGGCGAGGGCGACACCCGGGCCAAGTTCGACCAGCTCCGCGACCACCTGCGGACCAGCCCGATCACGCTGCCGAACGGCTCCAAGGTGACGCTGAGCAGCTTCACCGGCGAGGTGGCCAGCGCCCTGTACTCGCAGGCCAAGCTGGCCCCGCTGGCCAAGTCCCTCCAGGCGACCTACCAGGTGTTCCAGAAGCCGGCCGCGGCCGCTCTGCTGGCCCCGCAGGCGAACGTCTCGGACGAGGACGCCAACCTGCTCTCGGTGGACGTCCCGCGGACGGCGCTGCGGGAGGCCCCGGTCGACTCCGAGTACACCGCGGACGACTCCTACATGGCCGTCAACTGCCAGGACAAGCCGTACCCCTCCAACGACCGGGTGTTCGCGAACGCGGCCAAGGCCTGGGAGAAGGAGATGCCGACCTTCGGCCGCTACCAGGCCTTCGACGCGCCCGCGTGCGCGAGCTGGCCGGCCCCGGCCCGGGACGCCGAGCGCTTCTCCGGCCCGTGGAACAAGAAGACCTCCAACACCGTGATGGTGATCGGCAACCTCTACGACCCGGCCACCCAGTACAAGTTCGCCCAGCGGATGCAGCAGGAGCTGGGCAACGCGGTGCTGGTCAGCGTCGACTCGATCGAGCACTGCGCGGTCGGCCGCAGCCAGGCGCTGAACAAGATGGTCACCCGCTACCTGGTCGACGGCACCGCGCCGGCGGCCGGCCAGCTGCTGAAGCCGGACGCGGAGATCTTCCCGGCGGTCTGACGGAACGGCCCCCGGTGATCCGGGGGAGGGTTTGACGGTCGTGGTGGTCGGCGGTGCAGCCGGCCACCACGACCGTGTTTTCCGGGCGAGTTCCCGGAGGGCCGGGAGGGCCCGGAGAACGCGGAGACGGATCGTCATCGAACCTCCCGTGGAGCGGATTCCTGCGATTCGTCGGCGACCATAGCCCATGCCACTGACAATGGGATTCCGGCGTCAAGATGACGGTCAAGACCAGGCCGGACCAGCAGGAATGACGTACTGTCACACTTTTCATTAACCGATTCCCGTGGCCGGATATCCGTGTTAGCGTGCGGGCCGCCGGCTTCTCTCGGAATCGGGAAAGTGGGGACGGAACATGCGGTACGAATTCTCCCGGCGGGGATTCCTGGGCGGTGCCGGCGCGGCGGCCGCCGGGATCACCGCCGCTTCCACGGGCGCGGCGGCGGCCGAGGGCGCGCGCCGGGAGCTGCCGAAGGGGCGGTCGGTGCTCCCCGGTGACCCCCGCTACCAGACCCTCGCCCAGGGCTTCAACCAGCGGTGGAGCAGCAGTCCCGCCTACATCCGGCTGGTGGGCGACGAGGCCGACGCGGTCGCCGAGGTGAACCGCGCGCTGGACGCCGGGCTACGGCCAACGGTCCGCGGCGGCGGGCACTGCTACGAGGGTTTCGTCGACAACGACCAGGGCGTCATCCTCGACCTCGGCACGATGCGCGGCGTCGCCGCCTCGACCGACAAGTTCGGCCGGCCCACCTACGGCGTCGACGGCGGCGCGACCAACTGGGACGTCTACACCACGCTTTTCCGCGAGTACGCCGTCACCCTGCCCGCCGGGTCCTGCTACTCGGTCGGCGCGGGCGGGCACGTCTGCGGCGGCGGGTACGGCCTGCTCTCCCGGCGGCACGGGCTCACCGTCGACCACCTCGTCCAGGTCGACGTGGTCACCGTCCGGGGCGGCCGGGCGGTGGTGACGAAGGCGCACCGCGAGGACGCGCCGGGCTCGCCCGAGCAGGACCTCTTCTGGGCCCACACCGGCGGCGGGGGCGGGAACTTCGGGGTGGTGCTGCGGTACCACTTCGCGTCGGACGTGCCCCAGCCGCCGCCCCGGGTCTGGCTGAGCAGCGTGGCCTGGCCCTGGGCCGAACTGCTCCGGCAGCCGGCCGACTTCGAGACCCTGGTGGCCAACTTCGGTGCCTTCATGGCCGAGCACAGCGGCCCGCGGGAGGCGGTGTACCAGGGGCTGTTCGCCATCCTCAAGCTCACCCACCACTCCAACGGGAACGTCGTCCTGTTCAGCCAGTGGGACGGAGCGGACCCGGCCCCGCTCGACGCCTTCGTGGCCGCCGTCGAACAGGGGATGACGACGCGCCCGGTGGTGCAGACCCGCTCGGCCGGCGGGCTGTTCCTGCCCTACCCGGACAAGCGGCGCCGGATGCCGTGGTTCCAGGCGACCATGACGCTCAACCCCTCGGGAGACAACGAGCGGGGCAAGCACAAGTCGGCCTACCACCGGGAGCCGTTCTCCCCGGCGCAGATCGCCGCCTTCTGGGACTGGCTGACGCGGGACGTCGAGGGGGCGGACCTCTCGAACACGGTGGTCCAGATCGACTCCTACGGCTGCCGGATCAACGCCCGCCGCCCCGAGGAGACGGCTGTCCCGCAGCGCGACTCGATCATGAAGCTGCAGTACCAGACGCACTGGACGGACCCGGCCGAGGACGAGAAGCACCTCGCCTACCTGAGCGGGCTGTACCGCGACGTCTACCGGGAGACGGGCGGTGTCCCGGAGGTCGACACCGCGACGGACGGCGCCTACGTCAACTACCCGGACACCGACCTGGGCACCGCCGACCAGCCCGACCCGGACTACCCGCGCCTCTACTACAAGGGCAACTACCCACGGCTGCAACGCACCAAGGCCTACTGGGACGGGGAGGAGGTGTTCCACCACGCCCAATCGATCGTCCCGGCCGGGCCCTGAGTCCGAGCGCCGGCGCCCCACGGGGGCGGGGAGGCACCCCGCATCCCCACCCCCGTAAAGCAGTCCTGTCACGCGCACCCGTAGCGCACACCGGGATCAGCCCCGGGGCCCGGGCCCGTTCCGCTAGGCGGCCTGCTCCGCCTCCTCCTCGACGATCCGTCCGTCCCGGACCTCGATCACCCGGTCGGCGAGCCCCATCAGCGTCGGGTCGTGGGTGGCGACCAGCACGGTGACGCCCTCGCTGCGCACCACCGCGCGCAGCAGCTCCATGATCGAGCGGCCGGTCTCGGAGTCCAGCTGACCGGTCGGCTCGTCGGCGATGATCAGGCTGGGCTGGTTGGCCAGCGCACGGGCGATGGCGACGCGCTGCTGCTGGCCGCCGGAGAGCTCGCCGGGGCGCTGGTTGGCGTGGTCGGCGAGGCCGACCAGGGCGAGGAGGGTGTGGGCGCGCTCCTCGCGCTCGGCGGCCGGGGCCTTGCGCAGCCGCAGGGGCACGCCGACGTTCTCGGCGGCGGTGAGCATCGGGATCAGCCCGAAGGACTGGAAGACGAAGCCGATCCGCTCCCGCCGCAGGGCGAGCCGGCCGTCCTCGTCCAGCGAGGCGAGGTCGATGCCGTCCAGCGCGATGCTGCCGCCGGTCGGTGCGTCCAGGCCGCCGACCAGGTTCAGCAGGGTGGTCTTGCCGGAGCCGGACCGGCCCTTGAGCGCGGTGAGTTCACCACGGCCGACGGTGAACGAGACGCCGCGCAGGGCGTGCACGGTCCGCTCACCGGTGCCGAAGCTCCGGCGGAGGTCGGTGACGGCCACCATCGGCTGGGTGGTGGTGTCGGCGGTGGCGGCCTGAGGCTGCGTCATGCGGCGTCCCCCTGTGGGCGTGGCGGCCCGGTTCCATCCGGGTCCCGTCCGGTTCTACGGATATGAGTGCTCCGGCGGTTCACGTTCCCGGGCGGGAATCCGAGAAGTCGGTGTCCCGGGCCAAAGGAGTGCGCCGAAGCCGGATTTGTGAGGTGTTCATGGCATTTCAAGTAGGGCATCCCCGGCCGGGATGCTACCAATGAAAGGAATTTGCTCACTGCTTACTTGATTCGCGCAAGTCCCTTCCGTTCCTGGATCGAATCTGACAGCATCGTCCGCTATCCGGCGACCGATAGCCGGTGATCAATGCGCCGGTGTGCCCGCGGTGTGTCCATCTGTGACCGATCTGCACGCGGATCGGCACTCGGATCGGACCGACGAGCGGGGCCCGGGGATGCAACCGGGGACGTAAGTCCGGGGGAGGAACCTGATGCTCGGCTTCGTCGTGCGCCGACTGCGCGGACGAGTGCCGCTGGCTGCCGCCGTCCTGCTCGCGGTGCTGATCACCACATCCGTGCTGACCGCCTTGGTCGCCTTCAACAGCAGTGTCGGCGAGGCCGGCCTGCGACAGGCGCTCCAAGGGCCCGGTCACGCACGGACCACGGTGACGGTGACCGGCGAGCACGGGCTCGACCAGCGGACGAAGGACGAGGAGGCGCTCGCCTCCTACCGGCAGAAGCTCTTCGGCGACCTGCCCGTGCACACCGACAGCGTGATGCGCAGCCGCTCCTACAGCCTGCCCGGCTCCGGGGGCGCGGCGAACGGCGGCCCGGCCAACGGCACCGCGGCCAACGGCAGCCCGGCGAGCGGCACCGGCGCAGCCGGCGCCTCCGCCGGCCAGGCCCCCGGCGCCCAGCTCGACCTGACGGTCCTCGCCGACCTCGACCGCGGCCGGGTCCAACTGGTGGCCGGCGCCTGGCCGGGCGCCGCCACCGGGCCGGCCCAGTCCGCCGCCCCGGAGGCCGCCGTCCCGCAGAGCCTGCTGCGCCGGCTCGGTCTGACCGAGCAGGCCCTGCCCGCCGAGGTCCGGCTCGTCGACCGGAACGACAGCAAGCCGCTGACCGTCCGGATCACCGGCGTCTACCGGGCCACCGACCCGGCCGCCCCGTACTGGCGGATCGACCCGGTCGGCGGCCACGAGATCGAGGTCGCCGGCTTCACCACCTTCGGCCCGATGATGGTCGACCAGAGCGCCTTCACCACGGCCGGCCTGGTCCAGAGCAGCCGCGGCTGGTCGCTGGACGCCGACTTCTCCGGCGTCGACCGGGCCGCCGCGCAGGCCGTCGGCGACCGCGCCCAGCGCCTCTCCGATGAGCTGCGGACCTCCGGTTCGCTCGCCGCGAAGACCGAACTGCCCGACATCATGCGCGAGTTGTCCGACAGCATGGTGGTCGCCCGGTCCACCCTGCTGATCGGCGCCCTCCAGCTGGCGGTGCTCGCCGCGGCGGCCCTGCTGCTGGTCGTGCACCTGATCGCCGCGCGGCAGGAGTCCGAGAACGAGATGCTCGCCGCGCGCGGCGCCTCGGCCGTCCGGCTCGGCTCCTTCACCGCGCTGGAGTCGCTGCTGCTGGCCCTGCCCGCGGCGGTGTTCGCGCCGCTGCTGACCCCGTTCCTGGTCCGCGCGCTGGCCGGCCTCGGCAGCGCCCACCAGGTCGCCCTGGACACCGGCATCAGCTGGTCGCTCTGGCCGGTGGCCGTGGTCTGCGCGTTCGCCTGCATCCTGCTGGCCACCGTGCCGAGCGTGGTGCGTGGCGTCGGTGCCGCCCTGCGCCGCCGGGCCGGCCGCCGCCAGGCGGTGGTCTCCGGCGTCGCCCGCAACGGCGGCGACATCGCCGTGCTCGCCCTGGCCGCGCTCGCCTACCAGCAGCTCGACCAGTACGGCGGCGGGCTGTCCCCCGACTCCACCGGCCGGCTGGACGTGGACCTGCTGCTGGTCGCCACCCCGACCCTCGCCCTGTGCGCCGGCACCCTGGTGGTGCTGCGGCTGCTGCCGGTCGTCGCCCGGCTCGGCGCCCGCGCGGCGGCCCGGGGCAGCGGCCTCGGCCCCGCCATGGTCGGCTGGCAGCTGGCCCGCCGGCCCGGCCGCGCCACCGGCCCCGTCCTGCTCCTCGTCATGGCCGTGGCCACCGGCGTCCTGGCGCTCGGTCAGCACGCCACCTGGACCGCCTCCCAGCGCGACCAGGCGGCCTTCGCCACGGCCGGCGGCCTGCGCATCTCCGGCTCGCACAACGCGCCGATGGGTCAGGGCGGCCGCTACGGCAGCCTGCCCGGCGGCGACCGGCTGGTCGCGGTGGTGCGCGACGAGCAGCCGCTGCAGGGCGGCTCCGGCCAGCTGATGGCCGTGGACGCCGCCGCCTTCGCCGAACGCGTCCCGGTCCGCTCCGACCTGCTCGACGGCCGCACCGGTACGGAGGTCTTCGGCTCGCTCGCCTCCCCCGCCCCCGCCGGCATCCCGCTGCCCGGCAGCCCGCTGCGGATCGACGCGGACATCGCGGTGAGCCAGCAGGAGCCGAAGAACTCGCGGTTCACCAGCGTCCCGATCCAGCCCGAGGTCCGGCTGCTGCTGCGCGACCGCTTCGGCCTGGTCCACAAGGTCCCGTTCGGCGAGCTCCCGATGAACGGCCAGGTCCACTCCTCGATCCGGCTCGGCGCGCTGGTCGACGCCCCGGTGGGCTCGGTCGCCGCCCCGCTGACAGTGGTCGGCGCGAACGTCGCCTTCGGCGACCGCAGCGAGGGCGAGGTCACCCTGCGGAACCTGGCCGTCTCGGACACCGCCGACGGACCGTCCACCGCCGTCCCGGTGCCGTCCGGTGCCGGCTGGACCATCAAGCCGCCGGAGTCCCGCAACGGCGCGGGCGGCTCGCCGGTGGCCGCGCTCGCCTCCGAAGCGGCCGCCCCCGACAGCCTGTTCACGGTCCGCTACCACCCCGCGGGCGGCATCGGAGACCCGATCCGCGCGGTGCTGAGCCCGACCGGGGCGCCCCTGCCGGCCGCCGTCAACGGCGTCGCCACCCACGACTACCTGAAGTCCGTCGGAGCCTCCGTCGGCGACACCCTCCAGGTGCCGTTCAGCGGGGTCGTCGTCCCGGTCAAGGTGACCGGCGCGGTCGAGGCCCTCCCGGTGGCCGGCCAGCGGGCGCTGCTGCTGGACCTCGGCTCGGTCGCCCGGATGCTGTCCGTCCAGGACCGCAACCTGCCGTCCCGCACCGAGTGGTGGCTGCCCGCCACGGGGCCGGGCGACCGCATCCCGGCCGAGGCCGCCGCCGCCCTGCGCGGCGCGCCCGGCAGCCAGGACCTCGCGCTCTACGAGGAGGTCTCCGAGGGCCTCCTCGGCGACCCGGTCGGCGCCGCCCCGCAGAGCGCGCTGATGGCCATCGCGATCGTCACCGCCGTGCTCGCCGCGATCGGCTTCGCCGCCGCGGTGGCCGGTTCGGCACACGAGCGCTCCCGGGACTCCGCGCTGCTGCTCGCCCTGGGCGCCCCGCGCAAGCAGGTCACCCGGACCGTCGCCGCCGAGAACGCGGTGCTGGTCGGCCTGGGCGGGATCGTCGGCCTCGCCCTCGGAGCCCTGCTCGTCCGGCTGATCGTGCCCTTCGTGGTGCTGACCCCGGCGGCCCGCCGCCCGGTGCCGGAGGCCCTGGTCGAGCTGCCGTTCGGTCAGGCGCTGCTGTTCGCGGGCGCGATCGCCGTCGTCCCGCTGCTGTCGGCCTTCCTGATCGGCCGCCGGCGTCGAGACGTGGCCGCGCGGCTGCGCCACGTGGAGGAGATGTGACCACCAAGGCCGGCACCACCGTGCCCACCCCCGCGCCGCCGCCGGCGCCCGAACCGGCGCGGGCCCACCGGCCCGCGCCCTGGGTGCGCACCCGGCTGCGCGCGATGCCGCTGGCCGCGCTGCTCACGGCAGCCCTCGCGCTCGTCACCGTCTTCCTGGCGGCGGCCTTCCCGCGCATCGCGGACCGGAACGCGGACAGCGCGCTCCAGGAGTTCACGCGCGGCCTGGGCACCAACGTCACCAACCTGGAGGTCACCTCCGGGCTGGCCCCCGGCGACGACGGCGCCGCCCTCGAAGCCCTGCAGCGGAAGTTCGACGCGCAGATCGGACGGCAGCTGCCGCTGAGCGCGTCCGCCCAGGTCCACGGCACCCGGATCAAGACCGAGCGGAAGATGTTCAACCCGGGGTTCACCCGGCTCTCCGACCGGGCCGTCCCGGGGCTCGGCCTGTTCTACCTGCACGGCCTCGCCGACCGGGCGACGCTGACCGCGGGCACCTGGCCGGGCCCCGCCCCGGTCGACGGCCCGCTGCCGATCGCGCTGAGCCAGCAGGCCGCCGAGGCCATCAACATCAAGGTCGGCGACGTCATCGAGAGCGGCACCGACGGACCGGTCGCGCTGCGCACCACCGTGACCGGCCTCTACCGGGTCAACGACCCCCAGGACCCGTTCTGGGAGGGACTCGGCTGCCCGTCCAGGGCCTGCCTGGGCGTCAAGGGCGAGGACGCGTGGTACTGGACCAGCGGCTTCGTCGACGGCGGCAGCCTGACCGCGCTGGCCCGCTGGGGTTCGAGCGGCCAGAACTTCTGGCGGCTGCCCGTCGACCCCGGCTCGCTGCGCGCCGACGAGCTCGACCACACCCGCGAGGTCCTCGGCTCGTACACGGCCGGCCCCGGCATGACCGCCCTGATCGACGCCACCCTCCGGGCCGACCTGCACGCCACCTCGCTGATGCCGGACGTCCTCGCCCGGGCCACCGCCCGCTACCAGGCCGCGGCCCCGCTCGGCGCCATCGGGCCGGCCGGTGTCGCCGGCGTCGCGGTCGTGGTGCTCTGCCTGGCCGCGGCGCTCAGCACGGACCGGCGCACGGCCGAGATCCGGCTGCTCCAGGCCCGCGGCGGCTCGCGAACCGGGGTACTGCTGCGGCTGCTCGGCGAGGGCGCGGTGACCGTGCTGCCCGCCGCCGTGCTCGGCACGGCCCTCGCGCTGGTGCTGCTGCCCACCCCGCGCTGGGGCACCCCGGTGCTGCTGGCGCTCGCCGTGACCCTGCTCGCGATCCTGGTCTTCCCGGTCCGGGCCGCGCTGCTCTGGGCGCGCCCGCGGGCGGCCGGCGGCTGGCGCCGGATGGTCGGCGAACTCGCCGTGCTGGCCGTCACCGCCGCGGCCGTGGCCGAGGTCCGACGTCGCGGCGTCGGCCACCCCGGTAGCGGCGTCGACCCGCTGCTGGTGGCCGCCCCGCTGCTGCTCGCCGTCTCCGGCGGCCTGCTGCTGGCGAGGATCGAGCCGGTCGTGGTCGGCTGGCTGGCCGCACTCGCCGGCCGCGGCCGCGGCCTGGTCGGCTTCCTCGGCCTGGTCCGGGCCGCCCGCGACAACTCGGGCCGGCGGCGGCCCTCCGCGCTGCCGCTGCTCGCTCTGCTGATCGCCGTCACCGCCACCGGCTTCGGGGCCACCGTGCTCGACACGGTGGACCACTCCCGGGCGCGTGCCGCCCGGCTCTCCACCGGCGGCGACGTGTCCGTCTCCGTCCCGCTCTACGCCAACCTGCCGGAGGCCTTCACCAAGGCGGCCGGCGAACTGCCCGGCGTCCGGGCGGCGACCGGTGCGTGGATCGAGGAGCGGGCCACCTTCGTCGGCGCCGACCGGGAGACCGCCGAGGCCGTCCTGGTGGTGGTCGAGCCCGAGGCCTACGCGGAGATCTCCCGCACCGTCGGGGTCGGCGGGTACGACCCGGCCAGGCTGACCGCTGCCCCGGGCGGCAAGGACGGCCCGGTCCCCGCGCTGTTCAGCCGGGACCTGGCCGCGCACCTGGCCTCGGGCGCACCGCAGGTGCGCACGCCCTCCGGCAGCCAGATGGTCACCAGCGTCGCCGGGATCGTCACCGCCACGCCCGCCTTCCCGGACCCCGGCAAGCCCTTCGTCGTGGTGCCGGCCGGCCCCGCCGCGGAGCACCTGCCGGAGCTCAAGCGGTCGAACCGGGTGAACAAGTGGTTCGCCGTCGGCGACGTCGACCCGGACCGGGTCCGCGCCCTGCTGCGGGAGCGCGCCATCGGCAGCGGCGAGCTCCTGGGGCGCGTCGCCAAGCTGATCGACGCGGAGGCCACGGCGGCCGGGAAGACCACCGCCGGCCTGCCCCCCGGCTACGTGGTGCACAGCAGCCGCGAGAAGGTCGCCGAGCTGGCCGGCGACCCGGTGCAGCACGCCGCCGGGCGGCTGTTCTGGTACTCGGGCTTCGCCGCCGCCGGGTTCGCCCTGCTGGCCGTGCTGCTGACGCTGCTGCGGGCCGCGCCGGACCGTACGGCGGTGCTCGCCCGGCTGCGCACCATGGGCCTGCGGCCCCGGCAGGGCCTGGTGCTGATCATCGCCGAGGCGCTGCCGCAGACCCTGGCGGCGGCCGTCGGCGGCGGGCTGGTCGCGCTGGCCGCGGTCGCCCTGCTCGGGGGCGCCTTCGACCTCTCGGCGCTGGTCGGTGCCACCGTCGGCGAGACCCTGGCCCCGGCGGTGCTGCCGGTGCTGCTGCCCACCGCCGGTCTGGCCCTGGTGGTCGGCCTCGGCGTGGTGCTGGAGACCCTGGTCGCCGGCCGGCGCCAGATCGCCACCGAACTGCGAGCGGGGGAACGGCAATGAGGCCGGCACGGATAGCGGCGGACCCGCCGGGAGCGGCGGGCGGGGGCGGTGCACGGGCCGTGACAGCGGCCCGGTCCGCCGGGACAGTGGAGAGCGGTGCGATGAAGCAGACAGTCGAGACAGGAGACCACCGGTGAAGAGCACTCCCCAGGAGCGAACGGTCACCGAGGCCCCCAGCCTCCAGGAGCTCCAGCAGCGGGCCCTCGCCGCCGCCTCGCCCAAGGCGTACGGCGAGGGAGCGGCCATCGTCTGCGACCGGCTGGTCCGGATCTTCAGCGCGGAGGGGGTCGAGGTCCAGGCGCTCCAGGGCCTGGAGCTGACCATCCGCCAGGGCGACCTGGTCGCCCTGGTCGGCGCCTCGGGCAGCGGCAAGTCCACGCTGCTCACCATCCTCGCCGGGCTGGACGTGCCGACCGCCGGCACCGCCACCGTGGCCGGCTGCGACCTGCTGGAGATGTCGGTCAAGGAGCGGCTGCGCTACCGGCGCGAGGTGGTCGGCTTCATCTGGCAGCAGACCGCCCGCAACCTGCTGCCCTTCCTCACCGCCGCCGAGAACATCGCCCTGCCGATGCAGCTGCGCGGCCGTCGTTCGGGCGCCGGCGGGGCCCGGCAGCAGGCGGCCCGGGTCGCGGAGCTGATGGAGGCGCTGGAGATCGGCGAGCTCGCCCACCGCAAGCCCAACGAGCTCTCCGGCGGCCAGCAGCAGCGGGTGGCGATCGCGGTGGCGATGGCCAACAACCCGCCGGTGCTGCTCGCCGACGAGCCCACCGGCGAGCTGGACTCGGAGACCGCCGGGATCATCTTCGAGTCCTTCCGCACCGTCAACCGCGAACTGGGCGCCACCGTCGTGATCGTCACCCACGACCCGATGGTCGCGGGCGAGGTCCGTCGCACGGTCGCGATCCGGGACGGGCGGACCGCCAGCGAGGTGCTGCGCCGCACCGTGACGGACGAGCACGGCGAGGAGTCGGTGAACGAGCGCGAGTACGTGATGCTGGACCGCAGCGGCCGGGTGCAGCTGCCGGTCAAGTTCCTGGAGTCGCTCGGCATGGAGCACCGGGTGGCGGTCGATCTCGCCGCCGACCACATCGAGGTCCGGCCGGACGACATCGCCGGGCACTGACCGGCGGTGGGCGGCGCGGCGTCAGCTGTCGCCGCCCATCCGCTGGAAGAGGCCGCTGCCCTCGGCGTCCGCCCGGAGGTCGGGCGGCGCCTCCTCCGCGGCGCGCTCGCCGCGCGAGGTGGCGGTGCAGAGGGCGAAGACGATCAGGGCACTGGCCGCCACGGCGAGGATGCCCAGTGCGGTCAGGACGCGTAGCCAGGTCAAGGGAGTGCCTCCTGGGGGGACGGTGCGGCCTACAGCGACGTGCACGGCGCTGCCGGGGATGTATCGGCAGGTCGGGCCGCACGATCGAGTGCCCACGGACGGTTCTTCCCGCCGGGTGGCGCACGAGAGGTCGCCCGCGTAGGCGCTCGATGCACTCGTCGGGCGCGTCACACCCCGTCGCGCGCCCCCGCGGTGGCGGCCGCCCGTCCGCTCCCGGCGTCCACCTGGGCCCGCAGGGCGGCGAGGTCCGGCTTCCCGAGACCGTTCAGCGGGATCGCGGGCAGCAGCAGGAGCGAGTCCGGGGCGCACCGGCCGAGGCCGTGCGCCCGGGCCCAGCGGTGCAGCTGCCCGGCCGTCAGCCGCGAGCCGGGGACGAGGGCGACGGCGGCGTGCACCCGCTCCAGGCGGTCCGGGTCGGTGGTCGTGAACATCACCGCCTCGCGGACCTCCGGGTGGGTGCGCAGTGGCTCCTCGATCTCGCGGGGGAACACATTGTGCCCCTCGACGACCGCCATCGGGTCCCGCCGCCCGGCCACCGTCAGATAGCCGGCCGCGTCCAGGCTGCCCAGGTCGCCGGTGTGCAGCCAGCCGTCCCGGAGCACCTGCCCGGTCAGCTCCGGGTCGCGCCAGTAGCCGGCCATCGCGGTCGGCGTCCGGACGCAGATCTCCCCGGTCCGGTCCGGCGGCAGCTCGGCGCCGTCCTCGTCCAGGACGCGCAGCCCGGTGTCCGGGTACGGGCGGCCCGCGGTGGTCAGCAGCCGCGGTGCCAGGTGCTCGTCCGGGCCCAGCCGGGCGACCGGCCCGCACTCCGTCAGGCTGTAGGTCTGGTGCAGCACCCGGCCCAGCCGGCGGGTCGCCTCGGCGAGCCGCCGCGGCGAGGGCGCGCAGCCGGTGTAGCCGACCCGGCGCAGGCTGCCGGTGTCGGTCGTCGGCAGCAGCGGGTGGTCCAGCAGCCGGTACAGCAGGTGCGGCGGCAGGTACATCCGGGACACCCGGTGCCGCTCGACCGCCGCCAGTACGGCCCCGGCGTCGAACCCGTCCTGCATCACCACCATGCCCCCCGCCGCCAGCGCCAGGTCCGCCGTGGTGCCGCCGCCGTGGCAGAGCGGGGTGCACAGCAGGAAGACCGAGCCGGCCCGCAGCGGCGGGCGCGGCGGACGGGCGAAGCGGCGCAGCACCCCCTTCGGGCGCCCGGTCGTGCCGCCGGTGAACCGCACCGCCATCACGTCCTCGGGCCGGTAACGGGGCGCCAGCGGGGCGGGGGAGCGGGCCGCGGCGAGGTCCAGCAGGTCCGTGCCGAGCCCGAGCGGCGACGGGCCCAGCGAGAGCAGGACGGCCGAGGGCACGGCCCGCGCGACCCCGTCGGCCGCCGCCGCGCACCGGACCGGGTCGAAGACCAGCGCGGACGTCCCGGCGAACTCCGCCAGCGCCACCTGCTCGGCGACCGGCCCGTCCGGGAACGGCATCGCCACCCGGCAGCCCAGCAGGTTCGCGGCCAGCCGCACCAGCAGCGCCTCCGGCCGGTTCCCGGCCAGCACCGTCACCCCGTCCCCGCGCCCGAGCCCGGCCCGCTCCAGCGCGCGGGCGGCGCGGTGCACCAGGTCCAGGCAGCGCTGCCCGGTCCACTCCTCGTCCCCGTACCGGAGCGCCACCCGGGCGGGATCGCGGGCGAGCCCGTCCAGCACCAGCGCGGTGTACGTCGGAGCCGCCTCCGCCATGGCCCGTCCTCCTGTCTGACGGCTCGTCAGCCTAGTGGACGGCGGGCCCACGGGTGCACTGCGGTCGCCGGGGGCCCAGGAGTCCCGACGGGCGCGGGTGGGCGCCGACGGGCCGGTGCGGGCCTGCGGGGTCCCCTCGGTCCCCGGCCGGAGGGCGCCCCCGCTTCCTCTCCATGAGGTGCGTACGCCCGACGCCGAGGCCCGGTCCGGCCGGATCCGCCGAGCGGCCGGCCGGGCGTTGTTGTTAGGGTTCCCGGTCGGACGTGAACGGGGGCTCGGACTGGTGGGCGGCGGGGTGGATGCGGTCGTGGCGCCGCGCGGCGTGGTCGATCTGCGGGGCGAGGCCGGGGCGGGGTTCGTCACCGCCTACCCGGCCGACGCCGTCGTGGTGGTGTCCGGGCTGCCGGGGGCCGGGAAGAGCACGCTGCTGCGGCGCTGGTCCGGGGCGGCGGTCCGGGCCGTGGACCCGCGGACGGTGCACGAGGCCTGCGAGGCCGTGATGCCCGCCGCCCTGCCGTACGCGGTGTACCGGCCGTGGGCCCGGCTGGAGCACTTCCGGCTGCTGCGCTCCTCGGTGCGCGGCGGCGGCCCGCTGCTGGTGCACGACTGCGGCAGCCGCGCCTGGATGCGGCGCTGGCTCGCCCGGGAAGCGGCCCGCCGGGGCCGCGAACTGCACCTGGTGCTGCTGGACGTCGGCGCCGCCACCGCGCTGGACGGCCAGCGGGCCCGCGGCCGGCACGCCTCCGGCCGGGTCTTCGCCCGCCACCGCCGCGGCCTGGAGCGGCTGTTGGCCGCCTTCACCCGGCACGTGCGCACCGGCGGCCCGATGCCGACCCCGGAGGCCTCGTCCGTCCTGCTGCTGGACGCGGCCTCCCGCTCCCGCGCCGAGACGGTCCGCTTCGGCGCGGCGGGCTGAGCCGGGCCGGCGGCCGCCGTCACCGACGGGCCCGGCGCTCGGCCTCGGCGTGCCACCAGCCGGGCGGGGAAGGTCCGTTGACGACCGCGGACGCCTGCTCGGGGTGCAGCCCGATCGTCCGCAGGGCGTCGGCGTGGACCCGGACGTCGAACCAGCCGTGCCACCGGCCGTCCGGTCCGACCCCGCAGAGCAGGTCACTGCGCACCGCTTCCGCGGCGATGGGCATCCAGTCGATGCCCCGGTCACGCAGTCAAGCGCGGAGGGCGGCCGGTGGGGCACCGGCGAGAACCGGCCTGCCGGAGGGTCATGATCGTCACTTCGCGCCCGCGGCGGGGCCCGGCACTGCCAGACTGGGGCCTGCAGAGTCCGTCACGGAGAGAGGTCGCACCCCGCATGTCCAGCAGCGCCGTCGTCGAGAATCCGTGGTTCCGCAGATTCAACCCGTCCGACTCCGCGCCCGCCCGGATCGTGATCTTCCCGCACGCCGGCGGCTCGGCCAGCTACTACCTGGAGTACGCCAACGCGCTGGCGCCGCACGCCGATGTGCTCGCCGTCCAGTACCCGGGCCGGCAGAACCGCATCGGCGAGCCGACGATCGGCTCGGTGACCGGCCTCGCCGAGCAGCTCGCCCGGGAGCTGCGGGAGTGGGCGGACCGGCCGCTCACCTTCTTCGGGCACAGCATGGGTGCGGCCGTCGCCTTCGAGACGGTCCGCTGCTTCGAGCGCGACGGCGTACGGGGGCCGGACCGGCTGGTCGTCTCGGCCGGCCGCGCGCCCTCGCTGCCCCGGACGACCAGGGTCCACCAGCTGCCGGACGACGAACTGCTCGCCGAGATCTCCGCGCTCGGCGGCACGGACGACCGGATCTTCGCCGTGCCCGGCCTGCGCGAGCTGGTCCTGCCGAGCCTGCGGGCCGACTACATGGCCGTCGAGACCTACTGCAGCACCCCGGACGCGACCGTGTCGCTGCCGATCACCGCCCTGGCGGGGGAGTCCGACGCGCACGCCACCGTCGACCAGGTCGGCCAGTGGGAGCGGCACACCACCGGCCCCTTCGACCTGCGGGTCTTCCAGGGTGGGCACTTCTACCTGGCCGACCGGACCCAGGACGTGGTGGAGGTGCTCACCGCGCACCTGCGCGGCTGAGCCGGCCCGGGGCGGCCGGGGCGGCGGCGCGGTCCGCACGCCGCCGCCTCCTTCGAACGGATGCGCCCGCCACCGGTGACCGGAGCGCGCTCGCTCGACTACTGTGCCTGCTTGACGGACCGTCAACAGACCACCAGGAGGCAGCGTGCGCCGGATCGCCGTCGTCGGAGCGGGCCAGGCCGGCCTCCAACTCGCGCTCGGGCTGGTGGCGGACGGGTACCGGGTGACGCTGGTCGCCGAGCGCACCCCGGAGCAGCTGCGCGGCGGCCGGGTGCTGTCCACCCAGGCGATGTTCGGCCCCGCCCTGCGGATCGAGGCGGCGGCCGGGCTGGACCTCTGGGCGGAGCAGGCGCCGGCCGTCTCCTCGGTGGAGGCGGTGCTGGCGGCGCCCCCCGGCGTGCGGGCGCTGGAGTACACCATGACGCTGGACGAGCCCGCCCAGTCGGTGGACCAGCGGCTCAAACTGGCCGGCTGGCTGGAACTGCTGGCCGAGCGCGGCGGCGTGGTCGAGTACCGCACGCTGGACCGCGGCGGGCTGCACGAGCTGGCCCGTCGGCACGAGCTGACCGTGGTCGCGGCCGGCCGCGGCGCCCTGTCCGGGATCTTCGAACGCGACGCCGTCCGCTCACCGTTCGACGGGCCGCAGCGGGCCCTGTCCTGCCTGTACGCGCACGGCGTCGGCTCGCCGGACCCGGCCGCCGGGCCGAGGGCCCGGATGAACGCCCTGCCCGGCCTCGGCGAGCTGTACCTGCAGCCGGCGCTCACCCTCTCCGGCCCCTGCGACATCCTGCTCTGGGAGGCGCTGCCCGGCGGCCCGCTGGACGCGTTCGGCGACGCCCCGCCGCCGGACGTCCAACTGGCCCGGATCCGCGAGTTGTTGGCCGAGTACCTGCCCTGGGAGGCGGAGCTCTGGACGGGGGCCGAGCCGACCGACGCCGGGGCCGGGCTGTTCGGCGCGGTCACCCCGGTGGTCCGGCGCGCGGTGGCGGAGCTCGGCTCGGGCGTGGACGCCGTCCACGTGCTGGGCCTCGGCGACGCGGTGGTGGTGACCGACCCGATCGCCGGGCAGGGCGCCAACAACGCCGCCCGGGCGGCCGAGGCCTATCGCCGGGCCGTCGTGGAGCACGGCGACGCCCCGTACACGGCCGACTGGATGTGCCGCACCGCCGAGCGGTTCTGGCAGCAACAGGCCCGCCACAGCGTCGAGTTCACCGCCGCGATGCTGACCGTGCCGGACCACCTCCAGGGGGTGTTCGCGGCCGCCGCCGAACACCCGGAGGTCGGCCGCCGGCTCGCCAACACCTACGCCGAAGCGCGCGACTATGCCGCCTGGCTGGCCACCCCCGAGCTGACCGCCGCCTACCTGGCCTCGGTGGGCAACTCCTCAGCGGGGAGCCAGGTTCGGCTCGGCGACGAGGACGGGTCCGGCGGCTCCTGTCGGTAGGAACCGCCGGACCCGGGGGCCTAACGACAGTACGACCGGACACCGGCCTTCCGGGCCCGAGGCGGTCGGGCGCGGGTGCGGCCGGCTCAGCGTGGTCCGGTGCCCGTGGCGCGCAGTCTGTCGAGGGTGTGGTCCAGGTTGGCCTGGGTCGCCGCGACGGCGGCGTCCGGGTCACCCGCGGCGATCGCCTCGACCAGGGTGCGGTGCGCATGGGTGATGCCCTCCGCTTCGACGCCGTCGTGGAGCCGGTTGTCGGCCACCACGTGGCCGGCCGCTTCGCGCAGCGCGTCGACGAAGGAGTCGAAGAGGCGGATGAGCACCGGGTTGTGCGCCGCCCGGACGACCTGGCGGTGCAGTTCCAGGTCGGTCTCGACGAGCTCGGCCGGGTCGGCGGCCGCGTCGCGGGCGGCCAGCGCCGCCCGGAGCGCGGCGACGTCCGCCTCGGTGCGCCGCTGCGCGGCCAGCCGGCCCGCCTCCACCTCCAGCGCCGCCCGGACCTCGTACACGTCGAAGACCTCCGAGCGCCGCAGCTCCCGGTCGAACTCCGAGACCGGGGCGGCGGCGGCCACGTACGTGCCCGAGCCCTGACGGGCGCGCAGCTGGCCGTCGGCGATCAGCACCCGGACGGCCTCGCGGGAGGTGGTCCGGCCGACTCCGAGGAGTCGGCTCAGCTCCACCTCACCGGGCAGTTTGCTGCCGACCGGCCACTCGCCCGTGCCGATCAGTCGGCGCAGCTCGGCCGTGGCTTCCTCCACCAGTGAGCGATGGCGTACCGGGCGAACAGTCATGAGGACGACCCTATCGTCCTCCGGGTGCCGCACCCGTGGCGGCCTGCTCGTTCACCCGTTCCGGGGCCGGTTCCGGCCCCTGCTCCGGCCCCGCCTCCGGCAGTACGCGGTCGCGCAGCCGCAGCGCGGAGCCGAGTCCGAGCGCCAGCACGCCGAGGACCAGGGCGAGGACGGTCCGCAGGCCGTGGGCGTCGGCCAGGCCGCCGAGCGCCGGTGCGGCGAGGCCGCCCACGGACATGGCGAGTCCGAGGGTCAGCCCGCTGGCGGTGCCGGGCCGGGTGGGCAGGTAGTCCTGGGCGAGTGTCACCTGCGGGGCGAAGGGCAGGAACATGGCCAGTCCGAACGCCACCGCGCCGGCCATGGCGACCGCGACGGAGGGTGCGAAGGCCACGGCGGCCAGGGCGGGGACGGCCAGCAGGTAGCCGGTGCGGATCGGGGTCATCCGTCCGTGCCGGTCGCCGAGCCAGCCGCCGAGCAGGGTGCCGGCCGCCCCGGCCAGGGTGAGCAGGGTCAGCGCCGCGGCGCCGGTTCCCGTCGAGCCGTGGAGGTCGCGCTGGATGTGGAGGGCGAGCATCGAGGTGACGGTCACGTAGGGGATCGACCAGGCGACGGTGGTCGCGGCGAGGCGTCCGAACGCCCGCCAGTCGTCGCGGTGGGCGCTCGTCGCCGCGCCCCGGGCGGCGGCCGGGGTCGCCGGGGTGTGGCCGCGGTACCGCAGCCAGCGGCCCTGCGCGGCCCACAGCAGGGCCGTCACCAGCGCCGGGACGGCCAGCAGCCAGCTGCCGCCCAGGCCGTACGAGCCGACCACGAGGGTGACCAGGGCCGGTGCCAGCGAGGCGCCGAGGGTGCCCCCGACGGAGAACAGGCTCATCGCCCGCTGGGACTGTCCGCCGGCGACCCGGGCCTGGTTGGTGGCGGCCGGGTGGTAGGCGGCGATGCCGATGCCGGCCAGCGCGGCGAAGAGCCAGGTCAGCGGGTAGCTGTCGGCGAGGGCCGCACCGGTGATCCCGGCCGCGGCGGTGAGGAAGCCGGCCGGGATGAGCCAGCCGCGGGGGCGGCGGTCGACCAGCAGGCCGAACAGCGGCTGGACCACGCTGGACAGGCCGCTCGCGGCCAGGGCGATGCCGGAGACGGCGGTGTAGCTGTAGTGCCGCTGGGACATCAGGAAGGGCAGCAGCGCCGGGACGGCGCCCTGGTAGAGGTCGTTGACGATGTGGGTGCCGGTCAGGAAGGCCAGCTGTCCGCGCTTCACCGCGTCCCCCGCTCGGGCCGCGCCGTGTTCTGCCCGGTCGCCCGCTCCAGGACGGCCGCCTGCCGGGCGGCGTGGTGGTGCCAGGGCCGGGCCCGTTCCAGCTGGGCGCCGAGGGAGAGCAGGAGGCCCTCCTGGTGGAGCCGGGCGGTCAGCATCACGCCGATCGGCAGTCCGTCCGGGGTCCAGTGCAGCGGCAGGCTGATCGACGGCCGGCCGGTGAGGTTCGCCACCGGCGTGCGCGGGGTGACGGCGAGCATCCGGGCGTAGGTCCGCTCCGGGTCGTCCGGGTCGGCCAACGACCCGACCGGCAGCGGCGGTTGGTCCGTCGTGGGGCTCAGCACCGCGTCGAAGCGGTCGTACCGGTGGCAGATCGTCCGGGCGGTGGCGGTCAGCGAGGCCATCGCGGCGGCCAGCCGGCCCGCGCTGTGCTCGTTGCCCCGGGCGCGCAGCCAGCGGGTCAGCGGCAGCAGCCGGTCCTCCCGCTCCGGCGGGACGGGCACGGCGGCGGCCAGCATGCTCCACAGCACGGTGAAGTCCGGCACGTACTCGGCGGGGTCGAACGGCGGGGCCTCCTCCACCCGGTGGCCGAGGTCGGCGAGCAGGTCGGCGGTGCGGCGGGAGGCCAGCGCGGCCTCCGGGTGCCACCCGTCCGTCCGGGGCAGGACGCCGATCCGCAGCGGGCCGGGCTCGCGTTCGACGCAGGACCTGAAGTGGCCGGCGGGGGAGGCGGGCAGGGTGCTGCCGTCGCCCGGGACGCTGCCGGCCATGACGTCCAGCAGGAGGGCCGCGTCCAGTACCGTCCGGGCCAGCGGGCCGGCGGTGGCCAGCCCGAAGGCGTCCGTGCCGGGGGCGGTCGTCACCCGGCCCCGGCTGGGCTTGAGGCCGACCACGCCGCAGGCGGCGGCCGGGATCCGGACCGAGCCGCCGCCGTCGCTGCCCAGGGCCCCGGCGGCCAGCCCGGCGGAGACCGAGGCGGCCGCCCCGCCGCTGGAACCCCCGGCGCCGCGGCCGGGGTCGTACGGGCTGCGCGCGGTCGCGTGGACCGTCTCCGTGTAGGCGGAGCAGCCGAACTCGGCGGCCGTGGTGGTGCCCAGCAGTACGCCGCCCGCGGCCCGGAGGGCGCCGACCACGGCGGCGTCCTGCGGAGCGGTGCGGTCGTCGAAGGCGGCGGAGCCCGCGGTGAACGGGAGCCCGCCGACCGGCCAGGTGTCCTTCACCGACAGCGGCACGCCGAGCAGCGGCGGCAGCCCGGGGCCGTCCCCGGCGGCGGCCAGCCGGGCCTCGGCCGCACGGGCGGCCCGGCGGGCGCCGGGCGCGTCGACCGTGCGGTAGGCGCCGAGCACGCCGTCGAGTTCCTCGATCCGGCGCAGGTGGTGGTCGACGAGTTCGGTCGGCGAGACGGTGCGCCCGCGGATCGCCGCCGCCTGTTCGGCCAGCGTCAGGGCATGGAGGTCTGACATGATCACTCTCCCCAAGTAGTCCTCAGGTCCCCAGGTCTTCAGGTCCTCTGAGGACTTCACCATAGAGGCGGGCCCGACTCCATGGCAAGGCAAGCCTTACCGGCTGCCCGGGTGTGCGTTGGTCCTGGCGGATGGGCGGTGCGCGCCCCTTCCTCGCCTCCGATCGCACCCGCTCTTCCGGACACTACGGTGACCGTACTATGGTGATCGGCGTGACGAAGAAACGCTCCATGCAGGAGCCCACCTTCCTGCTGCTCACCGCCCTCGCCGACCAGCCCCGGCACGGCTACGCGCTCGGCGACGAGGTCGCCGCGATCTCCGACGGCCGGGTCCGGCTCGGCGCCGGAAGCCTGTACGGCACGCTCGACCGACTGCTCGCCGAAGGCCTCATCCGGGTCGAACGGGAGGAGACGGTCGACGGGCGACCCCGCCGCGTCTTCGCCCTCACCCCGACCGGCACCCAGGCCCTCACCGACGAGAGCCGGCGGCTGCGGGCCGCCCTCCGCGAGGCCGACCGCCGCCTCGCCATCACCCGGAACAGGCTCGCGGGAGGCCCGGCATGACCGCGCACCAGGACCACCAGGACCACCAGGATCACCAGGAGCAGGTCAGGGAGGGCCGCCTGACGGCCCACCTGCTGCGCCGCGCCCTCGCCCTCTACCCGGCCTCCTACGGCACCCACGCGCTGGCGGAGGTCGCCGATCACGCCGAGCGCCGCGTCCGAACCGCGAGTCCGCTCGCCGCTCTGCGCGAGGTGGCCGATGTGGCGGGGCACGGCGTCCGGGTCCGGCTCGGCCTGGTCTCCCACCGGCCGGCGGGCCGGGCCCTGGCCACCGCGGCCCCGCTCGCCGCCGCACTGGCCGGCGGCTACGCGGCCGTGCACCTCTATTGGGCGGTCCGGGCCGCCACCGACCCGGACGGCGGGATGCGCGTCGGGTCGCTCGGCGCCACGATGGCGCTGCTCGTCCCGGCGGTGCTGATGGCCGTCGCGGCGCTGACCGGCCGTTGGACGGCGGCCCGCGCCCTGGCGGCGGCCACCGTCGTGGCCCCGCTGCTCGTTCTGCTCGCGGGACCCGAACTGCCCGGTGCGCACGCGCGGGGCCCGCTGACCTACGGTCTGGTCGGCCCGGACACGGTGCTGTTCGCCCTCAACGCCCTGGTGCTGCTGGCCGCCCCGCCGGACCGCACCACGCGACCGCGCTCCGCCGTACCGTGGGCGGTCGTGCTCGCCACCACGGCCTCGGACGTCGCCCTCGTCCTGGTCTCCGGCCCGGGGGAGGGAGTGTTCTTCCGGACCGGATTCCCCCTCGTCGCCCCAGTGGTCGTCGGCGCGGCCGTCGCCTGCACCACCCGTACGGTCCGCTCGGCGGCCCTGACGGCCGTCGTCCTGGGGGTGCCGCCCGTGGTCGCCCCCACGCTGACGGGCTACTACGTCATGAACGCGACCGCTGTCCTGTTCCTGGTGGTGCTGTTCACCGTCGGGTACGCGGTCGCCCTCGCGGCGGTCCGGCTGACGGGCCGGTTCGGCCCGCGGACCGACCCGCAGCAGCCCTGACCCCCGGGCACGGCCCCGGCCCCGCGTCGTGAACCCGCGCGTACGCCCGCGGGTCCGTATGGCGTCGGACGAAGGATGGCATCCGGCCTGGTCGGGTCGGATGCCACCATGGCCGGCCACCCACGCGGGTGGCAGCCGGGGCCGGTAGGTCAGGGCGCCCTACGCCCCGGCGAGGAGCATCCCGCCCATCGCCAGCATGGTCGCCGCGACCAGTCCGTCCAGCACCCGCCAGGCCCTCGGCCGGGACAGGACGCCGCTCAGCAGCCGGGCGCCGAAGCCCAGGGCGGCGAACCAGCACAGGCTGGCCAGCGCCGCGCCCGCGCCGAAGGCCCAGCGCAGGTCGCCGCGGTCGGAGGCGAGCGAGCCCAGTAGGAGCACGGTGTCGAGGTACACGTGCGGGTTCAGCCAGGTCATCGCCAGGCAGGTGAGGACCGCTCGCCGGACGGACCCGGTCTCCGGTCCGCCGCCGGTGAGCGCGGCCGCCGGATCCGGGCGCAGCACCCGTCGGGCCGCCAGGAAGCCGTAGCAGAGCAGGAACGCCCCGCCGACCAGGCCCACCGCGGTCAGCGCCGCGGGCCAGGCCGTGACCACCGTGCCCACCCCCGTCACGCCGAGCGCGATCAGCGCCGCGTCCGAGACGGCGCAGATGGCGACGACCGCGAGGACGGCGTGCCTGCGGGCGCCCTGGCGCAGGACGAACGCGTTCTGGGCCCCGATGGCCACGATGAGGGAGAGTCCGGTACCGAATCCGGCGAGTGCGGCGGCGATGGTGCTGCTGGTCATGGGTCCGACCGTATGGACCGCGTATAGATGAGTACAGCTAAAGATTCTAAAGTAACCTTAGCCGTACTTATGGACGAGCTTCCCCTGGACCAGGTCCGGACCCTGCTCGCGGTGGTCGACGAGGGCACCTTCGACGCCGCGGCCGCCGCACTGCACGTGACCCCCTCCGCCGTCAGCCAGCGCGTCAAGGCCCTGGAGCAGCGCACCGGGAGGGTCCTGCTGATGCGCACCAAGCCGGTGCGGCCCACCGAGTCAGGCGAGGTGGTGGTCCGGTTCGCCCGCCAGCTGGCCCGGCTGGAACGCGACGCCCGCGCCGAACTGGGCCTGGCGGCCGAGCAGGGCCCGGCCCGGGTCCCGATCGCGGTCAACGCCGACTCCCTCGCGACCTGGTTCCTGCCCGCGCTCACCCGGGTGCCGCAGGACCCGCCGATCTGCTTCGAGCTCCACCGGGAGGACGAGGCCCACACCACCGCCCTGCTGCGCGAGGGCCAGGTGATGGCCGCCGTCACCTCCTCGCCCGACCCGGTGGCCGGCTGCACCGTGCGGCGGCTCGGGCTGGCCCGCTACCTGGCCGTGGCCACACCGGAGTTCGCGACCCGTCATCTCACCGGGGACCTGGCCGAGGATCTGGGCCGGGCCCCCACCGTGGCCTTCGACCGGCGCGACGAGCTCCAGGACGAGTTCGTCCGGTCCCTCACCCGGGGGCGGTCGGGCGCCGGGCGGATCCGCCACCTGGTGCCCGCCTCGGACGGGTTCCGGGACGCGGTGGCCGCCGGTCTCGGCTGGGGCCTCGTGCCCGAACCCCAGGCCGAGCCGCTGCTGCGCTCCGGGCGGCTGGTGGAGCTGGCACCCGCCCGGCCGATGGACGTCCCCCTGTACTGGCAGCAGTGGAAGCTGGACTCGCCCGCCCTGTCCACGGTCGCCGAGGCCGTCGCGGCGGCCGCCGCCGAGGCCCTGCGGCCCGGGCCCACCCGCCGCCGGCCGTAGACCGCTTGGGGCTCGGCCCGCCCTCGCTATCCCTCGTGTCCTTGGTCCTGCCCGTTCCGCAGGGCGGCGCCGTGGGCGAGCAGGACGCTCAGCGCCACGTAGTCCGATCCGGGGCGGCGGACGGGCACGAACACCTCCAGCCGGTCCCCTTCGGTGCGGTAACCCGCCTTCGTCGCGCGCCCCGACAGGGCCCGGCTGCCGACGTGCGAGGCCAGTCCCCGGACGTCGAGCCGGACACCGTCCGCCGGGCGCGCGGAGACGAGGGCGATCCGGGACCAGGCGATCGGCGCGGGGAACGGGGAGAGGGTCATCCCCTCGGCGGTGAAGGTCAGGGCGCCCCAGCGGAACGACCCGCCCGCGCCGAGCTCGTCCAGGAGGCGTTGCGCACGGGCCACGGCGACGGACTGCGTCGCGTCCGAGACGAAGCGCGCGCCGGTGGTGGGGTGCGCCTTCGTGATCATCCGCCAGAAGCCGCACTCCTCCTGGACCCTGATGTAGTCCAGGCCCCGGAGGCGGATCCGGCCGCCCGCGTAGGGGCGGATCACGGTCTTGAGCACGTCGTGCGAGTGCGCCGAGTTGAAGTGGACGGACACCCGGGTCGACTCGACGGAGGCGATCTCCTGCCACGCGTACCGCAGCGTGCGGCGCCCCGGCCGGCGCAGCTCGAAGCCGTGCTCGTACTCCCGGATCCGGATCCGGGCGTGCCGCACGCACAGGGCGAGGCACCCCAGGGCCGCCACGGGCAGGGCCCAGAACGCGAGGCGGAACGAGGAGTCCTCGTCGTAGTACTTGCCGACGAGGGAGCACAGCACGCCGAACAGGATGAGGAGCACGACCAGCGCGGTCGTCGGCCTGCGTACGTAGGCCCCCTGGTAGGTCCACACCCGCTGCCCCAGCAGCCGCCCGCTCCGCTCCGACCCCGCCGCCGTGCCTGCCGTCACCACACACCTCGCATAGCCGTCCGATACCGCGTCGTCGAGTCTCGGGCGGGTGCGTGCGGGGGACAACGGGAGAACTACTCAATTCCCGCACGCTTTCCGTGCCGGTACCGTCAGCGCGCGTCCGTAGGATGACCACCCATGGGAACGGGGGCAGCCGCGGGGACGTTCGCCGGCCTCGGCGGCTTCGACGCCGAACTGACGCCGCTGATCGGGCGGCGGGCGGACACGGTCCGGATCGCCCGGCTGCTGTCCGGCGCGCGTCTGGTGACGCTCAGCGGCACCGGAGGCGTGGGCAAGACCCGGCTGGCGCTGCGCGTGGCGGCGGACGCGGCGCGCTCCGCCTTCCCCGACGGCGTGTACGTCGCCGAACTCGCCGACCTCCGGGACCCGGAGCTGCTCGCGTCGAGCGTCCTCGGCACCCTCGACGTGGCGAATCCGGGGCACCCCGGCGCTGGCGCGGCGGCCGTCCTCGCCGCCCGGCTGCGCGAGCGGCGCGCCCTGCTGGTCCTGGACAACTGCGAGCACCTGGTCGACGCGTGCGCCCGCCTCACCGACGCGCTGCTGCGGGCCGCGCCCGGACTGCGCGTCCTGGCGACGAGCCGGCAGCCGCTCGGCATCGCGGGCGAACAGGTCTTCCCCGTGGAGCCGTTGCCGGTGCCGGAGGCGCGCGCGGGTCACGGCCTGCGCGACCTGAACGGCAATCCGGCCGTCGCGCTGTTCGTCGACCGGGCCGCCGCCGTGCTGCCCGGCTTCACCCTGACCAGGCCGGACGCCGCCGCCGTCGCCGAGCTTGTCCGCCGCCTGGACGGGCTGCCCTTCGCGATCGAACTGGCGGCCGCCCGCATCCGGAGCCTGACGCCGCAGGAGATCCTGGAGCGGCTCACGGACCGGTTCGCGCTGCTCACCGGCGGGAGCAGCGTCGCCGCCGACCGGCAGCGCACCCTGCGCGCATTGATCGACTGGAGCCACGAACTGTGCACGGAGCGCGAGCGGTTGCTGTGGGCGCGGGCCTCGGTGTTCCGCGGCGGCTTCGACCTGGAGAGCCTCGAACGGGTCTGCGCGGACGCCGAACTGTCGCCCGCCGCCCTGCTCGACGCCCTCGACGGCCTGGTGGCCCGGTCGATCGTCAACTGCCGCCATGTGCAAGGACGTTCGCGCTACCACATGCTGGAGACGGTACGGGAGTACGGGTACCAGCGGCTGGCCGCGTCCGGCTCGCTCGACGCCCTGCGCGGCCGCCACCGGGACCGGTACGCCGAACTGACCGCACGAGCCGCGCGGGAGTGGTTCGGGCCCCGGCAGGTCGACTGGTTCACGCGCCTTCGCCTGGACCACCCGAACCTGCGCGCCGCTCTGGGATTCTGCCTGGAGCGGCCCGGGCAGGCGCGGGCCGGTCTGGCCCTGGCCGTGTCGCCCCGGCACTACTGGATGACCGCGGGCCTGCTGTCCGAGGGGCGCCACTGGCTGTCGCAGCTGCTCGCCGCCGACCACGCGCAGGACGGCGGTGACGGTGACAGTCGCGGTGACGGCGCGACGGGGCCGGAGACGGCCGTCCGTGTCCTCGCCCGGGTCACCGACACGTACCTGCGCATCCTGCAGGGCGACCCGGACGCCGACGTACGGCAGGCGCTCGCCGCGTGCGAGGCGGCGGCCGAACAGGGCGGCCATCGGCGGGAGTCGGCGTGGGTGTGGCACCACCACGGGATCCTCGCCGTCTGGCGCGAGGACTACGCGAGCGCCGCCGAACTGTTCGCGCGGGCGCGCACCGAGTTCCGCGCGCTGGGCTGCCTCGACGCGGCCCTCGAGTGCCGGGTCAAGTTCGCCATCGCGCACGCCTGCGGGGGCGAGGCCGCCGTGGCCGAGGAGGCGTGCGGCGAGGTCGAGGCGGCCGCCCGCACGCACGGCGAGTCATGGCTGCACGGCATGGCCCTGCTCGCCCGCGCCCTGCTGGCCCTGCGCGCGGACGCGCCCGCCGACGCGACCACGCACGCCAGGGCGGCCATCGCCCGGCTGCGCCCGTTCCAGGACTGGTGGGACGTGGCCATGTGCGTGGAGGTCGTCGCCTGGAGCACCCGGAACGACCCGCGGCGCACTGCCCGGCTCCTGGGCGTACTGCACCTGCTGTGGGAGTCACTGGGCGGGCGGCTCGGCGCGGCGCCGTTCATGCGCACCCAGCACCTGCGCCTGGACGCCGCGGTACGGGAGGCGCTGGGCGCGGCCGCCTTCGACCGGGAGTTCCGCCGCGGAGCGCGCGCCACCGTGGACGAGGCGATGGCCCACGTCCTCGACGACCCGGCCGGGGTGCCGGGCCTGACGAAGCGCGAGAGCCAGGTCGCGGAACTGGTCGCCGAGGGCCTCACCAACAAGGACATCGCGGCGCGCCTCACCATCGCGCAGCGGACCGCGGAGAACCACGTCGAACGCATCCTGGGTAAACTGGGGCTCGCCTCGCGCACGCAGCTGGCGGTGTGGACGTACGAGCAGCGAGGCGGTCCCGCCCGGGGCCCGCGGCGCCGGGGGCCCGCGGAGCGGTCGCCGGCGGACTGAGTCGGAGAACTGGGTTGTTCGACCCAGCCGCCGGACTTTGTCGTTCGACCCAGCCGATGGACTGGGTTGCTCGACCCAGCCGCCGGACTGGGTTGCTCGACCCAGCCGCCGGACTGAAGTAGCAGACCGAGCCGACGGTCCGAGTCGGTGGACCGAGCCGGCAGACTGAGTCGGTGGACCGAGCCGACAGACCGAGTCGGTGGACCGAGTCGACCGCCCTCAGCCGCGCACGTGCAGCCCGAACCCCGTGCGGCCCGCGGGCTCCAGCCCCTCCTTCAGGTGCAGCGAGGGGATCTCGTAGTCGCCGAAGTTCTGCCGCCGGAACGCGATCGGCTCGGTCGACTCCAGGGTGAGCAGGCGCCGCTCCCAGGCCCGGGCGACGGCCGGGTAGTCCTCGTCGGTCATCCGGTCGCTGCCGTACAGCACGAACGGCGGCAGCACCTCGATGCCCGGGTAGTAGAGGACGCCGTGCTGGAACGGGAACAGCAGATCGTCGATGGGGCCGCTGATCCCGCGAGCGGCGTAGTGCGACTCCGGGCCGCCGACGGTCACCGACAGCAGTGCCCGCCGGCCCGCGAGGGTGCCCTCGCCGAAGCGCTCGCCGTACCTGGTGGCGCTGTGCTCGCCGACGCCGTACGCGAAGCGGTAGGTGAACACCCGGTCCACCCACCCCTTGAGGATCGCGGGCATCGTGTACCACCACAGCGGGAACTGGAAGACGATCGTGTCGGCCCACAGCAGCTTCTCCTGCTCGGCGCGGACGTCCGGGGAGAGCGTGCCGGCCTCGAAGGCCCGGCCCGAGTCCAGAGCGACCTCAGCGGACTCGAGGCCTCGGGGCCGTAGTCCGCGGCATCCACGACCGCCTTCCAGTTCATCGCGTACAGGTCGCTCACCCGTACCTCGTGCCCGGCGGTCTCCAGGGTGGACACCGCGAGGTCCTTCAGCGAGCTGTTGAGCGACTTCGGCTCCGGGTGGGCGTGGACGATCAGCGTCTTCACGGGGGACTCCTTCGGATCGGATGCTCCGATCCTGGACGCCGCGGCGCCCGGCGTTCAGGGGCGCCGCTTCCGTCGGACCGGACTTCCTGGTACCGGCAGGGCCACCCTCACGGGCACCCGAGCCGGCCGAACGGGCGCCCGCCGCGGCCATACTGAGGGGCATGGACGATCTCGCGGGCTTCCTACGGACCAGGCGTTCCCGGGTCGATCCGGCCACCGTCGGCATCCCCACCGACAGCCGCCGCCGGGTCGCGGGGCTACGCCGCGAGGAGGTGGCGCACCTGTCCGGCGTCAGCGTCGACTACTACGTACGCCTGGAGCAGGGCCGCGCGACCCAGCCCTCCGAGCAGGTCCTCGACGCGCTCGCCCGCGTCCTCGACCTCGACGAGACCGAACGCGGGCACCTCTACCGCCTCGCGCGGCAGCGCCGCCGCCGTGCGACGGCGCCGGGCAGCCGGGTCCGGCCGGAACTGCTGCGCGTCCTCGACCTGGTGGCCGGCGCACCCGCGCTGATCATGAACCACCGCCTGGACGTCCTCGCCGGGAACCGCCTCGCCGGACTCCTCCTCGGCCGCCCGATGCCGGGCCTGAACACCGCCCGGCACATCTTCCTGGAGGAGGCCGACCGCGGCCTCTACGCCGACTGGGAGAACTGCACCCTCGACGTGGTCGGGCACCTGCGGCTGGCCGCCGGCCAGTACCCCGACGACCCCCGACTGGCCTCGCTCATCGGCGAGTTGGCGATGGGCAGCGAGCGCTTCCGTCGCCTCTGGGCCCGCGCGGACGTCCGCGCCCGCACCCACGGGCGCAAGGCGTACCGGCACCCCCTGGTCGGACCGCTGGAACTGCACCAGGAGAACTTCGCACTGCCGGACGAGCCGGGCATCGAGCTGCTGGTGCTGTCCGCGGCCCCCGGCAGCCCCGCCGAGGACGGACTGCGCCTGCTCGCGGGACTGGGCACGGACACCGGCGAGCCCCGCGGCGCGGCGGCCGTCGGTGCTGCGGGCGCCGCGGGTGACGAAGACCTGCTTCGGCGGGCGGGGAAGGCGTAGCGGCGGGGTGCCCCGTCAGCGGGTGAACTTCGCGATGGCCGCCGGGGTGACGGGCGTGAAGAAGTTGACGAGGTTGCCGTCGGGGTCGCGGAGCAGCAGGGAGCGGTTGCCCCAGGGCATCGTGGTCGGCTCGGTGACGAAGTCCGTGACGAACCCGGTCAGGTCGCGGTGGACGCGGTCCACGTCGTCGACGAGGAACTCGGTGATGACGCTCTGGTTGGCGGCCGGGCGGGCGGAGCCCGGGGCGAACAGCGGGACGGTGCGGGTGCCCGCGATCGCGAGGGTGGCTCCCGGGGTCCGGAGCTCGGCGAAGTCCTCGGTGGCCCACTCCGCCCGTACCTGCGTGGCGCGTTCGTAGAACTCGACCAGGCGTGCGACGTCGCCGGTGATGATGCGGATCGAAACGAAGTCCATGGTGTCCTCCTGGGACGGGGTCGGAGCCGGCCGCGGTCGCGCGGCTGAGTGCTGGTGCCGCTGAGCGGCCGTGCGCTCCGCAGACTAGGAGGGATAGTGGACAGAACCTGTCCACTATCCGCCTAGGCTGTGGACATGTCCCGACCCACCGGCCGTGTGCTGACCCTCCTGGAGCTGCTGCAGTCGGGCGGTACCCGGACGCTGGCCGAACTGGCCGACCGCCTCGGCGTCGACGGGCGCACCGTGCGGCGCTACGTGGACCACCTGATCGACCTCGACGTGCCCGTGGAGTCGGTGCGCGGCCGGTACGGCGGCTACCGGATCTCCCCGGGCTACCGCCTTCCCCCGCTCATGCTCGGCGAGGACGAGGCGCTCGCCGTGCTGCTCGGACTGCTCGCCGGACGCCGGACGGGACTGGCGACGGCCGAGCGCACGGCGGGCGAGACTGCTGCCGCCAAGATCCGCCGGGTGCTGCCCCGGCACGTGGCGGCCCGGCTCGACACGCTCCTGGACGCCCTCTCCTTCACGGACGGCTCCGGCGGGGACGCCGCCCCGGACGCCGGGATCCTGCTCACCCTCGCCGACGCGGTGCGCCACCGCCGGCCGGTCTCCCTCAGGTACACCGACCGCGACGGCCGGCCCAGCGAACGCACGCTGCACCCGTACGGGATCGTCGCCCACGCGAACCGCTGGTACGTCACGGGTGCGGACCCCGGGATCGGCGAGGACCGGACCTTCCGGCTCGACCGCGTCGCGGACGCGAGGGCCCTGCCCGGCACGTTCGACGCGCCCGCCGGCCCCGACCCGGCCGACCGCCTGCTGTCGGGCTTCGCCACGGCCGACTACCGGCACGAGGTGACGCTGCGCATCCACGGCACGGCCGAGCAGATCCGGGCCCACCTGCCCGCCGGCGTCGCGACACTGGAGGACCACGACCCGGCACCGGCACCGGACGGGGACCCGACCGCCGAGCGCTGGCTGCGCGTCGAGCTACGGGCGGAGCGCCTCGACTGGCTGCCGCCGCTCCTCGCCGCGATCGACCGGCCGTTCGTCATCGAGCGCCCGGAGGAACTGCGCACCCTCGTCACCGCCCTCGCCGACCGCCTGGCCTCCCACGCCCGCCGGACCTGACGGCACCCGCCCGGCTCCCCGCGGGCCGGCCGTCGTGCCCGGGAACCGGAGCGTTCGGCCGACGTGTGAAGCACCACACTTCCGGTCCAGAGCGTGCCGGAACTCGCGGCCCGGCCGACGGCCAAGGACACTGATCGTCGTGACTGATGTGCGTGAGACCCTGGATTACCAGACCTTCGGGCGGGCGGTGCGCGAACTCGCGCAGACGATCGCCGACGACGGCTACGAGCCCGACCTCGTCCTGAGCATCGCCCGCGGCGGGGTGTTCGTGGCGGGCGGTCTGGCGTACGCGCTGGACTGCAAGAACATCCACCTGGTGAACGTCGAGTTCTACACGGGCGTGGGCACCACCCTCGAGATGCCCGTCATGCTGGCGCCCGTTCCCGCCGCGATCGACTTCACCGACAAGAAGGTCCTGATCACCGACGACGTCGCCGACACGGGCAAGACCCTGCGGCTCGTGCACGACTTCTGCCTCGACCACGTCGCCGAGGTCCGGTCCGCCGTCATCTACGAGAAGTCGCACTCCCTGGTGAAGTGCGAGTACGTGTGGAAGCGGACCGACGACTGGATCGAGTTCCCGTGGTCGACGGAAGGACCGGTCGTCAAGCGCGAAGGCCAGGTCCTCGACGCCTGACCGGAGGCCTGACCGGAAGCGGTCCGCGCCGCACGCCGGGACACCCCCAGGGCGGACTCCCGCGGAGCAGAAAAAATCGGAAGGGTTGGGACCTGTCACCCCTTCGGGGGGTGGAGCTGGCGCGCGCGGGCAGCGGTGCGGCAGCATCGGGGGCGGGAGCCCGGTCCTGGCAGGACCGGGGGTGGTTGAGGAGCGGGTGCCCGTCGTGGTGACGCGGGCACCCGCTTGGCGGTGTCCTCGCTGATACCGGTGCTCGCAGCCGGCACCGGTGCTCGCACAGCCCGCCCGATGCGTGACGACCGACGACCTACACCTCGTCGTCCCGGTCGCCGTCCTGCGGCGTCTCGCCGAACCGCTCCTGCGCCTCCGCCGGCCCGCAGCCGAAGGCGCGGCCGATGTACTCCCAGGTCATCAGGTTGCGGTGGGCCCTGCGGCCGGCCAGCAGCGCGGTCGAAGCGGCGGCGCGCTGGAACCGGCCGGCCGCACGGGCGGCGGCGTACGGCCTGCTCTCCGTCAGGTCGCAGATCCGGTCGACCAGCGCCGCGATCAGGTCCTCGACCTCGCGCGGCACCACACCCTCGGTCAGGTCGACGTGCGACTCCCAGTCCGCGAACGGCCCGGTGTCCTTGCCCACCGCCTCGGTCGCCGAGTCGTCGCCGAAGTCCAACCGGTGCACCTGCTCGCCCCGCCAGCCGCAGCTGCAACCACCGCGCACCGCGGTGGCCCGGGGACCGTCCGCACCGTTGTAGAGCCACCAGGTGGTGCGCCCGTCCGGCAGCGGCTCCGGCTCGCTGCCGTCCGCCAACACCGCCGCCGGGAAACCCCGGTGGCGTTTGCTCTCGTCAACCCATGGCATGCCGTGTCCCTCGCGTCCCTGGAGTACAGCACCAGGGTTCTCAGCCCGTGGCGCAGTGTCAAGGCTTCGCGACAATCGGTGCGATCCGCGGATCACGGGGGCCGCGGCCGGGAGCACGCGGCGCCTGCGCGCGCATCGGGGCTCTCGCGGATCGGGTCAGCTGCTCGGATGGGAGGCCGCCCAGCCGTGTTCGAGCAGGGCGAAGGCCTCGTCGGCGGCCCGGCGCGGTTCGGGGTGCTGCAGGATCAGGCTGCGGGCCGCCAGGGCGAACCGGGCCAGGGCGACGCAGCTGACGTCGTCGTCGGGCGCGTCCACGGCCTGCGCGATGGCCCGCGCCAGGGCCGTTTCGTGGCGGGTCCACATCCGTTGGGAGTAGTCGCGCAGCGCGGGGGTGTCCTGCACCAGGCGGGTGAAGTCGGCGAACCGCGGGTCGGCGGTGTGAATGGCGAACCGGGTCTGGTTCAGCAGCAGGTGCTCGCGCAGCGCCTGTGGGACCGACCGGCCCGGGGGCCGCTCGCGCACGGCCGCGACGAGGGCCGCCTCCAGGTCGACGTCCTGGTCGAAGACCAGCGCCTCCTTGCTGGTGAAGTGCTTGAACAGGGTGGTCACCGAGACGTCCGCGGCGTCGGCGACGTCCTTGACACCGACCTGGTCGTAGCCGTGTTCGAGGAAGAGTTCGAGTGCGGCGTCGGCCAGGGACTGGCGGGTCTGGGCCTTCTTGCGCTCGCGGCGCCCAATCGCTTCGGTCACCCGACCACCATAGCCCGAAGTGCATCCACTCTGAAAGTGTAGTCATTGCACTTATTTAGCGGGTGTGCTTTCTTGGTGGTGTCGGGCCGCCCGGCGACCCGCCCACCACCGGAAGGACGCACCCATGCCCACTGCCCGTGCCCCCCGCATCGCGATCGTCGGCGCCGGCCCCGGCGGCCTGACCTGCGCCCGGATCCTGCAGCAACACGGCCGCGCCGTCACGGTGTTCGAACGTGAAGCCGACGCCGACGCCCGCCCGCAGGGCGGCTCCCTCGACCTGCACGCCGACACCGGCCAGGCCGCCCTGCGGTCGGCAGGCCTGCTCGACCGGTTCCATGCCCTCGCCCGCCCCGAGGGCGACGAGTGGCGGGTGCTCGACCATGCCACCGGCGCCCTCCTCGCGCAGCGGGGGCCGACCGCGGGCGGGGGCCGGCCGGAGATCGACCGCGGCCAACTGCGCGGCCTGCTGCTGGACTCGCTCGCCCCGGACACGGTGCGGTGGGACCGTGCCGCCGCCGGGGTCACCCCGCTGACGGGCGGCACATGCCGGCTGCTCCTGGGCGACGGTACGTCCGAGGAGTTCGACCTGGTGGTCGGTGCCGACGGCGCCTGGTCACGGGTCCGCCCGGCGCTGTCACCCGTCGTACCCCACTACACCGGTGTCACCTTCGTCGAGACCGGCTTCGACCAGTGCGACACCCGCCACCCCGAACTCGCCCGACTGGTCGGCAACGGATCGCTGCTGGCGAAGGGCGTCGGCCGGACCCTGGTCGCCCAGCGCAACAGCAACGGTCACATCCGCGGCTACCTCGCGCTGCGCGAGCCGCAGGACTGGCACACGGCCGCCGGACTCGACCTCGGCGACCAACGGGCCGTGCGGGAGCACCTGTCGGAGCTGTTCGACGGCTGGGACGACAGCCTGCTGCGGATCCTGCGCGACAGCGACCACGGCTTCGTCAACCGGCCCCTGCACGTGCTGCCCGCCCCGCACGCCTGGACGCACGTGCCCGGAGTGACGCTGCTCGGCGATGCCGCACACCTGATGCCCCCGGTCGGACTGGGCGCCAACCTCGCCATGCTCGACGGCGCCGACCTCGCCCACGCCCTCGTCACCGAATCCAGCGTCGGCGCCGCCGTCCGCGCCTACGAGCGCGTCATGCTGCCCCGCTCGATCAAGGCGGCGACGGGAAGTGCCCAGGGCCTCGACCACCTCGTTCCCGCGACGGCCCGCTGAGTCGACTCCACCACCGCTCGACGATGCCGAAGGCGCCGAAGTCGTCCAGGGGATCGACTCCGACGGCCCCCTCGACGCGTTCCGGTACCGCGCCCGCCCTGAGGAAGGTACGGGCGGGTGGTACGCCGGTCGTATACCGATGGCCCGCCGTGGTGCGTCTGACGTACCGCCAGTTCGTGTCGCAGGGCGATGCCTTCGGAGCAGGTGCGTTGAGAGGCTCGACCGGCACGGCCCGGACGTCCTCCGGGCCGGACGCGTCCGTCACCCCCCTGGGAGAGAGCAGCATGACCATCACCGGCACCACCGTCCGGCGCGCCTCGGCGGCGGGGCTCGTCCTCGCCACGGGCCTCACCACCTGCCTGGCCGTCGCACCCGCCGCCCTCGCCGCGACGCCGGCCGTCGCCGTCGACGCGGCCCCTGCCGCCGGACTCGGCCGCTACTACCAGCAGCCCCTGGACTGGCACGGCTGCGCTCGGGGCGGGGACGACCGGACGGGCAGCGCCCTCGACGCCGCCGGCGCGCGCTGCGCGGACGTGACCGTACCCCTCGACTACGGCGACCCCGGCGGCAGGACCATCACCGTCGCCGTGTCCCGCCTGAAGGCCACCGACACCCGCCACCGGATCGGCTCCCTCCTGGTCAACCCCGGAGGCCCGGGCGGCCCAGGCCTCGGCATCGGGCTCACCGTGCGCCCCGTGATGAAGGAAACCGGCGCCCGCTACGACGTGATCGGCATGGACCCGCGCTTCACCGGCCGCAGCACCCCCCTGGACTGCGGCCTGCCCTCCGGACCCGGCCTGCTGTCGGCCGGCCCCGGCCGGGCCGGCTTCGACCGCCAGACCGCCCGGGCCAGAGACGTCGCGGATCGCTGCCGGGCCACCAACGCCGACGTCCTGCCGCACGTCACGACACGCAACACCGCCCGGGACATCGACGTCGTGCGCGGCGCGCTCGGCGAACGGCGGATCTCCTACCTGGGCTACTCCTACGGCACCTACCTGGGCACGGCCTACACCCAGATGTTCCCCACCCGCTACGACCGGGTGGTCCTCGACAGCGCCCTGGACCCCGACCGCTACAACCCCCGCCTCATGAAGGGAACCGAGGCCGAGAACGAGAAGGCGTACGACGACTGGGCCGACTGGACCGCCGCCCGCGACAGCACCTACGGCCTCGGCCGCACCCGGGAGGAGGTACGCGCCACCCTCGACGGCGTCATCGCCGCCTCCTCCCGCGAACCGCTCACCGTGGGGACCGCCCCCGACGCCTTCCGCCTCGACGACAGCCAGGTCCCCGCCCTGCTCTTCACGGGGATGGCCGACGACACCGACCCGGCGCGCGCCTCCCTGGCCGAGCAGATGTCCCTGCTCGCCCGGGCCGCCCAGGGCCACCCCTCCACCCTGCCGCCCGCCTTCGCCGACCTCCTGCGCTCCGTGTTCACCCCCGCCGGCTCCAGCACCGGCAGCGCCCAGACCGCCATCCTGTGCGGAGACGCACCCGCCCCGCACGACCCCGAGACGTACTGGAACGACATCGAACGCGCCCGCGCCGCCCACCCGCTGTTCGCCCCACTGACCGAGAACATCACCCCCTGCGCCTTCTGGGACCGCCCCCGCGAAGCCCCCGTCCAGGTCCGCCACGACACCCCGGCCCTGATCGTCGCCTCCACCGGCGACCCCCGTGTCCCCTACACCCGAAGCAGTGCCCTGCACGACCGCCTCCCCAGCTCCCGCCTGCTCACCCTCGCGGGCGCCAACCAGCACGCCAACTACGGCGTCCACGGCAGCTCCTGCGTCGACACCACCGTCAACGCCTATCTCGCCACCGGGCACCTCCCCGCCCGCGACCGCACCTGCACCGCGTAGGCCTACTCAGGGGCCCTTGAGTACGTCCGCTCATGCGTTCCGACCAGCTGTTTCCCTACCGTGACCCGCATGGACACGAACGCGGCTCCCGCCTGCCCCCGGCCCTCCGACACCCCGCGCTGGGCCACCGTCCTCGGGGCAGCGCTGGCGGTCCTCACCGCCCTGGTCGTCCTGGGAGCCATGGCGCTGGCCAAGTTCGAGGACTCCCTGACCCAGCACGGGTACGTCAAAGGCCCCGGAACCGTCGTCGAGCCCCTGCGGGCCGGCGGGACCGCCCGCTACGACGACGGCCTGGGGATCACCGTGGGCCCTCCCCGCCGGGAACCCGACGGCAGCTACAGCTTCACGATCACCTACGACAACGGCACGGGTGAGGAGTTGCGCCCCGGTGGGACGTCCCCCGACACCGGCGTCGGCACGACCGGTGGCTCCGCCGCCGTCGTGGTCCGGGCGGGGAAGGCCATCGACTCCGGCCCGCTGTCCACCCCTTCCGCCTTCGGCTCCGCTCCCGCCCCTGCTGCGAGCATGACCTTCCTGGACCAGGCCACGACCGTCACCGCCCTCACACCGCCCCTCGGCACGGAGCAGAAGCGCACCGTGCCGGTGCGGGTGAAGCCCGACAAGGCGGGAGGCCCGGTCACGGTGGAGGTCGCCCCGAAGTCGCCCGGGTTCCGCGACACCGCGTACTGGCAGTTCGACCTCGGCTGACTCCACGTACAGGTGCCGCCTCTGCCGCTCCGTGGTGAGTGGCCGACGGTCAGGGCCGGTGCGAGGAGCCGGGCGCGTGCGAGAGCCCGTCAGGTCCCTGCCGCGGCCCGGCGGCAGCTACGCGCAGCCGGTCCAGGGCCGCCTGGCTCTCCGCGTCCGCCGCACGGTAGATCACCAGTAGTTGGTCCGGGTCCTGGAGCGGCCTGAGGGTCTCGAACTGCACGGTGAGCACGCCGGCCTCGGGGTGTCGCAGCGCCTTGTGGCCGCGGCCGTTGACCCGGACGTCCCGCTCGGCCCACAGGCGCGCGAACTCCTCGTCACCGGCGGTGAATTCGGCGATGAGGCCGCTCAGGGCCCGGTCTTCCGGGTGGGCGGCCCACGCGGCGCGCAGGTGGGCGATCCCCTCCCGCACCACGCGTTCGCGGTCGAGGTAGAACTCCCGCACCCGCGGATGCATGAGGCACAGCCACATCGCGTTGCGCTGCGGGGGCGGCAGGGCGTCGAAGTCCACCATCAGTCCCGCCATTTCGGCGTTCCAGGCCAGGATGTCGTAGCGGTGGTTCAGGAGCATGGCGGGCAGCGGTGCGAGGTCGGCGACCAGCCGGGCCAGCGGCGGCGCGGCGGCGGTGGCGGGCCGGTCGGCGCCGGGGGGCCGCCGCAGGGCCAGGTCGAAGAGGTAGGCGCGCTCGTCGGGGGCCAGGCGCAGTGCCCCGGCCAGGGCCTGGAGCACGTCGGGGGAGGGGCGCAGCCCGCGGGCCTGTTCCAGCCGGACGACGTAGTCGACGCTGACCCCGGCCAGTTCGGCGACCTCCTCACGGCGCAGCCCCGGGGTGCGGCGGTTCCGGAGGCGCGCCGGCAGGCCGACGTCCCGGGGATCCAGGCGTTCGCGCCGGCTGCGCAGGAACGCGGCCAGCTCCTGGGTCTGGGTCCTGTCCGGCGCGGAGGTCGTCATGACCGGCGCAACAGCCAGGGTAGGACAGATGTTCCCAGGAAGTCCCCTCCCTTATCCGTGCCCCGTCGCCGCCGCAGACTCGCTGTCGACGACGGATCACGAACACGGGAGGTCACCATGGCACTCACCCTCGACAGCTACCGGCTGCTGGGCCGTTCCGGACTGCGGGTCTCACCGCTCGCGCTGGGCACGGCCACGTTCGGCACCGAGTTCGGCTGGGGCGCGGAGAAGGCAGAGGCGCGCAGGCTGTTCGACGCCTACGTCGAGCGCGGCGGCAACTTCATCGACACTGCCAGCACGTACACCGACGGCAGTTCCGAGCGCCAGCTGGGCGAGTTCACCCGGGGCGGCCGCGAAGGCCTGGTGCTGGCGACGAAGTACACCACGCTGCGCCGGCCGGGCGACCCGAACTCCGCGGGGAGCCACCGCAAGAGCATGTTCGCCTCGGTGGAGTCCAGCCTCCGGCGGCTGGGCACGGACTACCTCGACCTGCTGTACCTGCACGTGTGGGACTTCACGACGCCGATCGAGGAGATCCTGCGCGCCATGGACGACCTGGTCCGGCAGGGCAAGGTCCTGTACGTGGCGGTCTCCAACGTCCCGGCCTGGGAGGTCTCGCGCATGCAGGCGGTCGCCGACCTGCGCGGCTGGTCCCCGCTGGTCGCCCTGCAGATCGAGTACAACCTCCTCAACCGGGCGGCGGAACGCGATCTCGTCCCGATGGCACGGGAGATGGGCCTGGGCGTGCTGCCGTACTCCCCGCTGGCGGGCGGCCTGCTCACCGGCACGTACGGCCGCGCCGACCTGACCGCGGCGGCCGCCGGCCCCGGGGAGGGCACCCGGAGGAGCTTCAACGCCGGACTGGGCATGGTCACCGAACGCGCCCTCGCCGTCGCCGAGGTCGTGAAGGAGGTCGCCGCCGAACTGGGCCGCACACCCGCGCAGGTCGCGCTCGCCTGGACGCTGCACCGGCCGGGCGTGACGGCGCCCGTCGTCGGCGCCCGCACGCTCACGCAGCTGGAGGACAACCTGGGCGCCCTGGAGGTCGAACTCAGCGCCGCCCAGTCGGACCGCCTCGACGAGGCCGGCCGCATCGAACTCGGCTACCCGCACGACCTGCTGGCCGGCCCCCACATCCGCCAGGTCACCCGGGGCGACCTGAAGATCGCCCCCCGCCCCTGAGACCCGACAGCGCCCCGAGACGCCACCCACCTGACTCCCCGAGCAGACCGCACAGGCCATCCTGGAAGCGGTACCGCACCGGACGATCAACACCCAAACCCCGTAGGGAAGTTAGAGAGGACATGGGCACCACCGAAACCAGTCTCACCCCGCTCCCGATCGTGGACGTCCACGTCGTCCTGCACCACCAGGACCCGGCGGCTCTGTGCTCGATTGTTCACCTCACTGAGACCCGTAGAGCTCCCACTGCCTCATGACCCCTGCGTAGAGGTAGGAGCACGCCTCTTCCTCCGAGTCGAAACTCGCTTCCTCCCAGTGCTCGCCCCGCTCATAGACGTCGATCGTCCATCGACCGTCACGGCCCTCGGTGAGGGTGGGGGCCGCCTCGTGTAGATGGTTGGACGTCGAGAGACCCCGCGTGCTGATCCCGTAAAAGCGGTCGCTCACACCTGCCTCGGTGAGGCGCGTCAGAAGTTGGTGACGATCCATCAGCAGGATTTTCCATTCTCGAAGACAAGGTATTCCGCGGCGCAGAGTACCTTGACGGGCTTTTCAAGGGAGAACTGAGTGACGCCTCCGGATTGTTCGAACCACGGTGCGGCCTTGGTTGCCGTAGGAATCCACTGCATGCGAATTCCAGCACTTCCCGACGAACTGCTCCCTCGCCAGGTTGTCGTATCGCTCCCACTCCTCGGCAAGGCGCCCGGCGTCGGCGTGGGTGGCGCCGCGCGCGCTCCCCGGCTGCTCCTGTGCGCTGTACCACCCGAAGCGTTGGCCCGCCCGGGATGGTCGGCCAGCCGTGCCTGTCCCGCGAGGAGGAGCGGTGGGACCGCCATTTACTTTGGGTGTTCGTTCACCTACGCTCTGCTCTGAAATTCTCGGAGCGTCGCACAGAAGGGGGAATCACCCGTGGGTGACGAGAACAAGGGCGGCCCGAACGACGGTAGGGGCGGCTCCCACGCCAAGCCCGGTGGCCCGCAGATCGGCCCCAAGCCGAATCCCGACGGACAGGGCCCGACTCCCGATCCGAAGCACAAGTGACGGCGATCGCCGACCTCCAGGGCCGGCTCGTCGACCGGTTGGAGGCCTCGGGTGCGCTGACCCCGGGCTGGCGTCAGGCCTTCCTCGACGTCGGGCGCCACCTGTTCCTCCCGGACGTCGTCTGGGCGAGCACCAGCGACGGCTACGAGCGCTGCGACCGGACGGAGAACCCCGGGAGGTGGCTGGAGCTCGCGTACTCCGACGTGGCGATCGTGACGCAGTGGGAGGACGACGCGGACGGCGGGCAGCGGGAGCCGACGTCGTCGGTCTCCATGCCGACGATGGTGGCCTCCATGCTGCGCGACCTGGACGTCCACGAGGGCCACACGGTCTGGGAGGGCGGGACCGGCCCGGGCTGGAACGCCGCACTGCTGGCCCGGCGCCAAGGCGCGGATGCCGTGGTGACCGTGGAACTGGACCGGGAGGTCGCCGCCCAGGCCGAGGCGAATCTCCGGGCCCTCGACGACGCCCCGACCGCGGTAGTGGGCGACGCCGCCGACGGGTACCCGCCACGGGCCCCGTACGACCGGGGGATCCTCACCTGCTCGGTACGGGAGGTCCCCGCGGCCGTGATCGGGCAGATCCGGCCGCAGGGAGTGCTGGTACTGCCCTTCGCGCCGCTCCTCGGCGGCGGGGCCGTCGCCCGCCTCACCGCCGCCGGCCGCACCGCCGAGGGGCCGTTCACGGGGTCCTCGGCGTTCATGCGCATGCGTCAACAGCGCTACCAGGGCCCGCCGGTCGACGACTACCTGCCCGGTGACTGGCCCGGCGACGCCGCGCAGGAGTACACGCCCCTCAGCCCGCTCGATGTCGTGGACGACTGGCTGGCGTCCTTCGTCGTGGGCCTGGCTGTGCCCGATGCGTACTACCGGCGCAGCGACGGCGACGGGATGACCACCCTGTGGCTGTTCGACACCGGCGTCACGTCCTGGGCCACGGTCGACTTCGTGGACGGCGCGGAACGGTACGAGGTCCGCCAGTCGGGTCCTCGCCGGATGTGGTCGGAGGTCGAGGACGTCGTCCGCTGGTGGGAGAAGCAGGGCCGCCCGGGCTTCGACCGGTTCGGGCTGACCGTGGACACGGACGGCGGGCACCGGGCGTGGCTGGACGAGCCGGCCAACCCGCTGCCGTCCGTACGGGGGTAAGGCTGAGCCCGGCCGGACAGCGGCTTCCCCCGCGGTCCGGCCGGCACGTCTCCCGGTGCCGGATCGGCCGGGAGACGAGACCTCCCGTGCTCCTCGGCGGCGCGCCGGACGATCCGGCGGGCCGCCGTCCCCCGCGTCCTGCGGCGCCCGAACGTCCCGCTGTACGGCGGTCGTTGACCAGCAGGTCGGCGTCTCATCGCGCGTCAGGACGGGCGCTCCGCCGTCCGATGGCGCTGACGTCCAGCACCAGCACCTGCTCGCCCGCTGGCCGGCCGACCGCGGAACGTACGGCCTCCCCGTCGAACCGGCGCCGCTCAGACCACCGCCCCGTTGTGGTCGCGCGCCCGCGCCGCGCCCGCCGCGTGAGGTGCCGGTGCCTCCTCGGCCTCCTGCGGCCGGTCCGGGAACCGTTCCTGGAGCAGGACGACCACCGGCATCGCGGTGAACACCGTCGACGCGGTGCCCAGCAGGACCCCGGCCAGCAGCGCCACCGAGAAGTCGGCGAGCGAGTCGCCGCCGAAGGCCGCCAGGGCCACCAGGACGAACAGCGCCCCCATGCCGGTGTTCACCGTCCGGGGGAGGGTCTGCGCCACGGCGCGGTCCGCGAGATCCGCCCAGCTCGCCTTCGTCCCGGTCCGGCGCAGCTCGCGCAGCCGGTCCAGGACCACCACCGTGTCGTTGACCGAGTACCCGACGATGGTGAGCAGCGCGGCGAGGAAGACGCTGTCCACCGGCTTGCCCAGCCAGGCGAAGAGGCCGAGGACGAGCAGCAGGTCCTGCGCCATCGCGATCACCGCTGCGGCCGCGAAGGCCCACCGGAAGCGGATCGTGAGGTAGAGCAGTTGGGCGGCGACCGCGAGCCCGAGCGCGGCCAGCGCGTAGCCGCGCAGCTCGCTGCCGAGGCTCGGCCCGATCAGCTCGTCGCGCTCCACGGACAGCTCGCCGGTGACGCCGGTGAGCGCCTCCCGGATGCGCTGCTGCTGGTCGTCGCCGGTCTCCTTGGTGCGGACGGACACCCCGGTGTCGCCGGTGGTCTGGACCACGGCCTGGGGGAACCCGGCGCCGACCACCGCCGCGCGGGCGGCGTCCGCGTCGACCCGCTGCGCGGCGGTGTACTGCGCCACCCGACCGCCGGTGAACTCGATGCCGAAGTCCAGGCCGCGCCCGCCGATCCCGGCCACGGCGAGCAGCAGCAGGCCGGCGCAGGCGCCCAGCCAGCGCCGCCGGTGGCGCATCAGCCGGGGCGGCCGCCGGGTCAGCCGGGTCCGGAGCCGGCCGACGGTGGCCATGCCGGTCAGGGCGGGCCGCCGGGCGACGGCGGGCCGGCGCACCGCCCACTCGGCGAGCAGCCGGGTGATCAGCATGGCCGAGAACATCGAGGCCAGCACGCCGATCGAGAGCGTCACCCCGAAGCCCTTGACCGGGCCGGTGGCGAACACGAAGAGCAGACCGGCGGCGAGCAGCGTCGTCACGTTGGAGTCGGCCACCGCGCTCCATGCCTTCGCGAACCCGACGCGCAGCGGGCGCCGAAGGTCCCGCTCCCTGCCGGGGCCGGCCGCCCGAGGAGCGGTGTACTCCTCCCTGGCCCGTTCGAAGACCAGCACGTTGGCGTCCACCGCCATGCCGATGGCGAGCACGAAGCCGGCCAGCCCGGGCAGGGTGAGCGTCGCGCCGAGCGCGACCACGGCGGCGTACGAGATCAGTCCGTAGAGGGCGAGGGCGACGGTGGCCAGCACACCGAGCAGGCGGTACACCGCGATGACGAAGGCCCCGGTGCAGAGCAGGCCGATGGCCGCGGCCAGGGCGCTGGCCCGAATCGCCTCGGCGCCGAGGGTGGGGCCGACGGTGCTCTGCTCGATCACCGTCACCGGTACGGGCAGGGCACCGCCCTTGACCAGGGCGGCGAGATCGCGGGCCTCGTCGGCCGAGAAGCCGCCGGTGATCTGGGTCGAACCACCGGTGATCCCCTGCCCGCAGGGCACGCTGTCCTGGACACCGGGGGCGGACAGGACGCGGTCGTCGAGCACGATGGCGACCCGGCGGGCGGGGTCGGCCGACGCGGCGCACGCGGCTTCCCCGGTGAGCCGGGCCCAGGCGTCGCCGGCCGAGCCGCGGAAGGAGAGGTCGATGCTCCAGCCGAGGCCCGTCCGGGTGTCGAGGACGGCCGAGGCGTCCTTGACGCCGTCGCCGGTCAGTACCGGCGGCCCCAGCCGCAGGTGGCCGCCGGGGAGGCCGGGGTCGGCGAGGACCCGGGAGCCGTCCGCCGCCGGGGGGCCGGCCGGGCCGTCGGCGGTCGCGGTGACGGCGTGGAAGGTGAGCTGGGCGGTGCGGCCGATGACCCCGGCGGCCTCGCGGGGGTCCTGGACGCCGGGGAGTTCGACGACGATGCGCCGCTCCCCGGCGCGGGCGAGCGAGGGTTCGGCGACCCCGAGACCGTCGACCCGGCGGCGCAGCACCTCCAGCGCCCGGTCGGTGGCGTCCGCGTCGGCGCGGACAGTGGGCGAGTCCTGGGTCTCCAGGACGATCCGGGTGCCGCCGCGCAGGTCGAGCCCGAGGCGGGGCGGGGTGGTCAGGGCGACGTAGAACGAGACGCCGACGACGGCGAGCGCGACGAGCGCGCGCCAGAACGCGGCACGGTGAATAGGCATGGGTACTCCACGGGCGGTCCGCGGGAGCCGGGCGTCCGCAGGGGGACGCCGCACCCGGGACGGGCGGACGCGAGGGGACGGCGCGCCGCCGGGAACGCTCCGGGCACGGTGGCCGGAGCCCTTCCGTCCGGGCCGCGGGCAGGCCGCGGCACCCGGGTCGGCGGGCGCGGTGGAACGTCAGCTGGACCGGGTGGAAGGGGGACCGCGGGTGTGGCGGGGGTCGTAGCGATCGGACGGCGGCGCCCGCTCCTGGCGCGGCCCCGGGGCGTACATCCCGGGCCGGGGCCGGGGGGCGTCCGTCCGGCCGGACGGGAGCGCGACCGGCGGCAGCGCGGGCAGCCGGACACCGGCCTCGGCGGCGGCCGTCTGCCGCTGGGCGACGTCGTGGCGGGGGCGGTCCGCAGCGCGCCGGACCTCCGCGCCCGCCGGGCCGAGCCGTACGACGGCGGGGGCCACCGGGGCGGCGACGGCGGGCGGCGTGCCGGGGGCCGGCTGCGCCGCGCCCGTCGCCGTGGCCGTCGTCGTGCCGAGGAGGACCTGGCAGACGGCCCAGGCCGTGAGGAACGCCCAGGACAGCGCGGCCGCCGCGGTCCGACGTACGCGTCGCTCCATTCCGGCCCCCTCCCCGCTCGTGCCGCCACCAGGCCCCGCCCGCAAGAAGCTCTCACTGTAGGCGACGACACCGTCGTGCGGGGACGTCAGGGCGGCGGAGCGGACCGGCCGAGGCCGGGGGCACGGTCCGGCGGGGACCTGCGCGGTGGCGTGAGGGCGCCCTCCCGAAGGACGGCGCCCTCGATCCGGCGCCCTTGACCCGGCGTCCGCGGATCGGTGCCGCTGGCCGAGGAAGTAGCCGATCTCCAGCGTGCACCCGCCGTACGATCGCTCGCTCCGCCTGCGCGGGGAGGCCCGAACCGAGGACGTCGACCCCTGGGACTTCCACGCGTCCGCCTCGCCCATGGACAGACGAAGGCCGTCGGCACGCTCGACGGGATCGCCGTCCGCGCTCTCATCGCGCTCCGGTGGCATGGCGGTCGGGCTGGTCGGCCGCTTGGCGTCGCCTTCCCGCTCTGTCATCCTGCGGGAACGGTGGCCGGGGGAGGGCCGTCGGGTGGTCCGTGCTTCAGGGGGTTTGATGGGATCGGTCGGTGTGGTGTGCGCGGTGGCCGCGCTCCTCGGGGCGGGGCTGCTGCGATGGCACCCGGCCCGGGGGAGGACTGACGGCCTGACAGCCGCGGCGATCGCGGGGGTCCGTGGGGGATCGAAGGCCGCACTGGTGGTGGTCGTCGTCGAACTGCACCTCGCGGGGGTGCTCGACACCGACCGACGCGGCCGCCTGCGGCGGGTGGTGCACGCCCACTCAGGGCAGGACGCGACTCCACTGCACCGGGCAGCGCGGACGGCGTTCGGCCGGGACCTGTCCTGGGCCGACGCCGTGACCACCCCACCCGTGCGGCGGGCCCGCGAGGAGACCCGCACCGACCTGGTCCGCCGCGGCCTGTGCTGCGGTCCGGCCCGGCTGGCCGCATCCAGCGTGCTGGCTGCGGCCACGTGCGCCACGGGCGCGTTCGCCACCGCCCGGGGCGCCTGGTGGACAGGACTGCCCATGACCGTACTCCCGCTGATGCTGCTCTGCGCTCCGGCCCGCACCCTCGCCGGACACAGGCTGCTGCGCGAGCTGCGCCGCCGGCACCCCCTGAACGGGGCGGCGGCATCAGGTGGCACACCATCGGAGCCTGACGGGGCAGGACTGCTGACCGCGCTGTACGGACGCCGGGCGCTGCGCCTGCTGCTGCCGGACTTCGCCGCGCGGGCCGCGCTCCTCGGCGGGCGCGGGGCCCGGGAGACCGTCGCCCGCACCGGCAGCGACTACGGCCCGTACGAGGGGTCCGGCGACGCCGCGATCTACGGCGGCGACCTCTGATCTCGGGTGACCCCGAATGCCGCTGCCGGTACAGGCGCCCGTCGGCGGACTGCGGCTCAGCACCGCTGCCGGGCCCTCCCGCCGCGGTGCGCGCCAGCGCGGACCTGTGGCCCGCCGGTCCGCACACCGCACCGACCACGACGCCCCATCAGCCCCGCCAGTGCGGAGGCTTTCCTGCGGCCTTCTCCGCACCGCATGTGGCTCATGCGGCCCGATCCTGTCAACAGCCGGTGGTGGCAGGTGTGTTCAGCAGGGGACGGCCTGGGCGCCGATGAGGCCCTGGCCGGTGGCGGCGGCTCTTTGCCAGACCGGTACGAGGTCGTCGAGCAGGGCGGCGGCGTCCTCTTCCGAGACTTCGTCCAGGATGTCGTACAGGCGCTGCTCCACGGTGCTGCGCTGGTCGGGTGTCAGGTCGAGTGCGGCCTGGACGGCGGGGAGCGTGGCGCGGACCTCCTGCGGGGTGAGGACGAAGTGGCCGAACCAGCCGGGCAGGGCGAGGAACCGCTCGGCTCGGAGCGCGTGGGCGAGGCCGACGGCGGGGTAGCCCTTGCGGCAGGAGGACTTCAGGAACGGTCCGGCCGCCTCGTGGGTGCCCCAGATCCCGAAGAGCACGTCGAGGTGGTCGTCGAGGAGGTAGGGGGCGGCCAGGTCGTGGAGCTCCGTCACGTCCGGTCGTCCCGGGCTTTCGTGGCGCCACCGCTCCAGCCCCTTGCGGCCTGCCGCCGCCTGGGCGTCGATCAGGGGCGTGAACACCGGGGCCACGTCGGCGACCACGTCGACGGGCACCGGCATCACGACCCAGTACCCCCTGAAGCTCATACCGCGAGGATAGGCGGACCGTGTGACACCCGGGCCGGTGTTCCGGGGGCCGTTAGCGGCGGCCGACGATGGCGTTGGCGGCGGTGTGGCGGGAGGACGGGTCGTCGGGGCCGCCCGGTGTCCTGACGACGATGGAGTCGGGGGTGAAGCTCCACCCGGGCTTGCCCGTGTCGGCGAGGGGAGTGCTGGCGACGGCGAACCCGGAGCCGTCGGCGGGGGCGGCGACCTCGCTCAGGGTGGCGTTGCCGTCGCGGTGGGAGGCCCGCAGTCCGTTGTACGTGCCGTGGATGGTCTGGCCGCCGTCGCGCAGCGGGCTGAGTGAGGCGGTGGGGGTCTGGTACGGGTCGCCGGCCGGGCCGAGGTTCGTGAAGACGATGCTCGCGGTCGGTTTCGTCGGGTCCGCCTTCCCGGCTGCGACGGCCAGGTTGCGTGCGGCGGCGGCGTCCGCGGGAAGGGTCCCCACCGCCGGGTTGGGCGGGACGTAGGCGGCGATGTGGGTGGCGGTGTCGGGGTTGCCGTAGGCGAGGACGGCGCCCGGGACGTGGGACACCGAGCGGGGGTCGTCCACGCTGAGCAGGAGCTGGGGCGGAACACCGGGGGTGTCGATCTGCTTCTGGAGGGCGTCGAGGCCGTTCAGGTTCGCCTGGGTGATGTTCTGCGAAGGGGGGCCGGTGAGTTCTCGCGCCATCTCCTCGCGGAGCTGGGGCAGCCAGGCCCGGTTGGCCTGGTCACGGACCTCGGCGGGCACGCCGTCCAGGGACCCGATCCAGCCGGGGCGGTCCTGGATGAGCTGCTGCCGGGTGGCCTCGGGCAGGGAGTCCCACCACGCCCGGTTGGATTCGGGGTTGCCGCCGCCGCTCCCTACGCCGCCGCCCGGCATCCGGTCGAGTTCGGCGACGGCCTTGGCGATCTCGGCGACCTTCTCCGGGTAGTAGTCCCCGTCCTGCTTGGCGATGTAGTCGAAGGCGGCCAGGGCACGGGCGAGGCGGTCGTCGTCGCCCCGGGCGGAGGTGCACAGGGCGTCGATGTCCGTCACGAGGCGGTCCCGGGCGGCCTCCACCTCCTTGCGCCACTCGGGGTCGTTGCGGGAGTGCTGGTCGGGCGGCAGGACGCGCACCACCGGTGTGGCGTTCACGTCGGCGGCGACGATCTCCAGGCAGTTGCCGGTCGCCCGTGTGATGAGCGTCTGCTGGCGTGCCTGCAGGAGGAGGACGCTGTCGATGCCGTCGGTCAGCATCCGGCGCAGGTCCTCGATGAACTGGTCGACGAGCAGCAGTTGGTTGGTGCGGTTCTGGAGCGCGGTGGTGGTCGCGTCCGAGGCCTGGCCGTGCCAGGACGAGGAGGCGAGGGTGCGCTGCATCGTCTGCCAGGCGGTGACCTGCTGCTTGTACCTGCCCTCGAAGGTCGTCAGGACCTGGACGGCCGTCCTGAGCGTGCCGACATCGGCTTCCTTGATCATTCCCCAGTAGTGCGGCATCAGTCCTGCCCCCCTGTCCCGGTCTGCGCCCCGGCGCCATCGACCGTCAAGGCGGCGCCGTTGTCCGTGTTCTCGTAACTCCTGGCGATGATGGACAGGTTGCCGGCCGCCTCCGCCAGGGTTCTGGTGGTGATGCGGTCGATGTGCTCGCCCAGGTCGTGGAGGGCGGCCTGGGCCGCTCCTTCGAAAGACCAGTTCGGCAGGCCCAGGGCCGGCGGCGCGTGGCCGAACGCCTCCGCCCAGTCCTGCTGGATGCCCTTCGCCACCGCGTAGCCGCTCTTCGACGCGTCGCGCAGGTCCTGCGGATTCACTCGGAACCCTGCCATCGTCTCAGCCCCCTCAGACACACCAGTTGCGTGATCGAACCGCCGCCCAGCGTAAACGACGAGCCCGAACAAGCCCAATGCGTCAGGGTTTTGACGGATAGCCAGCAAAAGTGCTATCCACCGCTCCCGGGGCCCGACCGCAGAGCCGAGCCCCGGGCGGCGCCCGGCTCCCGACCGCTGCCCCCGTCCTTGGCCCCAAGGGCGCGGCCGCGGGTCGGAGCCCCGCCGTGGATCACGAGTGGCCCACCCGGACGGCCCGAGGAGGCGTTCCGGGCCCCCCTCGGGCGATCGCTCGGCCCGGTAGCCCGGTAGCCCGGTAGCCCGGTAGCCCGGTAGCCCGGTCGCGCGTTCGAGTGGTGTCGAGCCGCCGGTAGAGCGAGATCGGCGCTGCGCTCCTGCTCGTCGAGGGCGTCAGGTGCATGGGTGGGAGGGGCACTTCGGTGCCCGGTCCCTGTTCCCGGAGTACGGAGCGTTCATGTCACCGCTGTCCGTGGCCCGTCGCCTGGTCGTCGTTCTGCTGTCCCTGCTCGCCGTCGCCATCGCCGGCGGTACGGCAACAGCGTCCGCCGCCGCGGCGAGCGCGGGGGTCCGAACGGGAGTGGACTGGGATGCCGTCGCCAGGTGCGAGAGCGGAGGGCGCTGGCAGGCCGACACCGGCAACGGCTACTACGGGGGGCTGCAGTTCGACAGCGGGACCTGGCGCTCGAACGGCGGCCTCGCCTACGCGCCGCGCGCGGACCGGGCGACCCGCGAACAGCAGATCGCCGTGGCCGAACACCTCGCCGAGCGCCGCGGCCTGACCCCGTGGCCGGCCTGCGGAGCCCGTGCCGCACACAGCGGCGACCACCCGGCCGCTCACACCGGCAGCAACCGGCCGGCGCACACCCGGCCCCATGCCTCCGCCACCCCGCCATCCCACGCCGATGCCCCCGCTCCGGTCTGCACGGACGACGACGAGGACTGCCCGGACACCTGGACCGTGGAACCCGGCGACACCCTCGGCGGCATCGCCGAGGCCTTCGCCACGGACGGCGGCTGGCCCGCCCTCTACGAACTCAACCAGGACACCATCGGCGACGACCCCGACCTGCTCCTGCCCGGCCAGGTCCTCGCACTGCGCTGACGCCCGCCGGCGGAGCGGGCTCGTACGAGCGGCGGCTCGATCCGTAGCCCGGGCACCTCATGGTCCACCTCGCCACACGCGCCATGCCATCATCACCCCGCCTGTGAAGGAGCGTTCCAACGCGGCACTGGTGTGGAGTCGCCAACGACTCAGGACCGGACGGAGATTCACGAACCAGCCTCCCGTGACGTCGGGAGCCGGACGCCCGGCCGGACGGCTTCCAGCCCTTGGAGAGGCGCCCGCTCCTGGTCGGGCGGTCCGTCGCGGCGGGCACGGTCCGTCTCCTAGCCGTGTTGTCAGTGTCCGGTGCGATGCTCAACCACCATGGACACCCAGCAGTTCTGGAACCTGATCGAGGAAGCCCGCTCGCAGGCGCCGGCCCCGGACAACGGCCACGCGGTCGCGATCCGGGCCGGCGCGCTACTCGCGCTCCGCCCCGCCGGGGAGATCGTCGCCGCCGAGCAGGTCCTGCGGAACCTGATGGCCGACTCGTACCGGGCTCCGCTGTGGGGCGCCGCCTACCTGATCAACGGCGGTTGCTCCGACGACGGTTTCGACTACTTCCGGGGTTGGCTGATCACACAGGGCCGCACGACCTTCGACAGCGTCATCACCGACCCGGACCGGCTCGCCGCGCTCCCGGCCGTACAGGCGTACGCCGCCGACGGGATCGACATCGAATGTGAAGAAGCCCTGAGCATCGCCTGGAGCGCCTACCGGGAAGCCACCGGTGAGAACCTCCCCGACGAGGCCCTCACCGTTCCGTACCCGCCGCTGGACCCGGCCTGGAACTTCGACTTCGGCGACGGTGACCAGCTGAGCCGACGGCTGCCACGCCTGGCGGCGCTGTATCCGGACTGACAGAGCAGACAGCGCGGCGCCGCTCGAGGTCCGGGCCGACGGGCCGCCTCCCGTGGGCTACTGGATGCTCCAGCGGTGCGGATGTCCGGGATCGTTCGGGCAGGCAAAGATGTTGAGCTCGCCGAATCGGCCGACGGTGATTCCGGTGCAGCCCGTGGGGGCCTTCCGGCTGGGTTCCGTTGCCGGAAGGCCCCCACGGGCGCTCGGGCGGGTGCCTACCAGACCTTGTGGAGCTCGAACAGGTCGGCCTTGAAGGAGCCCTGGGTGACGTGGGATCCGGAGTTGGAGCCGTCCACCGAGAGCCAGCGGTTGCTGTGCTTGGCCATGATCGCCTTCAGGTTGGTGCCCGGCACCGGCTGGATGAAGAAGATCTCGCTCTGCGAGTAGTTGCAGGGCTCGTCGATCAGCCAGTTGCCGTCGTCGGTCATGGCCCGGTCGATGCCGAGGCACCAGTGGCGCGCATGGTCCATCAGCTTGTAGTACTTGCCGTCGGTCCGGGTCGGATTGTTCTCTTCGCACAGTGTCCACTGCCGGTCGGCGGCGTCCTGCCACGGCTCCTGGATGATCGAGCCGTTGTCCCACGACGCCTGGGACCAGCCGAGCACCATCCGGTCGCTCGCATAGGTGTACGGGGTGAAGATGCGGTACCCGCCGCTCTCGCAGGTGAAGCCGTCCAGCGGATTCGCCGCGTGCGCGGCCGGCGCCGCTACGGTCAGCAGTGAGCCGACGAAGGCGACGCTGCCGAGCACGGCTCCGAGTCGGTGGGTGGAGCGCTTGCCGGACTTCGCCATGTTCTTCCCTCCTGGGTGGGACGCGGTCACGGGTCAGTGCTTGCAGAGTTCGAGGCGGGCCGCCTCGCGGACGGTCCCCGCCGGCTCGGGGTACGAGCAGAGCACCACGCCCTCGCTCGCCGCCCCGTACGTCGTGTAGTAGCCGGTGCCGTTCGGGTTGGCTTTGATCCAGTACCCGGTGCCCTGGCCCGAGCGGGCGCACAGGTAGCGGGTCCACTCGCCGTCGACGCGCAGGAACCCGCGGAAGATCCCGTAGTTGCCCGGCGCGTTGATGTTCACCGTCCGGGAGGTGTCCGTGGTCCGGGTGTTGGCCCGGCTGGTCTCGACCTGGAATCCGGTCTTGAAGCTGACCTGCGCCAGGGCGGAGCTGTAGCTGAGGTTGAAATCGGCACTGTTGTTGATCTTGGTGGTGATCATCGTCACCTGGGAGAGCCGTTGCTGCTGCTGCCCCGTCGTCCCGGGGACGACGTTGAAGGACGTGAACTCGGTGACCACCGGGGTGACGGTGGCCGTCACGATGTCGTCCCAGACCGGCTCGATCTCGGGGTTGCAGGTGGCGCGTGGCGGTGCGTCGGCCTGCGCGGGGGCGGCGGTGAGGCCCAACCCGGCGACGGCGAAGAGGGCGGCCAACCCCGAGGTGAAGACGGTCCGTCGACGCCTGGGTGATGCTGTCATGAGGGGATCCCTCCGGTAGGGGGAATGGTTCCGGTCCGACCTCCCGGAAGCCTCGCGTGCGGCCTGACGCCCTGTCCATCCGAGATATCTAGGGGGGTCCTGCGCACACGATGGTTTTCGGCCGGGCGGGACCCGGCGGGCCTGCGGGACGGCATCGGGGATCGGCAGGGGCGGCAGCGGGTCCCAGGCAGCGGCTGTCGTGGGCGGCTCCCGGCCGTCGCCGCTCGCCGGTTCGTGGGGTAGGAATGGGAGCTGTACGAACCGGGGGAGGGGTGCGGATGAGAGCGGCGCGAATCGCCGTGGTGGTGGCGGGCGCGGTGGCGCTGGTCGCGGGGTGCGCTTCGGGAGGTTCGGGAGGTTCCGGGGGATCCGGGGAGTCCGGGGGGATGTCGGCGCAGGCGCACGGCTACCTGTCGGAGGCGTTGGACCTGTTGCAGCGGGAGTCGTTGAACACCGGGACGGTGGACTGGCCGAAGCTGCGGGGCGAGGCGTTCGCGCGGGCGGCCGGAGCGCGGACGGCGGCCGACACCCATCGGGCGGTCGGCGGCGCGGTGGCGGCGCTCGGGGACGGCCACAGCCGGTTCTACCCGCCCGGTGAGGCGGCGGCCATGGACGCCGACCCCGTGACGGTCGACGCCCCGACGGTCGAACAACTTCCCGGCGGCATCGCCAGGTTGAACCTTCCGGCGGTGAACGGCTCGGAGCGCACCTACGCCGAGTACGTCGCCCGCGGCCGCTCCGCCGTCGCCGGGGCGAGCGCCTGCGGCTGGGTGGTGGACCTCCGCCGGGAGAGCGGCGGCGGGATGTGGGCGCCGCTGGCCGTGGCGGCTCCGCTGCTCGGGGACGGTCCAGTGGGGGCCTTCGTCACGGCGGACGGCACCCGCAGCGTCTGGTCGGTGCGCGGGGGCGTGCCGTTCCTGGACGGGTCCCCGCAGGCGGAGCCCCCCGGGGACGGCGCGGACGCGTGGCCGAGCGCGCCCGTCGCCGTGCTCACCGGCCCGGGGACGGGCAGCGCGGGCGAGGCCGTCGCCATCGCGTTCATCGGCCGCCCGGACACCCGCAGCTTCGGCGCGCGCACCTACGGGGTGCCCACCGGCAACGCCGCGCACCGGTTGTCGGACGGTGCGGTCGTCCTGCTCACGGGCGCCGCCGAGGCGGACCGCACGGGCCGGATCCACGCGGGGCCGATCGAGCCGGACGAGCCCGTGGACACCCGTAAGGAGGGGGATCCGTCACTCGCCGCCGCGACCGGCTGGCTCGGGCGGCAGGCGTCCTGCCGGAGCACCCCGTAGTACCCCGTTGTCCCGTGGCAGCCGGAGCGATCGTCCGTGTCCGTCATGGTGCGGCCGGGGCCGTACGGGACGCGCGGTGCCGTGCGCCGGTGACGACGAGGGAGACGTTCTGCCCGCCGAAGCCGAAGGAGTTGCTGAGCACGGCCTCCTGGGGGACGTCCCGTCGCTCCGCGACGACGTCGAGGCCGATGTCGGGGCCGATGCCGGCCGCGGTGAGGTTGCGGGTCGGCGGGATGACGCCGTGCTCCACGCTGAGGACGGCGATGAGCGCCTCGATCGCGCCGGCGGCGCCGAAGAGGTGGCCGAGCGCGGCCTTGGGGGCCGTGACGGTGGCGCGGCCGAAGACCTCCCTGATCGCGCGCGCCTCGGCGGCGTCGCCGACCGGCGTTCCGGTGGCGTGGGCGTTGATGTGACCGATCTGCCCGGGGGCCAGACCGGCCTGGGCGAGGGCCTTGCGCATGGCGGAGACCTGACCGGCGCCGTCGGGGGCGGGCGCCGTGATGTGGTGGGCGTCGGCGGCGATGCCGGCACCCGCGAGCACCGCGTGGACGCGCGCGCCCCGGGCGGCGGCGTGCTCGGCGCTTTCGAGCACCAGGACGGCGGCGCCTTCGCTGAGGACGAATCCGCTGCGGTCCGCCGCGAACGGCCGGGACGCCGAGGCGGGATCGGCGGTGTGCCCCGACAGTGCCTGGGCCCGGGCGAACCCGGCGACGGTGATCGGGGTGGTCGCGGCCTCGGTCCCGCCCGCGATGACCACGTCCGCCTCGCCGGCCCGGATGAGACGGGCCGCCAGGGCGATCGCCTCGGCCCCGGAGGAGCACGCCGAGACGGGCGTGAAGACCCCGGCCCGCGCGCCGTACTCGATGCTGATCAGTGCCGCCGCCGCATTGGGCATGAGCATCGGCACCGTGCGGGGTGAGACGCGCCGGGCTCCGGCCGTCTCCAGGACGTCGTCCTCCCTCAGCAGCGTGCCCACGCCGCCGATGCCCGTGCCGATCGCGGAGGCGAGCCGGTCCGGGTCCACCTCCGGGGCTCCGGCGGCGGCCCAGGCCTGGGCCGCCGCGGCGAGGGCTGCCTGCTGCGAGCGGTCGAGCCGCCTCGCCTGTACCGGCGGCAGCAACGTGGCGGGGTCGACCGCCATCGTCCCCGCGACGGTGTCGGGGAGGCCGAGTCCCTCGTGGGCGCGCAGGACGCCCCCGCGGATGCCCGACTCTCCGGCGAGCAGGGCCTCCCAGGTGGACGCCACGTCGGCCCCGAGCGGGGTGATCGCGCCGAGTCCGGTCACGACGACTTCGGTCCGGTGCATGCTCCTCAGCCTTTCTTGTATGCGATACAAGTGAACGCGGGGCAAGTTGTATCACATACAATTCCGGGATGGAGAACGAGCGAGTGGAGAAGGAGCGCGTGGAGGAGACGGGGCGCGTGGAGAAGAAGCGAACCGGAGCCCGACCGGCCCCGGGCCGCTCGCGGGACCGCGGTCGCGCGACGAGGATCCGGCTGATCGAGGCGACCGCGGAGCTCTGCAAGGAGCGGCCCGGCGCCGAGCTGAGCGTCGCGGAGATCGCGGGCGCGGCAGGCGTCTTCCCCAACCAGGTCACCTACCACTTTGGTTCCAAGGACTCACTGCTCGTGCACGCCGCCTTCCTCGGCCTGCTGCACGACGCCCGACGGATCGAGCGCATCGGCCGCCAGGCCCCCGACGCGGCGACGTTCCGGCGCAACATCGCCCGCGCCGTCCTGGCCATGCCCTCGCTCCCGTCCGTCACGCGGGCACTCGCCGCCGGGATCTCCAAGCCCGAACTCGCCCCCGTGGTCGACCGGCACCTCCAGCTGCTGTTCCGGCAGTCCGAACGCTTCGTCGGCCAGCTCGTCGACAGCCGCGGCTGGGCGGCCCGCCGGCCGCTCGCCGTGGAGGCCAGGACGTTCTGGAGCACCGCGCTCGGCGCCGTGCTGCTCGTCCGCGCCGGCGCGCACGGCACCGTCGCCGACCTCGACCTCGCCGGATCACTGACGATCCACGACGAACCCGGTCCCGGCTGAGCGGGCGTGTCGGCCGGGACGGCTACGCTTCCGGACCATGTGGAGACAAGCAGCCCGCGAGGCGTTCCCCGACGCCGGTTTCGCGGAGCCCGCCGACGAGTCGGTCCTGGCGGCGGCCGAGCGCAAGCTGGGGGAGGAACTACCGTCCGAGCTCAGGCAGTTGCTGCTGGAGAGCAACGGAATCGTCGGGCGGACCAGCGTGGACACCGTCTGGACCGTCGAGCAGATCGCCGAGCAGAACCTCCACTTCCGTACGGACGGTTCCTTCGCCCGGCTGTACATGCCGTTCGACGCACTCCTGTTCTTCGGGGACAACGGTGGCGGCGACCAGTTCGCCTTCGTGCGGACGCCGCGGAGGCCGGACGTCTTCGTCTGGGAGCACGAGACCGACAGTCGCCGCTGGGTGGCCGGCGGTCTCCGGGACTACCTCGGACGCTCACTCGCCGACGGCGGAGACGACTGGTACCGGTAGCCCTCCGGCTCACCGGGGCATCGGCGTCCCGGCGCCTCTTCCCCAACGCCACCGCCCCGGCCTCCCGAGTGGTGGGAGGCCGGGGCGGTGGTGCGGTGCGGGTGCGCGGGTGTGCGGTGTCAGCGCGCGTCGCGCAGGAAGACGGACCGCTGGACGGACTGGTGGCCGTTCGACTCCGCGCTCACCCGGATGTCCACGTCGGCGCCGTACTTCGGGGCCTCCTTGAACGTGGCCCGGAAGGTGTACTCGACCGTGTTGCCGTCGCGGACGCCCGGCACGTTCGGGTCGACCGTGACCAGGCCGCACTCGTCCTTCAGCTCGACCGGCTTCCACACGTCGCCGACCCGGGCCTCCACCGTGACGTCGTTCGGGGTCGGCCCCTCGGAGCTCCAGACGGTCACCCGGGGGCGCAGGCCCGCGGTGCCGTCCGGCGAGGAGACGCGGAAGCTGAACGGGATCGGGTCCGTGGTGATCACGCCCTTGGCCGGCGGCATCACCGAGAGCATCTCCGGGCTGTGGCTGTCGACGACCGTGGCGTTCAGCTCGGCCTTCGCCATGTCCAGGTAGTTCTTGGAGTGCGGCACGGGGGCGTCCGCCTCGATCGTGATCTGCCCCGGGCGGTTAGCCAGGGACAACCGCATCCGGAACTCGATGGTCCGGCTCTCGCCGGCGGCCAGGGTGAAGGCCGCGTCGTCGGCGGTACCCGCGTAGTCCATCCCGCCGCCCTGGCTGAGGTGGTCCAGCGTCTTCCAGCCGGAGGCGTCCTTGCGCTCCAGGGTGCCGTCCGCCATCGCGAGCACCATGGTGCAGGGCGCGCCCTCGTACTGCTGGGTGGCCACCACCGGGGCCACGCTGCGGGTGCCGGTGGCGTCGTTGTTCTTCCAGGTGACGGTGAAGGGGACCAGGTCGTTCAGCCCGATCTTCCCGCCCTCGTTCAGGCCGCCGAAGGTGATGCCGATACCGCTTCCGCCGGACGGGGCGGGGGCCTTCGGCGCGGCGGGCTTGGCCGCGGCCTTCGCGGCGGCCTTGACGTCGGTCTTGGCCGTTGCGGCCCCAGCGGCGGGGGCCTGCCCGGCCGGGGTGGCGGCGGCCGGGACGGCGCCCGCACCGGGGGTGGCCGAGGAGGTGGTGGCCGGGGCGGAGGCGGGAGCGGAGGCGGCGACGGAGGCCCCGCCCTCGGTCGGGCCGCAGGCGGTGACGCCGACGGCGGCGACAACGGCCAGCGGGATGATCTTCGTAATACGGGCGATAACGGACGCGTTCATGTGACAGTCCCCCCAAGGACATGGTGATGGTGGTGATCGGATGAGCGGGCGCCTACTGTCGCGCCCCGAGGAGTCGGCCCGAGCCCCCCGGCTCCGCCGGCTCGCTCTCCCCGCCTCTCACCCTGATAGACGTCCATCCCGCCGGGGGGTTGCAGCCGGGTTCGAAGAAATTTTTCCCGGCCCCGCGCTCGCCCCCGCCCCTGGACCGAGGGCGGCGTCCAACTCCCCGGCCCGCGACGCGTTCGCGCAGGTCCTGGACGCGGTGTGAGCGGAGCCCGGCGCCGACCCGGCTGCCGCCACCGCCATCCAACAGCCTGTGCGAGTTCGCCCTGACCAACCCTGCCGGGGGCCATCCGCCCAAGCAGGGCGGTGAGTTCACCTTCGGCGCCCCCGGCACCCGGGGCGACGGGCAGGCTGTCACCTTCACCGCGCCCCACCGCCGTATGGAGGTCCTATGTCAGCCGGAGCACCGGAGCCTCCTCCGGTCTCTGCGCCTCATCGATGACCGGGTCGAGTTTCGACGCCAACGGTTCCGGAATGCGCGCGCCCGGCGCCTCCCTGCGGGACGCCGGGCGAGCACCTGGGCCCCGAGGCTCAGTAGACCCGGTCGCACCGCTGGGAGCCGTAGCCGAAGCTCCCGTCCGGATGCTTGTACATCATCTGGACGCACACGAGGCCAGCGCCACGGCCGCCGAAGGTACTCGTGTTCTCGAAGTCGTACCACCGCTTGGTCTCGGTGTCGGCGTGGAGCCCCGGGCCGCTGAAAGCGAAGAAGCCCTCGAAGGTGGAGGCGCCGGCGGCCGAACTGCGCTTGTAGGCATGCGTTGCGTACTCGTCAGGGCCGCCGGTGACGAACAGACACACCAGTTCGGTGCACTGCATGGACTCCGCCTGGGCCGGAGCGGACAGCAGCCCGACCGAGGACACCGCAACCATTCCCGCCGCGGCCAGATCGGGGCCAGGGCGGCTGGGCCTTCTGCATGGTCAGATGTGGGCCTGGTACGGGCGGCTCGATCGTGAAACACTCACGCGGTCGCTTCAACAGGTGTCGCCGGGGCACCCGAGGTCCAGTGGACCGAACCAGCGGGAGTAAGAGGCGGTGCAGGCGGCAGCCGTATGCGTGGCGCGCGATCAGCGCCCTGAGTAGACCCCGTTGGACCCCGGCACACGTGGTGGCGCCGCACGCCGCCGATCATCCGGTGAGGGCGCACTGCGTCAGTTCGCCCTGGTGAACTCCAGTCACCCGAACCACACGGTCCGGAGCCGTGTGCTGCCCGCCTGTCTACGGTGGCGCGACGCCAACGCCCGCCACCACGACGTCCCGGCCGCCCAAACGCAAGGGGCGAGCCCGCATCCGCGGCGAGAAGGGCCTGCGCCGGGGCGGCAGGCCCTTCCTCGCCGCGTGATCAAGCAATCCGGCGAACGAACTCGCAGTGCTAGAGCTGGCTCAGGATCGTCGGGTCCGTGATCTTCGTGTCCTCGGCCAGCATCATCGCCTTGCTGAGGATCACGGCCAGCAGGCGGTCGCCCTCGAAGGGGAGGTAGCCGGTCTGCGGGGCGGCCGCGGCGGACTTCGGGACGATGCACAGGTACTGGTCGTTCGGCGTCATCAGGATGTTCCCCGAGCCGAGGTGGATCTTGTACGTGTGGCGCTCGCCCTTCACGTGGAGAAAGCGGCCCTCGAGGGTGCAGCGGTCGGCTATCGCCAGCCGGGGCACGAGCCGCTCCAGCAGCATGCGGCGAGTCTCGGCACCCTGGCCGAGCTCACCGAAGCCGTACGACCTCCAGTAGTCCCTGAAGCGGCCCTCCGGTCCGCCGTCCTGCCAGGCCGGGTCGTTGCCGATGCTGGCCACGCCCACGAACAGGTCCACGTCGCGCAGGACTTCGGACAGCACGAGCGGCGGGACCTCGGCGAGCTGGACGGGCTCCACCGGCCCGGCGCCGGCCGCCGACCACATGCGGTACTCACTGCCGTAGCAGTCCGCCGCGTTCTCCGGCGCGTCGATCGGGTAGAAGCGGACCTGGTCGGTGGCCAGACGCAGGTAACTGCCCGACTCGGTGGTGTCGTCCCCGTACTCGTCGCCCTCCCCGTGGATCCAGTACTCGGCGCGCAACCCCCACTGCGGCAGCGCACGGGTGGCGGGCGGGGCCGAGTCGTCGACCATCAGGCGCAGCTTGTTGCGCCACCCCCGGGCCGACGTCAGGGAGTGGAACTGGTGCTGGCGCAGGACGTGCGCGGCGAAACGGTTGGAGTACGTCCCCGTCGCGCGCTCGGCGTCGGTCAGCAGGTACACCTCGCGGTGGGCCTGCTTGAACGGCTGGGTGATCTCGTGCCGCTCCAGCCAGTCACGCCAGGCCACGACCTGGGCGGGCTCGTGGCCCACCGGGTGCCAGAGCCGGACCTCGGCCCCTTCGCGCACCGGGTCGTCGGCGAGGGTGCGCAGCTCGCCGTCCGCGAATCCGACGGTCGTGCCGTCGACCGTCCACAGCAGCCGTCGGGCCAAGGTGCCGACCAGGGGGTGGTCGAGGTACCGCTCGCGCCAGGCGGTGTACGGCCAGGTGCGGCGGCCGAGGAACTGCCGGTCCAGACGCTCGCTCTGGGCGGAGAGCATCTTGTCGATGTCCTTGACCGCCGTCTTCAGCTCCTTGAGCTGCTCGGCGTGGTCGCGCTTGACGGCGGCGGGCACGCTCTTGACCTCCTTGCCCGCGGCGTTGCGCCAGCCGAGGAACACCCTGGTGCCCCGGACCTCCAGGACTGCCGTGGCCTCGCCCAGACGTAGCTCGGCCCGGCCGACCCCGGTCAGCCCGTAGGCGGGGACGGCGATCTCCTCGACCTCCTCGCGGGACAGGCCCAGCGCCTCGGCCCGGGTCCGGAGCGCGGTGTCGAGCAGCTTGAGCGTGCCCTTGTACGTCACGCGGGTGGCCAGGCGGGCGAGTTCGGCGAGGGCCGCTTCGCCGTCGATGCGGGAGAGCGCGGTCGTGGCGGCGTTGGCGACCTTCGGGTTGCGCGGGCCGAGCCCGGGGATCTTCCTGAGGGAGGTCTCGACCAGCGCGCCGAGGGCGCGGGCGGTGTCCGGATGGGCCGGCAGCAGGGCGAGCATCCAGGTCAGTCCGCGCAGGGCGTTGGCGTTGTACGGGTCGTAGGCGCTGTGTCCGTCGGACCCGAGGAGTTCATGGTTCAGCGCGAAGGTGCGGCGGCCGACGAGGGCGAGCCAGGGCAGCAGGGTGGTCCGGACGCGGTCGGCACCGAGGGGGAGGATCAGGCGTTCGGCCCGCTGCTCCCACGGGCGGGAGGGCTTGGCGGCTGTGGCGGTCGTCGCGTGCCGCAGGAGTGCCTGCCAGTCGGGGTCGTCCAGGGTGTCCCGCAGGGCCTGCTCGGCCCATTCCTCACCGACGTTGAGGACGGGCTCGGTGAGCGTGCCGGCGAACTCGACGAGCGGCTTCCTGCCGTAGGTGTCCAGGGCCGAGCGCCGGAAGACGGCCACGACCTCGGGAGTGAGGGGGCGGCCGGCCCCGAGCTCGGCCTCGGCGAGGAGCAGGTGACGGCCGCTGTGCACCACGGAGTTCTCGTGGCCGAGCTCGTCGAGCTTCTCCGTGCGCTCCGCCGTGAGCCGGTCGCCGGGCAGACCGTGCGCGACGACAGCCAGCAGGATGAGAACGTTCCCGCGGGCGACCGGGCCGGCCTCGGCCGAGTGGTACTGCCCGACCAGCGCGTCGGCGAGCGCGGTCCGGGCCTCGGACGGCAGCGCGCGCAACTCGGCGAAGGCGCCATCCCACCGTCCCTCCCAGTAGCCGCTGTGCCTCCCTGTTCCCAGCTTCAGCAGCTCGACGGCGAGGTCATCCGCCTCTCCTGCGTACTGCCGGACCAGCTCCGTGATCTCCTGGAAGTCCATCACCGTCATCCCCCCACCAGCGGAACGAGCTTCAGGAACGTGACCTCGGTGCCGAGGCCGAGCTCGACCTCCTCCTCCGCGTCGGTGACCTGGCGTTCCCCCACCAGCACCAGGAAGCCGTTGCCCGCGAACGCCCGGAGCGCCAGCTCGCTCTGCGCCTCCGGATCGATCCGGCGCGGCGTGCGCAGGGCGTACCCGTTCAGCACCCGCTCGGCATCGTGCGGCCGCACCAGCCCCTGGAACACCTGCGGTGCCTTCGCGTTGTACTCGGCGACCTCCTGGAATACTCTGCGCCGGATCAGCTCACGCACGGTGAGCCTCTCCTCGAGAACCTCCAGTTCCCACCCGTCGCTCCGGTCCCCAGCCGTCGTCTCGTCGACGAACATCACGATTGCCATGCCGTGAACAGTACGGGCCCACCCTGACACTGACGTTCGACAGAGTGGTGCGGGACTGCTGGAGCCGAGCCACCCGTGCCTTGGCCGGCAGGCCGACCGGACCGGAGGGTGGGGCACCCGGAGGGGTGCCCCACCCGTGCGGCCCGCTAGCCGGCGTGGAGGGCGAGGGTCGGGGAGAGGCGGGCGGCCCGGACGGCCGGGTAGAGGCCGGCGACCGTGCCGATGAGCAGGGTGGCGGCGAAGCCCCCGGTGACGGCCCACGGGGGGACCACCCAGGGCAGGCCGCCCGAGGCGGCGAAGGCGTAGGTGGCGGCCGCGCCCAGGGCCACGCCGGCCAGTCCGCCCAGTCCGGAGAGCAGGAGGGACTCCGTCACGAACTGGAGGCGGATCTGGCCCCTGGTGGCGCCCAGGGAGCGGCGCAGTCCGATCTCGTGGCGCCTCTCCAGCACCGAGATGATCATCGTGTTGGCGACCCCGACGCCGCCGACCAGGAGCGCCACCCCGCCCAGCCCGAGCAGGAGGTCGGTGAACGCCCCCTCGGTGGCGGCCTTGGCCTGGAGCGCCGAGGAGGGGTCGGTGACCTGCACGTTGTGCGGGTTCTGCGGATCGACGGTGCGGGGGATCAGCTCGCGGACCGCGCTGACCGTCCGGTCCGTCGACCGTTCGTAGATCTGGGTCGGGTGGCCGTCGAAGCCCAGCAGCGTGCCGGCGCCGTCCCAGCCGACCAGGGCGGCCCGCTCGATCTCGGGAGCCAGCGGCAGCGGGTCGAGGATGCCGATGACGGTGAAGTACCGGTCGCCGATGTGGACCTGCTGCCCGGGGGCGGTGATGCCCAGGCGCTGGGCCGCGACGTGTCCGAGCACCGTCGACGGGTAGCGCCCGTTGGCCTCGTTGAGCCAGGTGCCCGAGCCGACCGCGCCGCGTACGACGTCCAGCAGTCCTTCGGTGGCGGCCTTCACGGTGATGCCGCCGGTCTCGTCGTCGGGGATCTTCTCGCTGCGCCGGACGGACTGCGCCAGGTCACCGGTCGCGCCGACCTGCTCGACCCCGGGGACGCGGCTCAGCATGCCGACCGACTCCTCGGGCAGCTTCACCTTCTCGCCGAACAGCCCCTGGCCGGGGGAGGCCACCAGCAGGTTGGTTCCCAACCGGTCGAGCTGACGCAGGAGTTGGGCCTTGCTGGAGGAGGAGATGCCGACCACCGCGATCATGGTGGCGATGCCGATGGCGATGCCCAGCGCGGACAGCACCACCCGCAGCGGCCGGGTGCGCAGGCCGGCCGAGCCGACGTGGAGGACGTCACGGGGGCCGAGCCGGGCCGGGGAGAGCCGTGTGCGGCTCATCGCTCCCCACCCCGATCGGCCGGGACGGCGGCGCCGGTGCGCAGGTCCGCCACGACGCGGCCGTCGCGGATCCGGACCTGGCGGGGCAGGCTGTCGGCGATCTCGCCGTCGTGGGTGATCACCGCGATGGTGGCACCGTCGGCGTTGAGGTCGTGCAGCAGCTCCATCACCGCTTCGCTCGAGGCGGAGTCCAGCGCGCCGGTCGGCTCGTCGGCCAGCAGCAGGTCCGGCTCGCCGACCACCGCCCGGGCGATCGCCACCCGCTGCCGCTGGCCGCCCGACAGCTCGTGCGGCCGGTGGTGCATGCGGTCCGCGAGCCCGACCCGCTCCAGGGCCAGGGCCGCGCGCCTGCGGCGCTGGGCGCGCGGCAGGCCCGAGTAGAGCAGGCCCTCGGCGACGTTGTCCCGGGCGCTGACCCCGGCCACCAGGTGGAAGGACTGGAAGACGAAGCCGATGTGCCGGGCGCGCAGGGCGGACAGCCGGCGGTCGGAGAGGGCGGCGACGTCGTGGCCCGCCAGGGTGACGGATCCGGCGCTGGGCCGGTCCAGGGTGCCGACGATGTGCAGCAGGGTGGACTTGCCCGACCCCGAAGGGCCGACGATGGCGAGCAGTTCGCCGCTTCCGATGCGCAGGTCCACCCCCTGCAGCGCCACGACCCCGCCCGGATACTCCTTGGTGACCTGGTTCAACTCGACCACCGCGCTCATGACGTGGGCACCCCGACCTTCATTCCCTCGGCCAGGCCGGTCCCGCTGACCTCGACCCGGCCCTGTCCGAACATGCCGAGCTCGACCGGGACTTCGCGCACCTTCCCGTTCTCCACGACCTGGATGCCGAAGCCCCCGCCGGTCAGCGCGAGCAGGGCGTTGACCGGTACCGTCAGCACGCCCTCGCGGACCTCGCCCTCGAGCTCGACGGTGACCGGCGCCTGGTCGAAGCCCTCCGCCTGCCCCGGGTCGTCGAAGACCACCCGGGCGGTGATCTTGGCGGGCTTGTCCTGGGAGCCCTGCTCCTTGGCGTCCTCACCGATGGTGCGGTCGACGGAGGCGACCTTGCCCTTGGCCCTGCCGCCGCCGGGCAGAGCGACCTCGACCCTGGTACCGGGCTTGGCGAGGTCGGCCCGGGAGACCTCGATCCTGATCTGCACCTGCCGTTCGGAGCCGGTGGTGGTGAGGACCGGCTTGCCGGGAGCGACCTGGTCGCCGACGGCCGCGTCGTTCTTCTTGATCCGCACCGGACCGGGCGAGAAGGCGATCTGCTCGGGGCCGATCTCGCCGGTCTGGGCCAGACCGTGGGCCTTCTGCCAGCGCTTGACCGCCTCCACGGTGCCGGGGGTGAACTCCTCGTCCGCGGCCAGCCCCTTGCCGTGGCCCAGGGCGCGGAGGTTCTCCTTCAGCTGTCTGACGTCCGGCCCCTTGTCGCCGGCCTTCAGCGTCCGGTACACGGGGCGCTCGCCGACCAGGAGCCGGACCTTCCGGCCGTCGACCTCGTAGAGGACCCCGTCGCGTTCCACCACCGCGCCGGCCTCCGGGAGCCAGGTGAGGGTGCCCGTCACACCGGCGTTGAACCGGCGCTCCTCGGCGTACCCGAGGGTCCCGTCCACCTGGGTCCGGCTGCTCAGGTCCTGTCGTTCCACCGAGCCCGTGCTCGGCGGCAGCCCGTCCGTGCGGTCCGTGCCGGCGCTCGCGCCGCCGCCGGTCTGCGACAGGGCCGTGACCCCGCCCACCAGCGAGACCGAGGTGACCAGCGCGGCGATCAGGTACGTTCGGCGGCTCCGCCCGCGCTCACTCCGCATTCTGACCACTGCACGCCTTGTTCGCCTTGTCGAACCTGTCCTTGTCGGGGCCCTCCGGGACCTTCATCGCCTGTCCCGACATCGCCGAGTCGCCGTCGAACTTCGGGTCCGGCATGTCCACACCGTTACCGCGCATGCACTGGGCGAACTTGAGCGCCCTGTCCTTGTCGGCCTGGGACATCTTCGCGCCGCCCGCGCCACCGGCTCCACCGCAGGCCTTGAGGGCTTCCGCCATCTTGTCCTGGCCGCCCTCGAGGACCAGGCCCCGCGGGTCCTGGCCCGGCTCCGGCTCCTTCACCTGGGCGCCGTGTTCGCGCAGGCACTTACGGTGCTCGTAGGCCTGGTCCGCCGCCGCGCCCCTGCCCGACGAGTCCGAGCCGGCGCCCCCGCCGGAGCCCGTGGCGCCTCCGCCACAGGCCGCGGTGAACAGCGCCATCCCCGCCACCAGCACGGCCGCCGCGCCGTACCTGTGGTTCCGCATGTGGTTCCGCATGGAATTCCTCCGTGTCCGATTGCGAGTGGCCGGCCACCGTGTCCGATACGTCTCCGATACCGGGTGACCGACGACGCAGAGGCTGGCACGCACCCGCGTTTCGCCGCTGTCAGCCGAGACCTTTACGGCGACGAAAGGTGGCTTTCAGGTACACCTGATGTCATGCGTGTACTGATCGTGGAGGACGAGGAATTCCTGGCGGACATGATCGCCGAGGGATTGCGGCGCGACGCCCTGGCCGTCGACGTCGTGTACAACGGCGCCGACGCGCTGGAACGGCTGCGCCTCACCGACTACGACGTGCTCGTACTCGACCGCGACCTGCCCGGAGCGCACGGCGACGAGGTGTGCCGGAGCGTCGTCGAGCAGCGGCTGCTGACCCGGGTGCTGATGCTCACCGCCGCCGGCACCGTCCGCGACCGCGTCGACGGCCTGGACCTGGGCGCGGACGACTACCTCACCAAGCCGTTCGCCTACGAGGAACTGCTGGCCCGGGTCCTGGCCCTCGGCCGCCGCACCCACCCCGCCCTTCCGCCGGTCATCGAACGTGCCGGCATCACCCTCGACACCGCCCGCCGCCAGGCCTTCCGGGAGGGCCGCTACCTCGCCCTGTCCCGCAAGGAGTTCGGCGTCCTGGAGGTGCTGATGCAGGCCGAGGGCGCCGTGGTCAGCGGTGAGGAACTGATCGACCAGGTGTGGGAGCGGAACATGGGATACCGCACCAACGCGGTCCGGGTCGCCCTCAGCAAGCTCCGCGCCAAGCTCGGCGAGCCCTCGGTCATCGACACCGTGCCCGGCCACGGCTACCGCATCGGCGTCCCGGCGTGAGGCGCTCCGCCCCGGTCGGCCCGAACCGCCTTCCGCTGCTTCCGCTGCCGGGCAGAGCACGCCGGCGGCTACCGGGCAGAGCACGCCCGCGGCTGCCGGGCGGGGAGCGGGGCCGGCTGACCATGCTCTACGGCGGGCTGCTCGTCCTCGCCGGGGCCATGCTCATCGTCCTGGTCAACTTCCTGGTCCGGGAGGGGCTGTACACCTCGATCAGCACGGCCGTCGCCGTCGAACCGCGACTGGCCACACTGGCGACCCCGGACCCCGCCGCGGCGGCGAAGACCCTCACGGTGGGAACCGCCGCGCCCGCGAACGCCCCACCCGGGAGCGCCCCCGCCGGAACCGACCCCGCCGACGGCGGACAGTCCCACTTCCAGGCCGTCAAGGTCGTCACCCAGGCCGCCGAGCAGGCCGCCCAGAACCAGCTGCTGACCGTCTCCCTGATCGCCCTGGCCGCCTTCGCCGTCATCTCGATGGCACTGGCCTGGTGGATGTCGGGACGGGTGCTGCGCCCGGTGGCGGTGATCACCAACACGGCGCGGCGGCTCTCGGGCGAGAACCTGCACGAGCGGATCGCCCTCGACGCACCCCCGGGCGAACTCAAACAGCTCGCCGACACCTTCGACGACATGCTCGACCGCATGGAGCAACTGGTCGGTGCGCAGCAGCGGTTCGCGGCCAACGCCGCACACGAACTGCGCACTCCGCTCGCGGTGCAGCGGGCCGCGGCCGAGATCGGGCTGGCCACCGGGGACCCGGCCGCCGTCGCCCGGGTCCGCCGCAAACTGATCGAGGTCTCCGAGAGCAGCGAACGGCTCATCGAGGGCCTGCTGTTGCTGTCCGTCTCCGACCAGAGGCTGGACCACCGCGAACCGGTCGCACTGGACCAGCTGGCCCGCGCGGTGGCCGCCGAGTGCGCCGCCCCGGAGGAAGCCCGGGCGAACGGCGTCACCGTCCGGACGGACACCGCCCCCGTGTCCGTCGACGGTGATCCGGTGCTGCTGGCACACCTGGTACGCAACCTGGTCGGCAACGCCCTGCGCTACAACCACGACGGCGGCCGGGTCGACGTCGACGTGCGCGACGGCGTCCTGGAGGTCGCCAACTCCGGCCCCCAGGTGCCGCCGGAGACGGTCCCCTATCTCTTCGAGCCCTTCCGCCGCCTCCAGGAGCGTCGGCACAGCCCGCGTGAGGGCGCGGGCCTGGGCCTGTCCATCGTCGCCTCCATCGCGCGCGCCCACCACGCCACCGTCACCGCCGACCCCGGCAGCACGGGCGGACTGCGCGTCCGGGTCGAGTTCCCCACGGCCTGACCCGGCGGCCAGGGGCACCCGCAGGGCACGCGGTCGGCCTCGCCCACCGCCCCAGCGCCTACTGGGTGGTGGGTTCCCGGGTCGCCGTGCGGTAGAAGTTCAGCGAGACCGGTCCCTTCGTGCTGGTCGCCTCCGGGCTCTTGCCCGTCATCTTCCGCTTCTCGGCAGCGTGGTACCGGAGGTCCTTGACGCTGTCCGCCGGCGGGACCGGATTGTCGGCCTCGAAGAGCTGGGAATGTCCCGAGTCGGCCACGACGAAGGTGTCCCCGTGCATGTTGGCCTGGCTCTCGCCCGCGTCGCCGAAGTTCGCCGCCACCAGGATGTGGACGCCTTCGTACGGTTCGTTCCAGAGGCTCTCCGCGGCGTTGTCCGAGCAAATTTGGAGGCGGACCTGAACGCCCTTCACCGTGGTCTCGAAGTTCTCCTGCCCGATGGCGAAGAAGCCTTGCTCCATCTCCTCCTGTGAACGGTCCGGAGCTCCTCCCCAGTCCGGCGCCTCGAAACGCTTCGTGTAGGTCTTCGGATCCTGGCCGCCCTGGAAGACACGCGCGTAGTTGTCGAACACGGTCACGTTGCCCGACCCGTCGGGGTCAGGGCCTTGCTCCCAGATCTCCTCCAGCTCCGCTACCGAGTCCTTGGCGTATCCGTTGTCGGCACCCATGTTCTCCTTGAGCCGCTTCCGGCCCTCCTGCTGGTCGGCGCGCGCCTGGTCCGATTCGTGCGCGTCGAGGGAACGTCGGCGGCCGATGGTTCCCGGCACCACCAGGTAGTTGCTGGGCAGGATCGCCAGGCGGTCGGCGAGCCACTCGTCCACGCCGGCCGCCTGGTCCCCGCTCAGGAAGTGGGTGCCCTGGCCGCTGAAGTAGTACTCCGGCGCGGTGAAGATGTACACCTGCTCGGGGTCGTACCGCTTGCTCCATTCGAGGAACGCGGTGTCCAGCGCCTCGCCCAGGAGCTTCTTCTTCTTATCCAGCTCGACGGCCGACCACTGCGCACCCGCTTTCATCACCTTGTCCGTGGGGGCCTGGACGCTGGCGATGTGGACACCGGTCCTGTCCGCGCCGATCTCCGTGTCATGGGGATCGAACGTCTCGCGCGCCCACGGCTCGGTGCTCCCGAGGCGCCCGCCGGCGGCCTCCGCGAGGTTCGCCGCGACCTCGCGGTCCTCCTCCGCCGTCGCGCGCTGCACCGCTACGTCGGTACGGGTGCCGACGGCGGCTCCGCCCTCGGTCCGCGCCGGCGGATGCACCGACCGCCGCATGACGCGAACGGCGTTGGCCTCGGCCTCGCGTTCGAAGCGGTCGGAGGGGTCGGAGACCTTCAGCCCGGTGCCGTCGTCCGTTCCGGCGACGGGGCCCTGGCGCTGCTGGATGACGTGGGTGAGTTCGTGGGCGAGGGTGTGCTTGTCGCCTCCGCCCTCGCCGATGACGACGTGGTGGCCGGAGGTGTAGGCGCGGGCGCCCACGTCCACTGCCGAGGCCCGCGCGGCGGCGTCCGTGTGGATGCGGACGTCCGAGAAGTCCGCGCCGAGCCGGCCTTCCATCTCGGTGCGCGTGCCGTGGTCGAGCGGACGCCCCGGGGAGCGCAGGACGTCCTGGACGGTGGAGCGCTGAACGGCGTGTTCGGCCTGCCCGTAGTCGAATTCGCCGCCCTGCCGGGGCTCTTCCTGAGCCCCTGGCCGTCCGGTCCGGCGGAGCATCCGGACGACCGCCGCGTTGCCGACGCTGCGCTGGAGGGCCAGGAGAGGCGGCGCGCCCCCGATCGCGGGCTTGCTCGCCGGTGGACGGCTGCGCTCGGCCTCATCGGTCTTCGCGCTGTGCTGGGCGTGCATGGTCTCCCTCTCGCACGGCAGGCGGTCACCCTCCTGACTAACAGACGGGCAGGGGCTCCACCAGAGGCGTGAAGGCAGTCCGGGCTGCCTGATCGGGCACGACGCGCTGCCCGTCGCGCAGGCACGGCCACCGTTCGGCCGTACGCCATCGCCCTGCGCGCGGGCCTGCTGCGGCACCCGGCCGCCGGATCGGCCGCGCTTGCCCCCGGGTGGGCTGCGGGACGAGGCTGGAGGGGAGAGGGAAACGGGTGCGGGAGGCGTCGCTCGTGGACGGAGACGAGCCTGTCGGCCGGTCCGCCGGCGGGCACCGGAGTGTGCCGCACACGGCCGACCTGCGGGTCGAGGCCTGGGCGCCGACGGCGGAGGGCTGTATCGGCGAGCTGGTGTACGGCGTCGTCGGCAGTTTCGCCGACCTGGCCGGCGCGCGGATCGTCGGTGAGCGCGGCTGCACGGTCCTCGCGGTGAGCGATCCGGACCTGCTGGCGGGCGTCCTGGAGGAGGTCGTCTACCGGATGGACGTCGACGGCGAGCTGCCGGTGGCGGTGGCGGTCGGCCCGATCGAGGGCCTGGACGGCGCCCGTCGGGTGGCGGTCCGGTTCCGGATGGCCGACGCCGCCACGGCCGTCCTGGTCGGCGCCGTGCCGAAGGCCGTCTCACTGCACGACCTGGACCTGAGCGCCGGGCCGGACGGCTGGACCTGCCAGGCCACGGTGGACGTCTGAGCCCGGTCCCGGCGCGGTGGGCCGGAGCCGCGGGAGCGGGGTGAGCGAGGTGGAGATCGCACTGACCGAGGCCGGCCGGTACCGCTGGCGGATCGAGCCGCGCCCGCCGATGCGGGTGCCCGGGGTGGTGTTCGCGAGCGCCGCGCTGCTGCCGCAGGCCGCCGGGGACAAGGCGCTGGAGCAGGTGGCGAACGTGGCGACGCTGCCCGGGATCGTCCGCGCCTCCTACGCGATGCCGGACGTGCACTGGGGCTACGGCTTCCCGATCGGCGGGGTCGCCGCGACCGACGTTGAGCGGGGCGGGGTGGTCTCGCCGGGCGGGGTGGGCTTCGACATCTCCTGCGGGGTCCGGCTGCTGGCGGCCGGGGTCGGCCGGGACGAACTCGACCCGGAGCGGATCGGCCGCCTGATGGACCTGCTGGACCGCACCGTCCCGCGCGGCCTGGGCCGGGGCGGCCTGTGGCGGCTCGGCGGACCGGAGGAACTGGACGAGCTGCTGATCGGCGGTGCCCGCTACGCCGTCGAGCACGGCCACGGTGTGCCGCGCGACCTGGAACGCTGCGAGGACCGCGGCGTGCTGGCCGGCGAGGCTCCCGGGGAGGTGAGCACCCGGGCCGTCGAGCGCGGGCTGCAGCAGGTCGGCAGCCTCGGCTCGGCCAACCACTTCCTGGAGGTGCAGGCCGTCGACCGGGTGCACGACCCGCGGACCGCCGCCGCCTTCGGACTGCGGCCGGGCCAGGTCTGCGTCATGATCCACTGCGGTTCGCGCGGCCTCGGCCACCAGATCTGCACCGACCACGTCCGCGCCATGGACCGCGAACTGCACCGCTACCGGATCGAGCTCCCGGACCGCCAGCTCGCCTGCACCCCGGTCGACTCCCCGCGCGGCCGTGCCTACCTGGGCGCCATGACCGCGGCCGCCAACTACGGCCGGGCCAACCGGCAGCTGCTCGCCGAGGCGGCCCGCCGCGCCTTCGCCACCGTGCTCGGCGTCGGGCTGGAGCTGGTCTACGACGTCTCGCACAACCTCGCCAAGCTGGAGACCCACGAGGTGGACGGCGAGCTCCGGACGCTGTGCGTGCACCGCAAGGGCGCCACCCGGGCGCTGCCGCCGGGCGACCCCGACCTGCCCGCCGACCTGGTGGGGGCCGGGCAGCCGGTGCTGGTGCCGGGCACCATGGGCACCGCCTCGTACGTCATGGTCGGCCTGCCCGGCAACGAGGCCTTCCGCTCCGCCTGCCACGGCGCCGGGCGGGTGCTGAGTCGCCACCAGGCGCTGCGCACCGTGCGCGGCGAGCGGTTGAAGAGCGAGCTGGAGGCGCGGGGGATCGCGGTGCGGCCGGCCTCCTGGCGGGCGCTGGCCGAGGAGACCCCCGAGGCGTACAAGGACGTCGACGCGGTGGCCGCCGTGACCGAGGCGGCGGGGCTCGCCCGGCAGGTCGCCCGGCTGGTGCCGCTGGGGGTGTGCAAGGGGTGAGACACCCTCCGTTTCGGCCGCGTCCCTCGACTCGCCCGGCCGGGCGCGCTTGGATGTCGGACGCGTCCGTCACCGGGGCGCGTCCGGCGACGGATCGCATCCCGTCGCTGGAGCCCGTCCGGCACCGTCGGGCGCGTCCCTCACAGGAGGTGGTCATGCCGGGAAGTCCGGATCCAGCCGTCGACCGGCGGGGCACCGGAGGCGGTCCGGTGATCGAACTGCGGGCGCTCACCAAGCGCTACGGCAGTACGGTCGGCATCGAACAGCTGGACGTGTCGGTCGAGGCCGGCGAGGTGTTCGGCCTGCTCGGCCCCAACGGCGCCGGCAAGACCACCACGCTGCGCTGCCTGGTCGGCCTGCTCGGCCCCAGCGACGGGCAGGTGCGGGTGCTCGGTCTGGACCCGGTGGCCGACCACGGCCTGCTCGCCCCCTTGATCGGCTACCTGCCCGGCGAACTGCGGCTCTACCCCGAACTCACCGGGCAGCAGACTCTCGACCTGCTCGCCGCCCTCCAGGGCGCCCCGGTCCCGCGCCAGCGCGAGCTGTGCGAGCGGCTGAAGCTCTCCCGGGCCGACCTGGCCCGGCCGGTGGGGCAGTACTCGCGCGGCATGAAGCAGAAGCTCGGACTCGTCCAGTCGCTCCAGCACCGGCCGCCGGTGGTGGTGCTGGACGAGCCGAGCGAGGGGCTCGACCCGCTCGTCCAGGAGACCTTCTACGAACTGCTCGCCGAGGAGGCCGCGGCCGGGCGGACCGTCCTGCTCTCCAGCCACGTGCTGCCCGAGGTGCAGCGGACCTGCGGCCGGGTCGCCATCGTCCGCCACGGCCGGCTGGTCACCGTCCGCTCGGTGGCCGAACTGCGCCAGGCCCGGGCCCGCCGGGTCCGGCTGCTCCTCGACGACGGGCGGGGCGCCCGGCCGCTGGGCGCCGCCGAGCGGTGGTCCCCGCGCTGGGACGGCCCGCGGGTCGAGCTGCTGGTGCCGCCGGACGAGGTGGTCGCGGCGGTGCGCACCCTGCTCGCCGAACTGCCGGTCGCCGACCTGACGGTGGAGGAGGCGGGCCTGGACGAGGCCTTCCTCGACCTCTACCGGTCCGTCGGGGCCGAGGAGCCTTCGACCGGCGGCAGCCGGCCGGAACCGGAGGAGCGGCCGTGAACCCGGGCACCGTCAACCGCCGCCTCCCGCTGGTCTGGCTCGCCCTGCACCGGCGGCGCCGGATGTTGCTCTCCCTGCTGTTCGGCATGGTCGTCTTCGAGGCCCTGATCGTGGTGATCGCCGGGACCATCCCGCCCGGCGACCTGTTCGGCGGCGGCCGCACCCCGCCCGGCGCGTTCAAGGCCTTCAGCGGTTCCAACGGCGACGTCTCCATCGCCAGTTACCCCGGCCTGCTCGGCGCCGGACTCACCCACCCGTTCTGGATCGCCCTCCAGCTGACCGTGATCGGCTCGCTCGGCGCCGCCGCCGTCGCGGCCGACGTCGAGTCCGGCACCATCGAGCTGCTGATGACCCGCCCGGTCTCCCGCCGCCGACTGCTCGCCGAGCGGACCGGCGCCCTGGTCGCCGCCTCGGTGCTGCTCAACGCCGCCGCCACGCTGACCCTCGCGCTCGGGGTGGCCGCCTCCGCGCCGCTGCGCGAGGCCGTCCCGGAGGGCGCGGTGTTCACCGCCGGACTGCTCGGCTGCGCCCTCGCGTTCTGCCTGACCGGACCGGTGCTGGCGGTCTCCGCGGTCAGCCGGCGGCGGGCCCATGTGGTCGGCGCGGCCGTCGCCTTCGGCGCGGTCGGCTTCGCGCTCAACTTCGTCGCGCTGGCCTGGTCCCCGGCCCGGTCGTTGCGCTACCTCAGCCCGTTCCACTACTACGCGCCGGGCGACGTGCTCGGCCACGGAGGGGTGCCGTGGGCGGCGTTCGGCGTGCTGCTCGGGGTGGGGCTGCTCGGGCTGGTGGCGGCCTTCCGGCTGCTGGAGCGGCGGGACCTGGCGGTCTGATCCCGGGGCGCGGTGTGTGGCTGGTGGGCGGCTGGTCGGCGGGGGTGCGGCCGGTCAGCCCCAGGTGCGGGCCGCGGCCAGCAGGTGTTCGCGGACCAGGGCCACGTGCGGGTTGGCCGAGCCGGCCGGGCGGCGCACCAGGTAGGCGGTGTTGATCGGCGGATCGGCCGGCTCGTGCAGCAACCGCAGGGCCCCGGAGGCGAGTTCGGCCCGGCACAGGTAGCCGGGCAGCACGCTCCAGCCCGCGCCCGCGGTCACCGCCGAGAGCAGCGCCCGCAGGTCCGGCACGGTGACCGCGGCCCGGGCGTGCAGCCGCCGGTCGAAGACGTGCCGCCAGTAGCGGCGGGCGATCGGCAGGTCCTCGGCGTAGCTGAGCAGCGGTGCCTCGGCCAGCGCGTCGGGCAGCTCCCGGCCGGCCAGCCGCTCGGCCCAGACCGGGGCCGCGACCAGGACGAACTCCTCGTCGGCGAGCGGTTCGGCGAGCAGCGTCCGGCCGCGCGGACGCCGGGTGGCGACCACCAGGTCGTGCTGCCCGGCGCGCAGTTCCGCCAGCAGCGGGTCGGTGAGCCCGCCGGTCACCCGCAGCTGGACGCCCTGCGCGACCAGCGGGGCCAGCTCGGCCAGCAGGACGGTGCCGAGGAACTCGGCCGGCCCGGCCAGGTGCACCGGCTCCGGTGTGCCGCCGCCGCGCCCGTCGGCGAGGTCCGCGAGCCGGTCCAGGGGCCCGGCCAGGCGGGCGGCGAGGTCGTCGGCGTACGGCAGCGGGCTGACCCCGCGGGCCCGGCGTTCGAACAGCTCCCGGCCGAGCCGCTGCTCCAGTGCCCGGATCTGCGCGGTCACCGTGGACTGGGAGAGGCCCAGCAGGTGCGCGGCCGCGGTGAAGGAGCCCGCCCGGTGTACGGCGAGGAAGGTCCGCAGCTGGTTGAGGTCCAGCGGGCCGGAGCCGGTGGCCGGGCGATCGCTCATGCCCGTGAGCGTACGGGATTCCGATGGCTCGGCGGTGGGCCCGATGGTGGCCCCGATGGTGGGTTCGGCGCTGAGCGCGGCGACCGGCTCGACGGTCCGGGTGAGGTATCGGAATCCCGATGCCTCGCATCGCGTGGCCCATTGGTTCCCGCGGGCCGGGCGCGTCTAGCGTCGACCGCGTGAGCGCCGCGGCGGACCGTCGTGGCGGAGACCGCGGCACCCCCGGAGGCACACCCCATGGCCGACATCCTGTTCGTCCTGACCGGTTCGAAGGTCTGGACCCTGAACGACGGCACCGAGCACCCGACCGGCTTCTGGGCGGAGGAGGCGGTCGTCCCGTACCGCGCCTTCACCGAGGCCGGCCACCGGGTCGCCGTCGCCACCCCCGGCGGTGTCGTCCCGGTCGCGGACCGGGCCAGTCTGACCGACCCGGCGATGGCCGAGGAACTGGCGGGGATCGCCGAGTTCCGGCAGCCGCTGGTGCTGGCCGAGGTCGACCCGGCCGACTACGACGCCGTGTTCTACCCCGGCGGCCACGGCCCGATGGAGGACCTGGCGGTCGACGCCGACTCCGGCCGGCTGCTCACCCGGGTGCTCGCCTCCGGGCGCCCGCTCGGAGTGGTCTGCCACGGCCCGGCCGCGCTGCTCGCGGCGCGGACCGAGGACGGCGGCTCGCCCTTCGCCGGGTACCGGGTGACCGGCTTCACCAACGCCGAGGAGACCCAGGCCGGCCTGGCGGACCGCGCGCCGTGGCTGCTCCAGGACCGGCTGGTCGGGCTCGGCGTGGACTTCGAGGAGGGCGAGCCCTGGGCGCCGCACGCGGTGGTCGACCGCAACCTGGTGACCGGTCAGAACCCGGCCTCCTCGGCCCTGGTGGCGACCGGGCTGCTGCGGCTGCTGAAGGACGCGGGGAAGTAGGGGAAGTAGCGGCGGAACGGCCGGTCTGTGCGGTCGCCCGTGCACGGGAGCTGTCTGAACGGGTGAGGAGCCCACGGCGGGTACGGCGCGGGCGGGTGCCCGCGCCGTACGGCCGTCCTCGGTGCCCGCCCTCGGGCTCCCCGCCCGGCCGGGCCGCCGTCAGTGCAGGTCGTAGGCGGTGAGGGGGTGCCCCGCCCAGATCCGGCGGGCGGCCTGTTCCGGGTAGCGGACGGTCTCCGAGCGGGCGTCCAGGACGCGGGTGAGCTGCTGGTCCGGATCGAAGGCGGGCCACCCCGGGTCGCCGGTGGTGGCGAACCGGACCCAGGCCCGGCGCAGCTCCGCCGACACCCGGACGGCCTCCGGCGGGGGCGGGTCGCCGAGCGACTGCCGCGCCGTCGGGCTGTCCAGGCTGCCGAACGCGAGCGGTACGTCCAGGCCGTGGCAGGCGCCGAGGACGCCGCCGAGGGCGGGGGCGGGCAGGGCGAGCTCGAAGAGGTACGATGTGCCGCCGGCGGCCGCGTTGGCCTCGGCCAGCCGGAGGGACGGCACCCGGAACAGGGCGTCGGAGCCGACGGCTTCGAGGAGTTCGGAGGGCGTCGCGCCGGGGAGGGCGGACCGGTAGGCGTCCGGGCCGCCCGGCGTCGGCGCGAACGCCTTCAGCATGCGCCGCGCCTCCTCCTCGGTGAAGCCGCCGTGTCGGCCGCTGAGGACGCTGAACAGCCGGAACTCGTCCCGGGTGTGACCGACCAGCAGGTCCACGCCGGCGGTCAGCGCCGACCACGGGGAGCCCGGCAGGACCTCGCCGTCGACCACCGGGACGGTGGCGATGCCGCTCCGTGCCAGTCGGCCCCAGCGTGCGACGTGGTCCGGCAGCGCGGCATTCAGCTCGGTGACCGCCGAGGCCAGGCGCCAGGGGTGCACCTCGGCCAGCGCGGCGGCGGTGGGGACGGTGCCGAGCAGTTTCGCGAGCTCGGCGGTGACCTCGGCGGCCAGCGCGGGCGTGCAGTGGTTGCCCGGCACCGAGTGGGCGACGGCCCGCCGGAACAGGCCGCGGGCCGGGTCCATCGCCAGCAGGGCGGCGACCGAGCCGGCGCCCGCGGACTGCCCGGCGACGGTCACCCGGGCCGGGTCCCCGCCGAACCGGGCGATGTTGCGCCGCACCCAGTGCAGGGCGGCGATCTGGTCCAGGAAGGCCCGGTTGGCCGGGGCGCCCTCCAGCAGGGCGAAGCCCTCGGCGCCCACGCGGTAGTTGACGGCCACCACGACCAGCCCGGCGGAGGCTAGGGCGGTCGGGTCGTACAGCGGGTCGCCGGCGGTGCCGGACATGAACCCGCCGCCGTGGATCCAGACCAGGACCGGCAGCCCGGCCGCGCCCGGATCGGGCGTGCAGACGTCGAGCGTCAGCCAGTCGGTGTCCTCGGACGACTCGCCGGACCCGGCGGGCATCGGCCCGGACTGGGGGACGACGGGGCCGAAGGCGACGGCCTCGCGGACGCCGTCCCACGGCTCGGGGGCGGCGGGGGCGGCGAAGCGGAGGGCTCCGACGGGCGGCTGGGCGTAGCGGATGCCGCGGAAGACGGCGAGTTCCCGGCCGCCTCGCTGCTCGTGGTGCTGCTCCGGGTGCTGTTCCGGCTCGCGCCGCGGCTCCCAGCGGCCGCGGACGAGTCCTTCGGTGGTGCGGATGACGGGCTGCTCCGACATGTGGACGCTCCTCCCTCGGAAGGCTTCCCACGTTATAGGTCAGCTGTATTATGTCAAGCGTATGGAAAAGATCCCGCAGGGTCCGCGGCCTCCGCGGCCCGCGGGGAGAATCCGAGGAGCCGCCGCCGATGCCCAAGCAGGTCGACCACCGGGAACGCCGCGAGACGATCGCCCGTGCGCTGTGGCGGGTCGTGGAGCGGCGCGGCGCCACGCACCTGACGATGCGCGAGGTCGCCCAGGAGGCGGGCATCTCGCTCGGGCAGCTCCAGCACTACTTCGGCTCCCGGGCGCAGATGCTCACCTTCGCGATGGATTTCGCCGGCGAGCAGAGCGGGTTGCGGGTCGGCCGGGCACTGGCGGAGCTCGGCGAACGGCCGCACCCGCGCGACGTGCTGCGGGCGATGCTGGTCGAGCTGCTGCCCCTGCACGCCGACGCGCGGGCGACCAGCCGGATGAGCGCCGCCTACGTGCTGGAGGCGCTGCACGACGAGGAGGTCCACGCGCGGGCGCGCGGCGGACTGCTCCAGGGGCGGGCGATGGTCGAGCGGATCGTCCGGCAGGCGATCGCCGACGGGCAGCTCGCGGCCGACCGCGACCCGGTGGTGGAGACGGACCTGCTGCTCGCGCTCACCGGGTTCACCACGCTGCTGGAGCTGGACGTGGTCGAGCCCGCCGCCGTGCTCACGGCCGTCGACCGGCACCTGGACCGGCTGTTCGCGGCGCCGGATGGTGCGGGCGGTGCCGTCGGCGGTCGGTGAGGGGGCGGCGGTCGGTCCAGGGCCCGGGGCCCTGGGCGAGGCGTGGCAGGCTACCCGGGTAGCACCGCCGCCCGCGACCAGGAGCACCGCCATGGACCGACCCGCCGCCCTCCGACCCCCCGCCCTGCGCCTCGACGCCACCGCCTCCGGACACCCGGCGGGCATCCTGGCCGCCGCCGAGCGGGCCGAACACCGGGGCATGGACCGGCTGGTGGTCGCCGAGACCGCGTACGACCCGTTCCTCCAGCTCGCCCGGGCGGCGGACCGGACCGAGTCGATCGAGCTGGCCACCGGCATCGCGGTGGCCTTCGCGCGGACCCCGATGACGCTCGCCTACCAGGCCTGGGGGCTGCACGCGGCCTCCGGCGGACGGGCCGTCATCGGGCTGGGCTCGCAGGTCAAGCCGCACATCGAGAAGCGCTTCGGGATGCCTTGGGACCGCCCGGCCGCCCGGATGCGCGAGTACGTGCACGCGGTGCGGGCGATCTGGCACAGCTGGCAGACCGGCGAACGGCTGCGCTTCCGGGGCGAGTTCTACACCCACACGGTGATGACGCCGGTGTTCTCGCCGGACCCGGTCCCGTCCGGGGTGCCGCGCATCCTGTTGGCGGGCGTCGGGCCGCTGATGACCCGGACCGCCGGGGCGGTGGCCGACGGCTTCCTGAGCCACCCGTTCTCCTCCACCGCCTACCTGGCCGAGCAGGTGCTGCCGGGCCTGACCGAGGAACGGGCCCGGGCCGAGGCGGAGGGCGCCGCGTGGACGAAGCGGCCGTTCGAGATCGTCGGCAACGTGCTCACCGCCACCGGCCGCACCGAGGAGGAGCTGGCGGCCAACCGGGCCGCCACCCGCGAGCGGCTCGCGTTCTACGCCTCCACGCCGGCCTACCGCCCGGTGCTGGCGCAGCACGGCTGGGAGGGGCTCCAGGAGGAGCTGCACACCCACTCGGTGCGCGGGCGCTGGGCGGAGATGGCCGCGCTGATCGACGACGAGGTGTTCGACGCCTTCGCGGTCTGCGGTCCGGTCGAGGAGGTCGCGGGGGAGATCCACCGCCGCTACGCGGGGCTGGTCACCCGGCTGTCCGTCAGCCTCCCCGAGGACGCCGACCCGGAGCTGGGCCTGGACGTCCTGGCGGCGGTGCGGGCGCTGGGCCGACCGGAAGCGGACGCCGGATGATCGGGATGGACGGCCGACCGGGCACAGGATGATGAAGTCCGGGCAGATTCGTGCAACGTGTTTCCGGTGGTGAGGGCGGGCGGCAGGATCGCGGTGGCAGGCAGGGCCGTCCCCGCGAGGACCGGCGGCCCCGGACCTGCCGCGTTGTGCGGGGCCTGTCGTGCCGTACGGACCGTTGCGCCGTACGGCCTGTCATGCCTCGGCCACCCGTTGCCGATCGTGGGGGTGTCCGCGTGTCCGTGTCCGACAACCGTCCGGCCGACTACGACCTGGCGGAGCGCTGGGACCCCGGAGCGAAGGCGTACGTCGACGCCCTGGCAGACCCGGACGAGTTCCTCCGCGTCTGCGCCGAGCTGACCGGCTTCGACGTGCCCGAACTGCGCTCCACCGGCATGGCGGACGAGCACCACCGCACCACGCTGGCCCACCGGGTCCGCGACGAGCACGCCCTGGTCCACCTCTGGTACGTCGGCGCCTGGCCCGGCGAGGCGCCCTCCTCCGCCCGCGCCCACGACCAGGGGCTGGTCTGGCGGACCTTCCACGCCGTCCCGCCCGGCGCCGCCGCCCCCGGGCACGGCAGCTGGGCCGGCGCGCCCCGGGGCGCCGAGGTTCCGGGCCCCGAGGTCCGGGGAGGGGCGGAGATCCTGGGCGGGGCCGCGACGTCGGGAGGCACCGCATCGCGGGGCACCGGGGCAGTGGCACCGGAGAACGGCGGTGAGGGCCGGTGACCGCCCGTTGGGACGCCGTCGTGGTCGGCGCGGGCTTCGCCGGGACACTGGTCGCCCACCGCCTGGGCGTACAGGGCTGGCGGGTCCTCGTCCTGGAGGCCGGCCGGGCCGCGCCCACCGGCGCCGAGGCCGCCACCGCCCACCGCGCGGCCGGCGGCGGACCGCCCACCTCGCCCTACCCGCACAGCCCCGAGGCGCCGTCACCCGACGTCACCGACCTCACCGGGAACCCGGACGGCGGCTTCACCGCCACCGGCCACCTCCGCCAGTACGGGCCGCTGCCCTACGCCAGCGGCTACCTGCGCGCCAACGGCGGCACCGGGCTGCTCTGGACCGGACTCACCCCGCGCATGCACCCCGAGGACTTCCGCACCGGCGACCTCGGCCACGGCCGCAACTGGCCGATCGGCTACCACGACCTGGAACCCCACTACCGCGAGGCCGAACGGGAACTCGGCGTCGCCGCCGACGCCGAGGAGCAGCGCCGTGCCGTCGGACTGCCCATCCCGGACGGCTACGACTTCCCGATGCGGGCCATCCCGGCCAGCTACCTCGACCGGCAGCTGGCCCGGGCCCTCGACGGCCGGACCGTCCGCGACCCCGCCGTGCCCGGCCCCGCCCGGCTCGCCGTCACCGCCACCCCGCACGCCCGCAACGGCGTGCCGACCAGGCCCGGCTCCGCCGACGGGCCGCTCTGCGCGGGCAGTTCCAGCTGTGTCCCGGCCTGCCCGAGCGGGGCCAAGTACACCCCGATGCGTACCCAGGCCCGCTGGGCGGCCGGGGTCGAACTGCGCACGGAGGCCGTCGTCAGCCGGGTGCTGGCCGACCCGGAGACCGGGCGGGCCCGGGAAGTTGAGTACCTCGCGGGCGGCACGACCCACCGGGTGACGGCGGACCTGGTCGTCCTCGCCGCGCACGCGATCGAGAACGCCCGGCTGCTGCTCCTCTCCGGTCTGGCCGACCGCAGCGATCAGGTCGGCCGGAACCTGATGGACCACCCGGCCCTGCTCACCTGGGGGCTGATGCCCCGACCGGTCGGCCCCTACCGGGGGCCCGGCTCCACCAGCGGCCTGGAGGCGTTCCGCTTCGGACCCGGGCGGGACCGCCGGGCGCCGTTCCGGATCGAGATCGGCAACTGGGGCTGGTCCTGGGCGGGCGGCGCGCCGGAGGCCGAGGCGGCGTCGCTGCTCGCGGCGGGCCTCCGGGGCAAGGAGCTCCGGGAGCGGCTCGGCGACCGGCTGGGCCGTCAGTTCTCGCTCCAGTTCGAGCTGGAGCAGCCCGCCGACCCGGCCAACCGGGTCACCCTCGACCGGGACCGGCGCGACCCGCTCGGCCTGCCGAGCCCGGCCATCCGCTACGACGTCTCCGAGTACGTCCGCGAGGGCATGGCCTCGGCCCGGGCCGTCTCCGACCAGCTGTTCGCGCTGCTCGGCGCCGAGGACCACACCGCCTACCCGGCGGCCGGATGGCCGGGACGGCTCGAACACCGGGGAACCGTCCACGGCTACCGGGGCGCCGGCCACGCCGGTGGCACCCACATCATGGGCTCCTCGCCCGCGAACTCGGTGGTCGACCACTGGCAGCGGTGCTGGGAGCACCCCAACCTGTACGCCGTCGGCTGCGGGTCGATGCCCTCTCTCGGCACCTCCAACCCCTCGCTCACCATGGCCGCCCTCGCGCTGCGCAGCGCTGAGCGGATGCACCGCGACCTGCTGGAGCTGCACCGCCCGGCGGCGGTGGCGCCCCCGGCCGCCAGCCGTGTCCCCGTAGCGCCCGTGTTCTCACCCGCGTTGTCCCCGTCGTCGTCCCCTTCACCGTTCTCCTCGCCGTCCTCCTCGTCCCCCTCGTCCTCGGAGCCCTCATGACCGGCCTGCCGCTGCCGCCCGTACCGGAGCCGTACCACCTGCCCTTCCACTACGGTGCGTTGCACAACGTCGGTGTCGACTACCTGGTCGACCGTGCGCGGGCGAGTGAACTGCTCGCCAAGCGCCACCCCGGGCTGAGCGTCGCCGCCTTCGACGGCGGGGCCTGCGTCTCGCTCAACTTCCAGCTCTACTTCGCCCAGTATCCGAACGGCGGCGGCATCACCCAGGAGCTGGAGATCAACCTGATCGCCCACCCGGTCTTCGCCGAGGAGCGGATGCCGGTGGTCAACTACGGCCAGTACGCCCGGGGTTACGACCAGACCAAGCTGCTCGGCATCGCGCGGCTGCACGTGCTCTGCGACAACCCGCTCGCCATCGACGCCGGGCGCCGGCTGTACGCCGAGCCCAAGCACCCGGGCTGGTTCGAGACCACCCTGCCCTCCCTCAACGCGCCCGACGTGCGCGAACGCTGGTCGGTCTCCTGCCGTCGGGCCGCCCTCGGGCCGGACGGGCTGAGCCGCCACGACGAGGAACTCCTCGCCCTGGACGTGAACCTGGTGGGCCTCACCCCCGAGTCCGTCAACAACACCCCGATCACCGGCTACGGCACCGACGACGAGGGCAAGCTGCTGGCCGGACCGCTCAACGTCTACCAGCCCTACCGCTACTACGCGCTGGACGACCGCACCGCCGACCGCGTCCGGCTCGACCTCGGCAACCCCGCCGAGGAGTCCGCCCGCGACCTCGCCCACCTGATCGCCGACGCCCCGGCCGCCGGGGTCTGGACCTACCAGTCCCCGCCCGTCGCCGCCCACAACCGCGCCTACTACGTCCGGTGACGGCCCCGGGCTCGGCTCCCGTCTTCGCCCCGAGCGGCACCGCCGTACGGCGGGACGTCGCCCACGGCCGGGTCTGGTCGGCCATGCCCTACACCGTGCTCGCGGACGACGGTGACGTCCTGACCCTCACCGCCCGCCCGGGGACGGAGAGCCTGGCCCCGGCCAGCTGGACCGTCGCCGCGCACGCCGGAGACGACGCCCTGCGCCTGGACTGCGTTCACGACCTCGCCTCCGGCCGGTGGGAACTCGACCACTGGACCTGGCGCGACACCGTGGTGCTCAGCCGCTTCACCGCCGGAGTGCCGTTCAGCGTGCACCGTTTTCTGACACCCGACGGCCGGCCGCTGCGCTGGTACGTCAACTTCGAGCGCCCGTACCGCCGGACGGCCATCGGCATCGACACCCTCGACCTCTTCCTGGACCTCGTGATCACCCCCGATCTGTCGTCGTACAGCTGGAAGGACGAGGACGAGTACGCCCAGGCCCGGCGCCTCGGCGTCGTTGACGAGGCCACCCACCGGCAGCTGGACCGGGCCCGGGAGCTCGCCCTCGCCCAGCTCCGGGACCGCAGCGGCCCGTTCGCCGCCGACCCGGACGCCTGGACGCTCCCGCCGGAGGGACCGCTGCCCACCCTCCCGGCCACCGCCCTCAGCACCCCCGCCGGAAAGTGGGATGAGGGCGGATCAGTGGACTGTTAGGGTCGCGCCCCTGCACGAAGGACGGCGAGGGGCAGACGTGACGGCCGCGGCGGACACGATGGGCATGACGGACCCGACGGACGACATGGAGGCGCTCAAGCACCTGCATGACGGCGGCGACTACCGGCGGCTCGCCGAACGGACCTCGAATCCCGACGTCCTGCGCCGATTGGCCATCGGCGAGTACCCGTTCGTCTGGCACGCGATCGCCGACAACCCGGCCGCCCCCACCGACCTGCTGGCGGCCTTGGCCGGGCGCCGGCAGCAGGTGTGGAACGACAATCGCCTCCTTCGCTTGCTCGCGGCTCACCCCGCCCTCACGGGCGAGGCGTTGGACGGCCTGGTCGATCTCGTCGGGGACCGCCTGCGGGAGGGCGACCGCCCGTACGCGGCCGTCCTGGAGCTGGCCCGCCGACCGGAGCTGTCGGCCGGGAGGCTGGGCCCCCGCGGGGCAAAGCCCGGGGGCGGGGGCCGGGA
>NZ_JBHJSJ010000014.1:50784-197459 GCF_042268845.1 Kitasatospora sp. NPDC056273 | reverse complement strand
GCCGACGTGGTGGTGGTCTCCAGCCGTTGGGAGGCCCGCTCGCTGGTGGTGCAGGAGGCGATGCGGGCCGGCGTGCCGGTGGTCGCCACCGCCGTGGGGGGGGAGACCCCAACGGGTGGGGGGGGCGCCCGCCCGGGGGGCCCCCCCGCCCCCCGGGGCCGGCGGGCCCCCCGCGGCCCCGCCCCGGGCGGCGGCCCGGAGGCCCGTGCGACGGTGCGTCAGCGCCGCAGGACGGTGACGCTGAGGCCCGGCGCGGAGCGGATCTCGGCCTCGGTGAAGCGCTCGGTCACCCACTGCTTGCGGGCGTAGACGCGGGTCTGGTCGGTGAAGTGCGGCGAGGTCGGGTCGGCGGACTCGCCGTAGGTGAGCAGCGTCCTGGTGCGCGGACCCCGGTCGGTCAGCTCGGTGGCCATCAGGAAGGTGCCGCCGTGCGGGACGCTGCCGAGGTTCGTCGGGTAGGTGCCGCCGCCGGTGCCCGAATCCGGCCCCGCCGTCAGCACGTTGAAGCAGCCCAGCTGGTGGGAGCAGCCGTGCAGCGGGATGCCCGCCCAGCGCTGGACGAGGCCGATCGGGGCGTCCACCGGCAGGCCGCGGGCGGCCAGGCCCTTCACCGCGTCGGCCAGGGCCCGCTGGGCCTCGGGGTTGGCGGCGTCGATGCCGCGCGGGGTGGTCAGCGGCCGGGCCGGGTCGGCCGGGACCGTCTGCCAGGCGGTCGTGCCGGTCCCCGCCAGCGCGTCCCGGTACGCCTGCCAGAGCACGGTGCCCCGACTGTCGGCGTCGGCCCGGGTGTTCCAGGCGGCGAGCGCGTCGCAGGCCGGGCGGACGTCGACCCGGCTGCCGTCGGAGGCGGCGATCTCCGGGTGGGCGCGGCAGAGCGCCACGGCGTCGTCGCGGTCGAGCTCGGCGCTCTGCACCCGGTTGCCGAACATCGTCGCCTGGAGCGAGGCGAGGGTGAACCCGGGGGCGCCGAGGCCGTCGGTGCCGGCCCGGCGGTCGGCGATCATCCGCAGGCCCAGCTGGCTGCGCAGCATCCGCGCGGAGGCGCCCTGGTACATGGCGGGAAAGCCGGTGAGCGGGGCCTCCGCGTTGGTCAGGTACGGACCGTTGTTGGAGTTGGCGACGTAGTCGGTACGGGTCAGGCCCGGCTGGTTGGCGGGGCCGAAGACGCCGGGTACGAGCGCGTCCGGGTCGGTGCCCGGGTCGCAGGCGGCGGTCGAGCCGTCCAGCACCTGTCCGAAGCCGCCGCCCGCGACCAGGCAGCGGTCGCGCTGGGCGTCGGGGAGGTTCGGGACGGCGGAGGCGTCGGTGAACCAGGTGGTACCGGTGGAGTCGACGGCCGTGGTGTACACCCATGGGAGGCCCTGGTAGGTGCGCTGGGCCTGGCGGAGCTGGTCGAGGTTCTGGGCGCGGCCGACCGCCAGCCACTGGTTCAGGGAGCGGAGGTTCTCGGCGTTGGCGTCGCCGAGGGTGTAGGCGTGCTCCCCGGTCCAGCCGTCGGCGAGGACGTAGCCGTGGCGGGAGCGGTAGAGCGTCCGGTCGACGGTGGAGAGCGTCCCGTCGGCGGCCCGGACGGTGACCTTGACGGTCTCCTGGGCCATCCGCTCGGCCTTGCCGTCCACCAGGTACGCGGTCGGGTCGCCGGGCACCAGGCTGAGCCGGTGGAGGGTGTGGTGGTCGGCGTAGCTGGTGGTGTGGCTCCAGGCGAGGCCACGGGTGTGGCCGATCTGGAGGAACGGGATGCCGTACAGTCCGGCGCCGGCGACGTCCAGGACGCCGGGGATGGTCAGCTGGGCCTGGTAGAAGCGCTGCTCGCCGGCCCACTGGAGGTGCGGGTTGGCCAGCAGCAGGCCGGTGCCGTCGCGGCTGGCGTCGCGCCCGATCGCCCAGGCGTTGCTGCCGAGTTCGGGGTTGTCGGCGGAGTGGCCGGGAGCGGCGATCCGGGGTGCGTCCGCCGCGGGTCCGGCGGCCTCGGCGCCGGACCCGGCTGTGGCTGCGGGCCCGGTCGAGGCCGCGGGGACGGCCGTGGCGATCTGCTGCTTGGCGGCGCCGCTGCCCGCCAGGGTGTTGGCGGAGTAGAGGATGTTCCACAGGTCGTCCGCGGTGATCGGCCCGACCCAGGCCTTCCCCCGGCAGGACGGGTCCGGCAGGTGGTCGGGGCCGGTGTCGCGCAGGTAGCGGTTGTACCCGGCGACGTAGCCGTCCACCAGCTGCCGCACCTCGTCGGTCGGGCCGAGCGGCGCGGGGGCGGCCTGCAGCCGCCGCACCGTCCCGGCGCGCAGCAGGCCCTGCTGGTAGGTGTCGCTCACCAGGTTGCTCACCCGGTCCACGGACTCGCCGTCCGGGCCGAGGTGGCGCGAGCGCTCGCCGCGCACGGTGAGCACCTGGTCGGCGAGCTGGCAGAGGTTGTCCTGGGCGAAGGCGTACCCGTAGCCGTAGCCGAGGCCGCCGAAGTCGCGGGCGAGGACGTGCGGGACGCCGTACTCGGTCCGGCTGATCTTCGCGGTCCAGCCACCCCGGTCGGCGTCCGGGCCGGTCCCGAGGTCGGTGCCGGCGGCCTGGGCCACGGCGGGCACCAGGGCCGTCAGCAGCGCGGACGTCAGCCCGACCGCTAGCGCGCCCGAGGTGAACCGCCTTATTTTCGATGGGAACTGACGTTCCTTCATGTTCTTCACTTCCGTCATGGCCTCACCCTGTGGCCGCCGGCACCCGCCGGTCATCGCCCCTCGGGACGACCTGCCCTCGACCCTACGACCTATCCGTGTACACCCCGGGGAGGAGACGTTCCCTACCCGCACGACCCTCCCGTCGGACGATGCGGTCGTCGATCACAGAGTCCGACGCCCGCTCAGCTGGCGCGGGGGCTCCCGGCGCATAGGGCGTGGTCGATCAGCTTCGAGGCCGCGTCCTCCTGGGCCTTGATGTGGTCCCAACTGTCGCCGAGCGCCTCGGACATGGAGACCACGGCGCTGCGCTTCCCGTCCTCGGTGACGCCGTTGAGGGTGATGAAGCCGCCGTCCCCGCCGTCGTGGCCCCAGTAGGTCCCGCCGCAGGTCAGCGAGCGCTTGACCAGGCCGAGCCCGTACTCGCCGCCGTGCCACATCTCCGAGGTCTGGTCGTCCACGGGCACCGTCCGCCGCATCTCGGCCAGTTGCCGCGCCGGCAGCAGCCGGCCCGCGAGCAGTGCGCGGAGGAGGACGTTCTCGTCCCGTGTGGTGGTGGCCCAGGAGAGCCCCTGGTCCATCGGCACCTGCTCGGTGACGTCCACCCGGCCGTCGGGTTCGGGGAAGAGCTGGTAGGCCTGGGCGTGCGGCCGGGGCAGAGTGGGCGAGGTGCCCATCAGCCGGGTCCGATCGAGGCCGAGCGGGCGCAGGACGCGGTCCTCGACCTCCCGGTGGGCGGGGCGGCCGGTGGCCCGCTCGACGACCATGTCGAGCAGGAGGTAGCCGACGTTGGAGTACCTCCAGCTCTTGTCGGTACCGAACTCCGCCCCGGCCACCAGGTCTTCGGGCTGGTAGACCTTGTAGCGCTCCCGCTCGTACCCGTCCTTCGAGTCGTATCCGGGCAGGTGGTCCACGATGCCGCCCTGGTGCTGGAGCAGTTCGCGGACGGTGGTCCCGCCGCCGGCTCCGCCCTTGGCCCGTACCACCTCCGGCAGCCAGTGGCCGAGCGCGTCGTCCAGTGACAGCCGTCCCTCGGCCTCCAGTTGGAGGACCACGGTCGCGACCATCGTCTTGGCCGTGCTGGCCATCCGGAAGTAGCCGTCGGGGGAGACCGGGCGGCCGGTGGTGACGTCGGCGGTGCCGCTGGTGGCGACCGCCTGGCGGCCGTCGGGCCCGATCACCCGGGCCTGCACACCGCTGATGCCGAGGTCGTGGATCGCCGCGGCGTCCCGGCGCAACTGCTCGGCGACGGACGGACCGGCCGGGCGGGCGACGGCGGTGGCCGCGTTGGCGGCGAGCAGCACGGTGACGCCGGCCGCCACGACGAGGTGCCTGCGCAGGGTCGAACCCATGATCGAAGTCATGGCCGCACGCTAACCGGTTCCGGTCCGAACGGGCTGTGGTGCTCCGCTACTTGGGGGAGGAATGGGGGATGTCCCCCAGTCGCCCCCAGCGCCATCCCGGGACTCCCCCGGGACTCCCCCGCACCGACTCCGTAGCGACTCAGCCCACCGAGGCCGTGACCGGCCGCGCCGGCTCGGCCCCCGCACCGTCGGCCGCCCCGCCCAGCGCCGCCAGCCGCCGCAGGCTGGCCCGGCGCTGGAGCGCGCCGAGGCCGACGGTCGCCGCGCCGAGCCCGAGCCAGCCGACCGGCCCGGCAGCCATCACCGCCCCGGTCAGCAGCAGCGGCCCCACCGACTTCTGCACCGACTGGGACATCCCGGCGACCCCGAGGTACGAGGCCTGGGCGCCCGGCGGGGCCAGCACGACCGCCAGCTCCCAGGAGCTCACCGAGCGCAGCAGTTCCGCCAGCGTGATCAGCATCGCCGCGGCCAGCAGCGCGACCGAGGCCAGGACCGGCCCGGCGCCGGTGGCGAGCGCGATCAGCAGGCAGCCCCCCAGCACCGTCACCCCGTACCAGCGGACCGCCGCGGCCGCCCCGAGCGCGCCCTCCGCCCAGGCGGAGACCCGCAGTTGCAGCAGCACCACGAGCACCGTGTTGAGCACCAGGAAGACCGGGACGACGGCGTGCGGCGCGCCGGTGTGGTGGACCAGCCAGAGCGGCAGCCCGACGTTGAGGACCGAGTCGTCCAGGTTCAGCGGCATGTCCAGCAGGACGAACCGCAGGTAGCCGCGGTCGCGCCAGGGGCTGGGCGCGGCGGACGGCGCCCCGGCGGGCGCCTCCCCGGCCTTCGCCGCGACCAGCCCGCGCCCGGACGGCTCCCGGGTGCGCCAGACCAGCACGGCGGCCAGCACGTAGGACAGCCCGTTGGCCAGGATCAGCACCCGGTAGGCGGCGGTGGTCCCGACCGCCAGCCCGATCGCCGCGACACCCGCGCCGAGCGCGTACCCGGCGTTGGCCACGCTGCGGAACAGCGCCTGGTAGGTGGCCCGCCGCTCGCCCGCCACCCGGGTCGCGAACAGCATCTCCAGGGTCTTGGCGGCCCGCTCGGCCAGGCAGATCAGGGCCACCACGGGCAGCAGCGCGGCGAAGTCGTCGACCACCAGCAGCAGCCCCATCGCCCCGAGCCGCAGCAGGTGGCAGCCGATCAGCAGCCACCGCACCGGCACCCGTTCGGCCGCCCGCCCGGCCAGCGGGGACCCGGCGATCCCCGCCACCGCCCCGACCCCGAGCAGCAGTCCCAGCTGCCGCGCGTCCATCCCGCAGACGTAGGTGAAGTAGAGCACCGAGGCCGCTGCCCACACCCCCGTGCCGGTCCGGTCGACACACTGCGCCAGCAGCATGATCCGCGCGTCCCGCCCGCCCGGCGGCCGCCGCAGCTGCGCTATCAGTCCGTTCCCCCGCATGGCAGGCCCCCGTCGTGTGCGTGGCGCGAGTCGCGCGATCGGCATCAATCTCGATATCAAGATACTTCACATCAAGAGACTTTTGGAAGCCCCGAACCCCCGACGGCCGCCGGGCGCGGCCGGCCGCACGACCCTCGACGCGCGGCGGGCGGTGCGCCACACTCTCCCCAGCAGCACCCGCGCTCCCAACGCACCGGCACGACGCCACGACGCCACGACGCCACGACCACCGCACTACGGAGAGCCGATCGGTGACCACTCGCCAACTGCTGGAGCTCGCCTTCTCGTCCGGACGGACCGGGGCCGGACCGGCCACCTGGGGCCAACGGGCCATCTGGGACGCCGTACGACGGCTGCCGCCGGCCGACGCGCCGCGCTACAACATCGCCACCGCCGCGCCGCTGGACCCGGGGCTGCCCCTGCCCGCCCTGCTCGCCGCCCTGGAGCGACTGCTGCACCTGCACGACTCGCTGCACACCCGGCTGCGCCCCGACGAGGCCGGCGGCCTCCGCCAACTCGTCGACGGCGAAGGCACCCTGGACGTCCACCTGTGGCCCGCCGGGAAGCACGAGGACCCGGCCGAACTCGGCACCCGGCTGCACGAGGAGCTGGCGGCACAGCCCTTCGACACCGCCACCCAGTGGCCGGTGCGGGTCGGCGCGGTGACGGCGGGCGGGCTGGTCCGGCACATCAGCCTAGTGCTCTCGCACACCGCGGTGGACGGCTCCGGGATGAGCAGGCTGGTCGCCGACCTGTCCGCGCTCTGCCTCGGCAGCTCCCCCGAGGAGCTGGCCGAGCTGCGCGAACCAGCCCAACAGCCGCTGGAGGAAGCCGAGTTCCAGACCTCCGAACGCGGCCTGCGGCGCGACGCGGGGGCCCGCAAGCAGTTCGTGCGCAAGCTCCGGCTCGGCCCGCCCCGACTCTTCCCGTCCCGTCCCCTCCCACCGACCACCGCAGAGCCCGCCCGGTTCCCGAACGCGGTGCTCCGCTCCCCCGCCCTGCCCCGGGCCGTCGAGCGGGTCGCGGCCCGGCACCGGGTCAGCACGGGCTCGGTGCTGCTCGCCGCGACGGCCGCGATGACCGCCCGGCTCGCCGGCTCCACCGAGGCCGTGCTGAACGTCGTGGTCAACAACCGCTTCCTGCCGGAACTGGCCAACGCGGTCGGCGTGATCGCGGGCGACGGCCTCTTCCATCTCCCGGACGCCACCGCCGAGTTCGGCGAGGTCGTGCGCCGCACCCACGCCGCGGCGATCGGCACCTATCGCCACGCGTACTACGACAGGCTGGCCCTGGCCGCCGAGATCGACCGACTGACCGCCGAGGGGGTCCGACTGGCCGACCGCTCCTGCGTGTTCAACGACACCCGGGAGCTGCTCCCGGCCCCGGCCGCCCCCGGCGAGGAGCACACCACCCTCAGCTGGCCGGTGGACTTCGAGCCGCGCCCCGGCCTGACCTACGCCCTGGACGCCCTGCAGTCCGCCGAGGCGCTGAGCCTGGCCATGACGGCGGACCCGGCCGTGCTGCCGCGCCCCGCGATGGAGCGGTTCCTGTACGGGATCGAGGAGTTGATCCTCACCGAGGCGGCCGCGCCGGCGGAGGGGGCGGCCGTCGGCGCTTGAACCTGACACTGATGTCAAGTTCTACCGTACCGGCATGACCACGACCGCCACCGCATCCCTGCTCACCCCGTACCGCCTCGGCGCGCTCGACCTGCCGAACCGCGTCGTCATGGCCCCGATGACGCGCTACCGGGCCGCCGAGGACGGCACGCCGCTGCCCGTCGTCGCCGAGTACTACGCCCAGCGCGCGAGCGCCGGCCTGATCGTCACCGAAGGCATCTGGCCCAGCCGGCAGGGCCAGTCCGGCTGGCGCCTGCCCGGCCTGGAGACGCCCGCGCACGCCGCCGGCTGGCGCGCCGTGACCGGGGCCGTGCACGCCGCCGGCGGGCGGATCGCCGCCCAGCTGATGCACGGCGGCCGCCAGGGCCACCCGCTCAACCGGCTGCTCGGCGACGTCCCGGCCGGCCCCTCCGCCGTCCCGGCCCCGGGCCCGGTGCACGTCAAGGACGGCGGCAAGGCCGAGGCCGTCACCCCGCGCGCCATGACCCGCGAGGAGATCCGCCGCACCGTCGCCGACCACGTCGACTCCGCCCGCCTGGCCCTCGCCGCCGGCTTCGACGCCGTCGAACTGCACGGCGCCAACTCCTACCTGATCCACCAGTTCCTGGCCGACAACACCAACCTGCGCACCGACGAGTACGGCCCCCGTACCCTCGCCGACCGGCTGCGCTTCCCGATCGAACTGGTCACCGCCGTCGCCGAGGCCATCGGTCCCGACCGCCTCGGCCTGCGGCTGTCCCCCGGCAACCCGCAGTTCGGCATGGACGAGGCCGACCCCGCCCCCGTCTACCGCGCCCTGCTCGCCGAACTCGACGGCCTCGGCCTGGCCTACCTCCACCTCACCGACAACGACGACTACCCGGCCCTGGCCGACCTGCGCCCGCGCTGGTCCGGTCCGCTGATCGGCAACGTCGGCGAGAACCGCGCCGCCACCGACCGCGAGCGCGGCGAGGCCGTGCTGGCCGCCGGCCTGGCCGACCTGGTCTCCTACGGCCGCGCCTTCATCGCCAACCCCGACCTGCCGGAACGGTTCGCCGCGAACGCCCCGCTCACCCCCGTCGACCCCACCCACCTCTACGGCCAGGAGGCCACCGGCTACACCGACTACCCCCGCCTCCCGGCCGACCACCCCACCGTCCGGCCGACCACGAGCTGACCCAGGGCACCCCCGTCCTGACCCACTGTCAGTGCCACCCGCTATGGTCGGCCCCGAACCATCCAGTACCAACCGCACCGCCGTCACCAGGGGGCACCATGACCACACCGGGCACCCGCCCGCTCACCACCGCCGACCTCGTGGAGGGCTGGCACCGGGTGGGCGTCCGTGAGGGCATGGCGCTGATCGTGCACTCCTCGCTCTCCAGCCTCGGCCGGGTCGAGGGCGGCGCGGCGGCCGTGGTGGCCGGCCTGCGCGAGGCGGTCGGGCCCGGCGGCACCGTCGCCGTGCCCGCCTTCACCTCCGGCACGGTCCACGACCCGGCCCCCGGGCACAGCGGCCCGCCCGGCCCCGAGCTGGCCGAACTCCGGGCCGCCGTCCCACTGTTCCACGCCGGGCTCCCGTGCGACACGGGCGCGGTCGCGGAGGCGCTGCGCGCCCTGCCGGAGAGCCTGCGCAGCACCCACCCGCAGGTCTCGGTCGCCGCCGTCGGCGCGCACGCCCGGGAGGTCACCGCCCGGCGCTCGCTCGGCTTCGCCGTCGGCCGGGAGTCGCCGTTCGGCGCGCTGCACGACCTCGGCGGGCACGTGCTGCTGGTCGGCGTCGGCCACAACCGCAACACCTTCCTGCACTACGCCGAGACCTTCGCCCCCAACCGCCGGCTCAAGCTCCGCCGCTTCCCGATGGCGATCCAGGGCGAGCGGGTCTGGATCGAGGCACCGGACGTGGGGGACGACAACGACACCCACTTCCCGGTCGTGGGGCGGGAGTTCGAGGAGCTGGCGGGCATCCGCGAGGTCCTGGTCGGCGCCGCGCCCTGCCGCCTGGTCCCGGTCCGCGAGCTCATACCCTTCGCCGTCCGCCGCCTCACCGAACTGCTGGCGGCGGACGGCCCCGGGGAGGCATAGGCCGGGCCGACGGTCCCCGCAGCGCGCGCGGAACCGCCGACCCGAACCCCCTCGTACCGCGCTGCCGTCAGTGCCGGCCCTCGTGCACCGAACCGGCCTCCTGGATCTTCTTCCAGGACTTCGGCTCGACCGGCGCCGCGTCCCGGCCGGCGTCCGCGCCCGGCGCCAGCGAGGCCGCGGCCGCGGCACTCGGCGGCACCGGTCCGACGGCCGGCTTGCTCGGGGTGAACAGCCAGGTGTTCAGCAGGTCCCCGAGCTTCTGGCCGGAGACCTTCTCGGCGTACGCCTGGAACTCCGGGATGGTGGCGTTCCCGTAGCGCCGCTCGGTGGGCCAGCCCTTGAGGATCTGGAAGAACTTCTCGTCCCCGACGGCGTTGCGCAGCGCCTGGATGGCCACCGCGCCGCGGTAGTACACCGCACCGGAGAACTGGTTCTCCTCACCCGGGTCGCCCGGCTTGACGGTCCAGAACGGGTCGTCGGCCGGGTGCGAGGCGTAGATGTAGTCGGCCACTGCCTGCGCGGTGCCCTCGTTCTCGTGCTCGGACCACAGGAACTGCGAGTACTCGGCGAAGCCCTCGTTCAGCCAGATGTCGCTCCACTTGGAGAGCGAGACGCTGTCCCCGTACCACTGGTGGGCCAGCTCGTGGACGACCACCGAGGTGTTGGTGCCCCGGGCGAACAGCCCGGGGCCGTAGGAGACCCTGGTCTGGGTCTCCAGGGCGCCACTGGACGAGGTGTTGGCGACGTAGCCGCCGACGGAGCTGAACGGGTACTCGCCGAAGTAGCCGCTCAGCCAGTCCACCAGCTCGCCGGTCCGCTCGATGCTCGCCCGCGCCGCGGCGCCGTTGTCGCCCAGGTCCTTGCTGTACGCGTTGTAGACCGGCAGCCCGCTCGCGGTGGTGTCCTGGGTGATGTCGAACTTGCCGATCGCCAGGGTCGCCAGGTAGGTCGCCTGCGGCTTGTTCTCCCGCCAGCTGTACCGGGTCCAGCCCGCCAGCGAACTGGTCCCGGTCAGCACGCCGTTGCTGATCACCTGGTTGCCGTCCGGCACCAGCACCGAGACGTCGAAGGTCGCCTTGTTGCTCGGGTGGTCGTTGCTCGGGTACCACCACGCGGCCGACACGGGCTCGCCGGCCACCACCGCACCGTCCGGGGTGCGGCGCCAGGCGGTGTAGCCGCCGTACTTCTGCACGGTGGACGGCACGTCCTTGTAGCGCACCACCACGGTGGCCTGGTCGCCCTTGGCGAGCGGCCGCGCGGGGGTGATCTCCAGCTCCTGGTCGCCACTGGTGGCGAAGGTCGCGACCCGGCCGTTGACCCGTACCTCGGAGACCTTCAGCGCGAAGTCGAGGTTGAACCGGGAGAGGTCCTGGGTGGCCGTGGCAAGGATGGTGGTGGTGCCCTCCAGCTCGTCCGTGGCGGGCTGGTACTTCAACCGGATGTCGTAGTGCGAGACCCGGTACCCGCCGTTGCCGAGGGTCGGGTAGTACGGGTCCCCGACGCCGTCCGCGCCGGGTTGGAAGCCGGAAGCCGAGGCCGGGACGGCCAGGAACAGGCTCAGGGCACTGGCAGCAGAGACGATCAGCCTCTTGCGCACATGGTCCTCCAGGGATCACCGGAACGATGGGGTTGAACCGATCCTTGTCCCGTCAACCCCTCCCCCACTCCCTTCCGGTGAGATGTTCATAAAAAGAAATGCGCCGACATGACGGCTTCGCGCCCGCGCCCCGAAGCCGTCACGCCGACCATTCCGACATGTCGTCAGCTATGGGACTGGTGCACCGAGTTGGTCTCCTGGATCTGCTTCCAGGACTTCGGCTCCGCCGGCAGCCGACCCTCCACCCGGCCCGCGGCCGGCGCCAGCGAGGCGGCGGCCGCGGCACCCGGCGGCACCGGCCCGACCGCCGGCTTGCCGGGGGTGAACAGCCAGGTGTTCAGCACGTCCCCGAGCTTCTTCCCGGAGACCTTCTCCGCATAGGCCTGGAACTCCGGGATGGTGGCGTTGCCGTAGCGGCGCTCGGTGGGCCAGCCCTTCAGGATCTTGAAGAACTTCTCGTCCCCGACGGCGTTGCGCAGCGCCTGGACGGCCACCGCACCCCGGTCGTACACCGCGCCGGAGAACTGGTCGTCCGGGCCCGGGTCGCCCGGCTTGACCTTCCAGAACGGGTCGTCGGCCGGATGCGAGGCGTAGACGTAGTCGGCGAGCTCCTGCGCGGTGCCCTCGTTCTCGTGCTCCGACCAGAGGAACTGCGAGTACCGGGCGAAGCCCTCGTTCAGCCAGATGTCGCTCCACTTGGAGAGCGAGACGCTGTCCCCGTACCACTGGTGGGCCAACTCGTGGACGACCACCGAGGTGTTGGTGCCCCGGGCGAACTGCCGGGGGCTGTAGAAGATCCGGGTCTGGGTCTCCAGGGCGTAGCCGGTCGGCACATTGGGGACGTAGCCGCCGACCGAGCTGAACGGGTACTCGCCGAAGTAGCCGCTCAGCCAGTCCACCAGCTCGCCGGTGCGCTCGACGCTCGCCCGCGCCGCGTCCGCGTTCTCGCCGAGGTCCTTGCTGTACGCGTTGTAGACCGGCAGCCCGCTCGGCGTGGTGTCCCGGGTGATGTCGAACTTGCCGACCGCGAGCGTGGCCAGGTACGTCGCCTGCGGCTTGTTCTCCCGCCAGCTGTACCGGGTCCAGCCGGCCTGCGAGGTGGTGCCCGTCAGCACGCCGTTGCTGATCACCTGGTTGCCGTCCGGGACGAGCACCGAGACGTCGTAGGTGGCCTTGTTGCTCGGGTGGTCGTTGCTCGGGAACCACCACCAGGCGGCCTCGGGCTCGTTCGCCGCCACGGCGCCGTCCGGGGTCCGGTGCCAGCTGGTGAAGCCGTACTTCTTCACGGTGGAGGGCACGCCCTTGTAGCGCACCACCACGGTGGCCTGGGAGCCCTTGGCGAGCGGCCGCGCGGGGGTGATCTCCAGCTCCTGCTCACCGCTGGTGGCGAACTTCGCGACCCGGCCGTTGACCCGCACCTCCGAGACGTCCAGCGCGAAGTCGAGGTTGAACCGGGAGAGGTCCTGGGTGGCCGTCGCGAGGATGGTCGTGGTGCCCTCCAGCTCGTCCGTGGCGGGCTGGTACTTCAACCGGATGTCGTAGTGCGAGACCCGGTACCCGCCGTTGCCGTAGGTCGGGTAGTACGGGTCGCCGACCCCGGCCGCGCCCGGCTGGAAGCCGGAAGCCGAGGCGGGAACGGCCAGGAACAGGCTCAGGGCACTGGCAGCAGAGACGATCAGCCTCTTGCGCACGTGGTCCTCCAGGGATCACCGGAACGATTGGGTCGGATCGATCCTTGTCCCGGCAGCCCCTCGTCCACTCCCCTCCGGTGAGATGTTCATGAAAAGAAACCCGCCGACACGACGGCTTCGCAGCCCGGCCGCGAAGCCGTCACGCCACCTCACCCACCCCTGAGGCCCCTGAAGCCCCTGAAGCCCCTCACACCCCTCCTGCCCTTCCTGCCCCTCACGCCCCGAGCACCACCGGCGCCCGCACCAACGAGCCGTACTCCGTCCACGAGCCGTCGTAGTTCTTCACGTGCGGGTACCCGAGCAGCTCGGTGAGCGCGAACCAGGTGTGCGCGGACCGCTCGCCGATCCGGCAGTACGCGATCACCTCGCGCTCCGGCTCCACGCCCTTCCCCCCGTACAGCGCCCGCAGCTCCTCCGCCGAACGGAACGACCCGTCGTCGTTGGCCGCCTGGGACCACGGGATGTTGACCGCGCCCGGGATGTGCCCGGGCACCTGCGCCTGCTCCTGCGGCAGGTGCGGGGGCGCGATCAGCTCGCCCCGGAACTCGGCCGGCGAGCGGACGTCCACCAGCACCGCGTCCGCCCCGGGCTTGGCGAACACCTCGGCCCTGGCCAGCACCTCGTCCCGCAGCGCCCGCAGCTCCGGCCGCTCGGGCCCGCTCAACCGGAACCCGCTGTGCTGGTAGTCCATCACCGCACGGGTGAGCTCCCGCTCCTCCAGCTCCCACTTCTTGCGCCCGCCGTCCAGCAGCCGCACCGGCCCGAAGCCGCGCAGCCGCAACAGCCAGTAGGCGTAGGCGGCGAACCAGTTGTTGTTGCCCCCGTAGAGCACCACGGTGGTGTCGTCCTCGACCCCGGCCGCCCGCAGCAGGTGCTGGACGCCGTCGCGGTCGATGTAGTCCCGGCCGACCTGGCTGTGCAGGTCGGTGGTCCAGTTCCAGCCGACCGCGCCGGGGATGTGGTCCCGGTCGTAGGCCTCGGTGTCCTCGTCCACCTCGACGACCCGGATCGTCCCGTCGTCCAGGTGGTGGGCCAGCCATTCGGTGCGGACCAACGCCTCGGGGTGCGCGTAGCCGTTGCCGGTCATCCCAGGCCCTCCTTCGCTCTGCCCAGACTGCGACGCCCGACCACGGGCACGGCGGGCCGCGCGACGACGACAGGCGTACGGGCACGGCGAGGGGCCGGCGACCGGGCCGGACAGTTCGAACCTACGCCGCCCGCCCGGCCCCGGCCACCCCACGCTCCCCGGCGCTCAGGAGAAGACCACGGAGCGCAGCTTCAGCCGGTCACCGAGCTTCTTGCCGGGGTTCATGACGTAGAAGACGTCGCCCGAGCAGCCGAAGTCCAGGAAGACCGTGGCCGTGGACTGGGTGCGGTTCTCCGGCGCGAAGCCCGGGTCCTCCTCAGTGGTCCACGGCAGGTCGATGCACTCGCGGCTCTGCGGGTCGGCCAGGCCCACGGGGACCCCGGGGCCGACCTTGTAGAGGAAGTCGCCCGTCGCGGCATTCGCGGAGAACGGGACGGCGAGGACGAGGGCGACGGCGCTGGCGGCGGCGAGCATGGCGTTGCGGAGACGCATGAGTGAGGGCCTTTCAGGTGGTACTCGGCAGTACCCGGTTAATTGGTGCGAGATCACCCTAGAGGCCCAAAAAACGCAGAAACGGTTCTTCTAATCCACCCATTCGAGTGGTTTAAGGGTTAAAACCGCGACCTGCCCCGTCATACGAAACTCAGTTCGGCGGAGCCGTGAAGAGATACCCCGAGTCGACGAGCACCGGCAGGTACGCCTTCAACGCCGCCACCGTCTGCGACCGGTCCCCGCCCCCGTCGTGGTTGAGCACGATCGACCCGGGCCGGACGTTCTTGAGGACCCGGTCGATGATCGCCGAGGTCCCCGGCCGGGCCCAGTCCCGCGGGTCCACCGACCAGGCCATGTTCCGCATCCCCAGGTCGGCGGCCACCTTGAGCGAGACCGCCGAGAAGTCCCCGCCCGGCGCGCGGAACCAGGTGGGCTGCCGGCCGGTGGTCCGCTGCAGCAGGTCGGAGGTGCGCTCCAGCTCGTCCCGCACCTTGCCCTCCGACATGTGTCGCAGGTCCGGGTGGGTCCAGGTGTGGTTGGCGATGTGGTGGCCGCGGTCCGCGATCTCCCGCACCAGAGCGGGGTGCTCGACCGCGTTCTCGCCGATCAGGAAGAACGTGGCCCTGATCCCGTACTGCTCGAACATCGACAGCACGGTCGGCGTGTACCGGGGGTCCGGCCCGTCGTCGATGGTGAGCGCCACCACCTTCCGCTCCGGGTCCAGGTCGTACACCGGCTTGCTCTCCGCCTCGGAGAGCGCCCGGCGCACGGGCACCGCGCTCGGCGCGGCGCCGGACGGCGGCGCCGGCGAGGGCACCGCGGACGCCGTGCCCCCCGGGGCCGCCACCGACGGCGCGGCCGACGCCCCCTCCGGCCCCGCCGGCCCCGCCGGGGCGGCCGGAGCGGCGGCATCGGCCGCCCCCGCCGCCGCACCGCCCTCCCCGCCACCCCAAGGGCTCCGACACCCGGCAGCCGTCCCCAGCAGGGACATTCCGGCCGCAACCAGCAGCAATCTGCGCGAAGTAATCTGACGATCTGACAGCATTCTGGATGCTTCCCCCGGCCGTCACCACGGTTCCCCGAGGGCAACTCCGACGGCCCCGATCACCACTCCGACGGCCCAGGGCGTGTCTGACGATTCCCGCCGTCCACTCCGCTTCCGAAGATCTTCCACGGATCTTCCCCGACCGGACGCTCCACCTCCCATCCGGACCGCTACGCTGTGCCTTCCCCAGTGTGATGATCTGCCATCAGAGGACGTGGCCATGACGACAAGTCAGGACTCCCCCCGCCAGGGCCCGCAGGACGACGACGCCACCGAGCTCAGCCAGTGGGAACGCTTCGGTGTCGACACCACCGCCCCGCACTCTGCGCGCGTGTACGACTACTGGCTGGGCGGGAAGACCAACTTCCCGCCGGACCGCGCCATGGGGCAGGCCATCGAGCAGGCCGTACCGAGCGTCAAGGCGATGGCCAAGGCCAACCGGGCGTTCCAGGGCCGGGCCGTGCGCTACCTCGCCCAGGAGCACGGCATCCGCCAGTTCCTCGACCTCGGCACCGGCATCCCGACCTCGCCGAACACCCACGAGATCGCCGAGGCGGTCAGCCCCGGCACCCGGGTGGTCTACGTCGACAACGACCCGATCGTGCTCGCCCACGCCCGCGCCCTGATGGTCTCCAGCCCGGCCAGCCGCACCACCTACATCCACGCCGACCTGCGCAAGCCCGAGGAGCTGTTCGCCGACCCGGCGCTCACCGCCACCCTCGACCTCACCCAGCCCGTCGGCCTGCTGATGATCGCCGTACTGATGCTGATCGCCGACGAGGACGACCCCTGGGGCCGGGTCGCCGCACTGCGCGACGCCCTGCCCGCCGGCAGCTGCATCGCCCTGACCACCCCCACCCCGGACTTCGACCCCGAGGCCGTCGGCAAGGTCGCCGAGGCCGCCCGGGCCGGCGGGATGACCCTGGTACCGCGCGGCTACGACGACGTCGTCCGCTTCTTCGACGGCTGGGACCTGGTCGAGCCGGGCGTCGCCCCTGTGCTGGCCTGGCGCCCCGACGGCGAGCCCCCGGCCGACCCGAAGGCCGCCTACTACTGGGGCGGCGTCGCCATCAAGCGCTGACCAAACGCCGACGACCGGGTGGGACGGCCAGAACCCGTCCCACCCCTCACTTCCCCTCCCCCTCACTTCTCCTCCCCCTCCCCCTCCCCCCCTCCCCCTCACTTCAACAGGCGCGACAACCGCCGGTCCGCCAACGGCTTGCCCCCGGTCTGGCAGGTAGGGCAGTACTGGAACGAGGAGTCCGCGAAGGACACCTCCCGAATGGTGTCCCCGCACACCGGGCAGGGCTCACCGGTCCGGCCGTGCACCCGCAGCCCGAGCTTCTTCTCCGCCTTCAGCTCCCCCGCCGCCAGCCCCCGCGAGCGCTCCACTGCCTCCCGCAGCGTGCCCCCGAGCGCCTCGTACAGCCGGGCCACCTCGTCCTCGGTCAGACTCGCGGCCAGCTTGTACGGCGACATCCGGGCCGCGTGCAGCACCTCGTCCGAGTAGGCGTTGCCCACCCCCGCCAACACCCCCTGGTCCCGCAGCACCCCCTTGAGCCGACGCCGCTCGCCCCGCAACAGCGCCGCGAAGTCCGCCAGCCCGAAGCCCGGATCCAACGGATCCGGCCCGAGCCTGGCCACCCCCGGCACCTCGGCCGGCTCCCGCACCACGTACACCGCCAGCCCCTTCTTCGACCCGGCCTCGGTGAGATCGAACCCGTCCCCCGCCTCCCCCGCCAACCGCACCCGCAACGCCAACGGATTGCGCGGAGAAGGCCGCGGCGGCTCAGCCGGCAGACCGTCCTTCCACCGCAACCAGCCCGCCCGCGCCAGGTGGACCACCAGGTGCAGCCCCTCCGCCTCCACGTCCAGGAACTTGCCCCGCCTGGTCACCGCCCCGACCGTCCGCCCCTCCAACGCCGTCACCGGCGGGTCGTACGTCTTCAACGCACTGATCGCCACCGGCTGCACCCGAGCGATCACCCGCCCGGTCAACCGCTCGGACAGGAAAGCACTCAACGCCTCGACCTCAGGCAGCTCCGGCATGCCCCCAGTCTCCCCCGACCCCCCACCCCCCGCCTGCGCTCCCACCCAGCGGGCGCGCAGGGCGAAAGCCCGCGCGCCCGCAACAAAACCTCCCCCAAACACCCACCCACCCACAGCACTCCCCACCCACCCCCTCCTCCCCTCTGGCGAGAGGGACGCGCTGCGGGAGGGGGTGGCGCAGGGGGTGGCCGCGGAGAGGGGCGTGACGGGTGATTTTCAGACTGCCAACGATCTGAACGCCCCACCTCCAGGGTTGGCAGTCTGAAAATCATCCAGCCCCCGGAGCGGCCACCCCCGGAGCCACCCCCGCCACCCACCCTCCCGAGAGCCCACACCCCCACCCCAACCCCCGTAAGCCCCGCATAAGCCCAGCTCAGCCCAGGTGGTGACCCTCTTCACAGCCCCCTCCCAGCAGACCGTTCCACATTCAACCTGTGGCACACTCGGATGCCATGAACACCAGCCCGGTCACCAGAACGCTCCGCGCAGCGGTCTTCGCCGCGCTGGTCGTGCTGCTCGCCGGGCTCGGCCAGGTCCTGGTCACCGGCCGCACCCTCCCCGTCGGCCCGATGCTGCTCGCCTCGGCCGCCGTCTTCGCCGCGGCCTTCGCCCTGGCCGGCCGCGAACGCGGCTTCCCGGCGGTCGCGGCGGTGTTCCTGCCGCTGGAGCTGGCCGCCGGCACCCTCTTCGACCTCGCCCAGAGCACCTGTCCCTCGCTGCCGCCAGGCACCGGACACGGTCTCCAGCCGCTGCTCTGCGGCGGCGGCTCGCTCGGCGGCTTCCTGCTCGGCCACGGCGTCTCCGCCCAGACCGGCCTGCTGCTGCTCCTCCTGCTGCACACGGTGATCGCGCTGGCCGGCGCCTTCTGGCTGAGCCGCGCGGACGCCGCACTCTGCTGCCTGGCCGGGGCCGTCCGGATGCTGGGCGAGTTCCTGCACCGCCACCTGCCGGCCGCCGCCCGCTGGCTGCGGCTGCTGGTCGCGCCGCTGCCGGCCCGTCCGCCGGCCCGGGTGCCGTTCCCCCGGGCCAGCCGCGTGCTGGTCCCCGCCGAGGACGTCGTCGTCCGTCCGGCCGTCCGGCGCGGTCCGCCGGTGTTCGCCCTGGCCGTCTGAGCCACGGGCTTCCCCGCCCGCTCAGTCGGCTGTTCTCTCCTCCCGCGCTGGCCCCGACCGGCCGCGCCGACCCGTACGCCCGAGAGCACAGGACGACACCCCATGAGCAACACCCGCAAGACCGACAAGAAGGCCTCCGCCACCGACCGCATGCGCGTCGCCCGCGCCCAGGCCGAGCGCTCCGACCGGATCCGCCGCCGGGTGGTGGTCGGCGGTGCCTCCGCCGCCGTGCTCGCCCTGGTGGCGGGCGTGGCCTTCGCCGTCGGCGGTTCCTCCGGCTCCGGTTCGAACGCCGCGAACGGCCCGCTGGTCGTGCCGGCCAACGCGAGCGGCACCAACGGCACCGTGATCACCTACGGCAAGGCCGACGCCCCGCACACCCTGGACGTCTACGAGGACTTCCGCTGCCCGTTCTGCGAGCAGCTGGAGACCACCACCGGCAAGGCGATCCAGCAGCTCGCCGACGACGGCACGTACAAGGTCGAGTACCACCTGGCGACGTTCCTGGACAACAACCTGGGCGGCAAGGGCTCGCGCACCGCGCTGGCCGCGGCCGGCGCCGCGCTGAACGAGGGCGTGGACAAGTTCAAGGCGTTCCACGACGTGCTGTACGCCAACCAGCCGGACGAGCGCAGCGACGCCTTCGGCGACGTCAACCACATCCTGGACCTGGCCGACCAGGTGCCCGGGCTGAAGACCGACGCCTTCGTCAAGGCCGTCCAGGACGGCACGTACGCGCCGTGGGCGGCCAAGGTGAACGAGGAGTTCAACAAGAGCGACGTCACCGGCACCCCGACCGTCAAGCTGGACGGCAAGAAGCTGGACGTCCTGAACAACGGCAAGGCCGTCTCCCCCGAGCAGTTCACCGCGATGGTCAAGCAGGTGACCGGGTGACGGCCGGCGCCCCCGCCGGGCGGCCCGGGTACGGCGCGAGCCGCCCGTTCGCCTGGCTGCTGCTGATCGGCGGCGCCGTCGGCCTGTTCGCCTCGACGGTCCTCACCCTGGACAAGATCCGGCTGCTGGAGGACCCGTCCTACGTCCCCAGCTGCAACATCAACCCGATCATCAGCTGCGGTTCGATCATGCGCAGCGACCAGGCGGAGGCCTTCGGCTTCCCCAACTCGCTGATCGGGCTGGTCGCCTTCGGGGTGGTGATCGCGGTGGGTGCCGGGCTGCTGTCCGGGGCGGCGTTCCGGCGCTGGTTCTGGCTCGGTCTGCAGGCCGGGACGGTGTTCGGGGTCGGCTTCGTGACCTGGCTGATGTACCAGGCGCTGTACCGGATCGGCGCGCTGTGCCCGTACTGCATGGTGGTGTGGGCCGCGGTGATCCCGCTGTTCTGGTACACCACGCTGCACAACCTGCGCTCGGGCGTGATCCCGGTGGGCCCGCGGCTGCGGGTGGCCGTCCGGGAGGCGGCCCGCTACCACTGGGTCGTCCCGGCGCTGTGGTACGCGGTGATCGCGCTGCTGGTGCTCAACCGGTTCTGGTACTACTGGAGCACCCTGCTCTGACCCCGTCCGCCGCCCCCGCCCGCGCGGGGGCGGCGGTCCGGCAGGTCAGAAGGCGTACGCGGCGACCTCGGCGAGGAGTTCGGCGCGGCGCTCCTCGCTGATGAAGGAGGCGCGGAAGGAGTTGGCGGCCAGCCGGCGCAGGGTCTCCTGGTCGAGGGCGAGGGCCTCGCGCACGGCGCGGAAGTTGTCCTCCACGTAGCCGCCGAAGTACGCCGGGTCGTCGGAGTTGACGGTGACCAGCAGGCCGGCGTCCAGCATCTCGCGCAGCGGGTGGTCGGCGAGGGTGTCGATGCAGCGCAGCCGCACGTTGGAGAGCGGGCAGAGGGTCAGCGGGACCTGCTCGCGCACCAGGCGGGCGACCAGCTCGCCGTCCTCCAGGCAGCGCAGCCCGTGGTCGATCCGCTCCACGCCGAGGACGTCCAGCGCCTCGGTGATGTACGCGGCCGGGCCCTCCTCGCCCGCGTGGGCGACCCGGCGCAGCCCGGCCTCGGCGGCCCGGCGGTACACCTCGCGGAACTTGACCGGCGGGTGGCCGACCTCGGCGGAGTCCAGGCCGATGCCGGCGATCCGGCCGAAGTACGGGCGGGCGGCCTCGAAGGTCTCCAGCGCGGACTCGGCGGACTCGTCCCGCAGGAAGCACATGATCAGCTGCGTGCTGATGCCGTACCGCTCCTCGGCGCGCTCCAGCGCTCGGGTCAGCCCGTCCACCACCACGCCCAGCGGCACCCCGCGCGCGGTGTGCGCCTGCGGGTCGAAGAAGATCTCCGCGTGGCGGACGCCCTGCTCGGCGGCCCGGGCCAGGTAGGCGTCGGCGAGGTCGGCGAAGTCGTCCTCGGTCCGCAGCACGGCCATCAGCGCGTAGTAGAGGTCCAGGAAGGACTGGAGGTCGCTGAAGGAGTACGCCTCGCGCAGCGCCTCGGTGTCGGCGTACGGCAGCTCGACACCGTTGCGGGCGGCGAGCTCGAAGGCGAGTTCGGGCTCCAGGGTGCCTTCGATGTGCAGGTGGAGTTCGGCCTTGGGAAGCGGCATGTGGGTGTCCGAGCGCTAGCGGGGTGGTCCTGAACGTGTACGGAAGGATTCATCCTATGATCCGCGCCGACGGACCGGGTGCAGCGGCGGCGGTCGGCGGGCACCCTGGAGGAGGGGACTTCCGCCGAGGAGGCACCGAGATGCGGCACGCCGAAGACCCGCACATCCGGCCCGCGGGCATCTCCGCGCACGCCCTGGGCAACGACACGCTCCTGCACGAGCTGGAGCAGCTGCACCGCACGCGGCACGAGACGTTCCTGTACGGCTCGGAGGAGGCGCTGAAGCGGCACACGCTGCGCACCGGGGAGCTGGAGGCCGAGTACCTGCACCGCTTCCCGAGCCGGCAGGTCACCGCCGCGCGGACCAGGGCCGGGGCCCGCGCCCGGGAGGCGGCGGCCCGGGTGGAGTCGCTGCCGGAGTGACGCGGCGGGCCGCGCGCCCGCCGGGACACGCCGGGCGCGCGGTGGCGTGCCCGGAGGCGGGCGGTCGGGGAGGGTGTGAGGGCAGACGCACCGGACCGTGACCCCACCTGGGAGCCCCGCATGCCCATCGCCAGCGTCAACCCCGCGACCGGCGAGACCGTCCAGACCTTCGAGCCGCTCGACGCGGCCGGCATCGAACGGCGGCTGGCCCGCGCCGAGGCCGCCTTCCACAGCTACCGCGGCACCCCGTTCGCCGCCCGCGCCGAACTGATGCGCCGCGCCGCCGACCTGCTGGACCGGGAGCTGGAGGCGGTCGCCCGCACCATGACCGAGGAGATGGGCAAGCCGCTGGCCGCCTCCCGCGCCGAGGTCGCCAAGTGCGGGAAGGCGATGCGCTGGTACGCGGACCACGCCGAGGAGCTGCTCGCCGACGAGCACCCGGCCCCAGCCGACGTCGCCGACTCCGGTGCCTCCCGGGCCTTCGTCCGCTACCGTCCGCTCGGTCCGGTTCTTGCCGTCATGCCATGGAACTTTCCACTCTGGCAGGTCCTCCGGTTCGCCGCGCCGGCCCTGATGGCGGGCAACGTCGGCCTGCTCAAGCACGCGTCGAACGTGCCGCGCACCGCGCTGGCGATCGAGGAGCTGTTCCAGCGGGCCGGGTTCCCGGAGGGCTGCTTCCAGACCCTGTTGATCGGCTCGGGCGCGGTGGAGGGCGTGATCCGGGACCGCCGGGTCGTCGCCGTCACCCTCACCGGCAGCGAGCCGGCCGGGCGGGCGGTCGCGGCCACCGCGGCGGACGAGGTGAAGAAGGCCGTCCTGGAGCTGGGCGGCAGCGACCCGTTCGTCGTGCTGCCGAGCGCCGACCTGGACGCGGCGGTGCGCACCGCCGTCCGGGCCCGGGTGCAGAACAACGGCCAGTCCTGCATCGCCGCCAAGCGCTTCATCGTGCACACCGACGTGTACGACCGCTTCACCGCCGCCTTCACCGCGGCGATGGGCGCGCTGAAGGTCGGCGACCCGATGGACGAGTCCACCGACGTCGGCCCGCTGGCCAGCCGCCAGGGCCGGGACGACCTGGAGGAGCTGGTCGAGGACGCCCGGGTGCACGGCGCCCGGGTGGAGTGCGGCGGCGGGCGCCCGGAGGGCTGGGACACCGGCTGGTTCTACGAGCCGACGGTGCTGACGGGCATCACCCCGGCGATGCGGATCCACCTGGAGGAGACCTTCGGCCCGGTCGCCACCGTCTACCGGGTGGCCGACCTGGACGAGGCGGTGGCGGTCGCCAACGACACCCCGTTCGGGCTGAGCGCCAACGTCTGGACCACCGACGAGGCCGAGCGGGAGCGCTTCGTCCGGGACATCCAGGCCGGCGGGGTGTTCTTCAACGGGATGACGGCCTCGCACCCGGCGCTGCCGTTCGGCGGCGTCAAGCGCTCCGGGTTCGGGCGGGAGCTGTCCGGGCACGGGATCCGGGAGTTCTGCAACATCACCACGGTGTGGATCGGCTGAGTCCTCCCGGGCCCGCGCCCGTCCGGCCCCGCGCCCGTCCCGACCGGGTCAGGACGCCATCCGGTGCCGGCCCGGCCCCGGGGTCATCCAGCGGGCGACCACGCCGCCCATCGCGATGAGCGTCAGGCCCCAGAAGACCGCCATCGGCACCAGCACGGGCAGCAGGCTCACCTGGACCGCGACCATGCAGAGGCCGATCGAGAGCGCGATCATGAACGTCACCACGGTGGGGCTGAGGCTGAGCAGCCAGTGCCAGACGCGGTGCCCGAAGCCCCGGGCCCTGCGGGTCGCGGGGTCGGCCTCGGCCCGGGCGTCGAGTTCGGCGTCGAGTTCCTTGTAGGTCAGCAGGTCCATCGGGATCGCCTCCAGTGCTGGACGGCTGGACGGGAGGGGTGCCTGGCCCCGGTGGGGTCAGGAGGCCTTGCGGGGAGCCGAGGGCTTCCGGGTGGTGGTCTTCTTCGCCGCCGGGCTCCTCGCGGAGGTCTTCCCGGCGGACTTCTCGGAGGCGGCCGTCTCGGAGGGGGCCTTCCCGGAGGCTGCTGCCTTCGAGGCGCTCCGCTTCACCGGGGCGCGCTTGCGCGGCGCGGGCTCCGCCTCCTCCGGGGCGGCCTCCCCGGCCCCGCCGCCCCGCCCGCCCCTGGCCTGCTTGAGGCTGCTGCGCAGCGCCTCCATCAGGTCGATCACGTTGTCCGGCGCCTCGCCCGGCTCCTCCTCGTGCGGGACCTCGACGCCCTCCAGCCGCGCGGTGATCACCTGCTGCAGCGCCTGCTGGTAGTCGTCGTGCAGCTGGGACAGGTCGAAGTCCTCGGAGAGGGTGTCCATCAGCGACCGCGCCATCTTGAGCTCCTGCGGCCGGACGGCGACGTCGCCCTCGGGCGCGATGCCGGCCGCCGGGCGGACCTCGTCGGGCCAGATGCAGGTCTGCAGCACCAGGGTGTTGTCGTGCACCCGCAGCACCGCGGGCGACTCCCGGGTGCGCAGCGCGATCTTGGTGACGGCGATCTGCCCGGAGTCGGTGAGCGCGTCGCGCAGCAGCGCGTACGGCTTGGCGGCGGCCTTGTCGGCGACGCCCACGTAGTAGGCCTTGGAGAACATCAGCGGGTCGATCTCGCCCTCGTCCACGAAGGCCAGCACGTCGATGATCTTCTTGCTGGGCAGCGGCAGGTCGGCGAGGTCCTCGTCGGAGAGCGTGACGGTCCGCCCGTCGGGGGACTCGTACCCCTTGGCGATCTCCGCGTACGGGACCTCCTTCTCCTCCCGCTCGCAGTACCGCTTCATCCGCACCCGTCCGCCGTCCTTGGCGTGCACCTGGTGCAGCGGGACGTCGTGCTCCTGGGTCGCGGAGTACAGGTGGACGGGGATGCTGACCAGCCCGAAGCTGATCGTCCCCTTCCAGGTGGTCTGCATGGGGTCGCTCCTGACCGGCGCCGGGAGCCGGCCGGCACCGAGAACGCTCGGGATGCTCCTACGGCATGTCCCGAGAGTCCCACTGTGCTCTGGTTTGCCCCGATCGTCCACAGCGCGTCGACAATGGGCCGAGGAGGTCGACGCGGATGGGCATCCGGAGCCGGGGGCACCAGCGGGGCCGGCGGGACCAGCGGGAACGCGACCAGGCGCCGCCGCCGGAGCGGTACGGCTACCTGGTGACGTACGCGGTGCGGGGCGAGCCCGGCGCACGGCGCGCGGAAGTCACGGTGCTGCCCGGATACTCGCAGGAGGACGACATCCCCCGGATCCTCGCCGCCCGGCTCACCGGGCGGCCGGCGGACGAGGCGTCGATCACCGTCCTCGACGTGCGGCCGATCTGACCGGCCACCCGCGGGCGATTTGAGCCCCAACAGAGCTTGGCGACCTTTCCGAATGCTGACGATGCGTCAGATTTGAGGTTTCCATGCCACCTTTCCACCCACCCCGACCAGGCCTTTTCCGTCCGTTGAGCGAACAGTTACCAAAGGATTGTTCCGATACTCGGGCGTAGAAGTTAGGTTGCGACGCAATGCGCGGGTCAGTCCCCCACCCTCGGCGCGACGAGCCGAGGGACACGCCGCGCGGGAAAGGCACAGGGCACCCAGATGAGTGCGGACACCACCAAGCCCCCGGCCACGGCCACCAAGCTCCCCCACCAGACCGGGCCGATCGGCCACGGCGGCGACGGCCACCTGAAGGCCGGACTCAAGAACCGCCACCTGTCGATGATCGCCATCGGCGGCGTGATCGGCGCCGGCCTGTTCGTCGGCTCCGGCGCGGGCATCGCGACCACCGGCCCGGGCATCCTGCTCTCCTACGCCATGGCCGGCGTGCTGGTCGTCCTGGTGATGCGGATGCTCGGCGAGATGGCCGCGGCCGACCCGCAGAGCGGCTCGTTCTCGGCGTACGCGGACCGGGCGCTCGGCCGCTGGGCCGGGTTCAGCATCGGCTGGCTGTACTGGTTCTTCTGGGTGGTGGTGCTCGCGGTCGAGGCGACGGCCGGCGCGAAGATCCTCAACAACTGGGTGCCGGGCGTCCCCCAGTGGGGCTGGGCCCTGATAGTCATGGCGGTGCTGACCGCCACCAACCTCTTCTCGGTGGCCTCCTACGGCGAGTTCGAGTTCTGGTTCGCCGGGATCAAGGTGGTCGCGATCGCCGCGTTCCTGGTGATCGGCACCCTCGCCGCCTTCGGCCTGCTGCCGGGCACCCACGCGGTCGGCGCCAGCAACCTCACCGGCCACGGCGGCTTCCTGCCGCACGGGGTGGGGGCGGTGTTCACCGGCATGCTCACGGTGGTCTTCGCCTTCATGGGCAGCGAGATCGTGACCCTGGCCGCCGGCGAGTCGGAGAATCCGGAGAAGGCCGTCTCCAAGGCCACCAACAGCGTGATCTGGCGGATCGGGATCTTCTACCTGGGCTCGATCCTGCTGGTGGTCACCCTGCTGCCCTGGGACTCCGCCGACGTCAAGGCGAGCCCGTACGTGGCGGTGCTGGACCACATCGGCATCCCGGGCGCCGGCCAGGTGATGGACGTGATCGTGCTGACGGCGGTGCTGTCCTGCCTCAACTCCGGGATGTACACGGCCTCCCGGATGGCGTTCTCGCTGGGCCAGCGCGGGGACGCGCCCAAGGCCTTCGCCACGGTGACCTCGCGCGGCGTGCCGCGGGTGGCGATCCTCTCCTCGGTGGTCTTCGGCTTCGTCGCGGTGTTCTTCAACTACACCTCGCCGGACACCGTGTTCGCCTTCCTGCTCAACTCCTCCGGCGCCGTCGCGCTCTTCGTCTGGCTGGTGATCTGCGCGACCCAGCTGCGGATGCGCAGGATCATCGAGCGCGAGATGCCCGAGCGGCACACCGTCCGGATGTGGCTGTACCCGTACCTGACCTGGACGGCCATGGGCATGATCGGGTTCGTCATGGCGTACATGTTCACCGACGCCGACGGACGCAAGCAGATGTACCTGTCGCTGGTCGCCGCAGCCATCGTGCTGGCGGCCTCGGCCGTGGTGGGCCGACGGCGGCGGGCCGCGGTGGCGGCGGCGGGCTCCTGACCCGTCCGCCCCGCGCGGGAACGCCGGGCCCGGGAGCCGATGCGGAGGTTCCCGGGCCCGGCGCCGTTCTGCCCGGCGCACCGCGCCGCCGGATGCCACGCCGCCCGGCACGGCACCGCCCGTCCAGTTTGACCAAGGCACGTCAACGGGGATACCAGGGCCGGGCGCTCCCCCACGAGCGCTCCCCCCGCCCCCTCCGGGAGACCCCGTGCCGTCCCTACCCGCCCCCACGCCACCCCAGCCGCCACCACCTCAGCCGCCTCAGCCGCCTCCGCCCCGTACGGGGCCCGGGTCCGCGCGCCTGCGCTTCGGCCGCCGACTGCGCCACTGGCGCGAGGCCCGCGGCCTCAGCCAGGCCGAGTTCGGCCGGCTGCTCGGCTACCACGACTCGCTGATCAGCCGGGTGGAGAACGCCCACCGCTGGCCACCGCCCGGAATGCCCGCCCGGGCCGACGAACTCCTGCGCGCCGACGGCGAGTTGGCGGACCTCTGGCAGGCCGTCCAGCAGGAGCGCGAACACCTCGGCGAACGCGCCGCCGCCACCCGGCCACCGCTCGACACCACCGCCACCGGCCCGCCGGACGCCGCCACCGTCGAAGTGCTCGCCCAGCTGCTCGCCGTCTACCGCGCCGCCGCGGGCCGGATCGGCGGCGAGGAACTGGCCACCGTCCTGGAGCACCACGCCCACACCCTGCTCGGCCGGCCGCACCCCGACCCGCACCAGTACCCCGACCCCCGCGACCACCCCGCCGCCGACCGCTCGCTCGCCGCCCAGTACGCCGAACTCGCCGGCTGGGCCCACTTCGAGGGCGACCGCCACGCCCGCGCGCTCAGCTGGTACGCCACCGGACTGGAGTGGGCACGCGCGACCGGCGACCGGATCACCGCGGCCGCGCTGCTCGCCCGGCAGAGCACCCTGTACTGGTGGCACGGCGACCCGGCCACCGCGCTCGCCCTGGCCGAGGCCGCCCGGACCACCGCGCCTCCCCTGCCGGGGCTGCGGGCCTGGACCGCCGTCGCCCAGGCCCACGCCCACGCGCTGGCCGGCCGGGCCCCGCTGGTGCGCCGGACCCTGGCGGAGGCCCGGCGGCTGACCGACACCGCGCTGCGCACCGGCGAACCGACGCCCTGGGCGGACCGCGCCGACCTGGTCCTGGCCGTCGCGCACGGCACCTGCCACCGGGACCTCGCCGTCCGCACCGGCCGCGCCGGCCACGCCCGCACCGCGGCGGCCTGGCTGGAGGCCGCCCTGCGGCTCCTCGACCCGGCCGCCCGCCCGCGCGACCACGCCCTGGTCACCGCCCGCCTCGCCGGCGCCCACGCCCTCGCCGGCCGCACCGACGCCGCCGTCGCCCTGCTCACCCGGCTGCCCCCGCACACCGCCGGTCGCATCGCCCGGGAGCGACGGCGGGCCGAGGAGTGGCTGCGCGGGTGAGGCTCCCCGGGCACGGCCGTCCCCGGTCCGTCACGGAACGGCAGGACCGGCCACCACCTGCGGGTGTGGTGACCGGCCCTGCCGTACCGCTTCGACCGGCCCTACCGGGTCGGACCAGTGACCTTCCGGGTCAGCCCGGGGACCCGCCGGGTCGGATCAGAGGCCGGCCGCCGCCGCGGCGATGTCGGCCGCGTAGGTGCTCACCTGGGTGTAGACGCCCGGGTAGCCCGCGCGGGCGCAGCCGTTGCCCCAGCTGACGATGCCGACCTGGACCCAGCGGCCCGCCGCGTCCTGCCGGACCATCGGGCCGCCGGAGTCACCCTGGCAGGTGTCGACGCCGCCCTGGGAGACGTAGCCCGCGCAGAGCGAGCCGGCCGCGTTCAGCCCCGGGTAGGCGCGGGCGCAGGTGGCGTCGTCGACGAACGGCACGCTCGCCTTGAGCAGGTACCGCTGCTGGCCGCCGCCCTCGCGCGCGGCGCCCCACCCCATGATGGCGAAGGTGCCGCTGTCGTAGGCGGTGGAGGTGGCGATCGGCAGGGTGCTGACCTGGCCGCCGCTCACCGGCGAGGCCAGCTTGATCAGCGCCCAGTCGTCGCCGTTCTCGGCGCCGGTGAAGGCGGGCGACTGGTACACGTACGAGGAGCGGACCTTGACCGCGCTGCCGCTGTTCAGGTCGACCGCCCCCGCGGTGGCGGTGATGCTGCTGTCGGCGCCGGTGCCGTCGACGCAGTGGGCGGCGGTGAGCACGATCTGCGAGGTGTAGAGCGCGCCGCCGCAGCCCATCGAGAGCCGCACCACGAACGGGAACTCGCCCTGCGCCGCCCGCGTGCCGCCGACCACGCTCGGCGACGGCTCGGGTGAGGCGGCGGCGGGCAGCACGAGCGCTCCGGCGCCGAGCACCAGGCCGGCCAGCAGGCAGACGAACCTGCCGAGTTGACGCTTCATCAGATCCTCCTTGCAGGTGGGGGAAGACCGAGAGTGGCCCGGCGGGCGGCGCGATAGGAGGGGTCCGCCCTTGCCGGTCGGATCTGGCAGGAACACGGCAATGAGGGGTTCCGGCTGCGGAGGGCCCGGGACGATCACGCACCGAACCTCACGGCCCGCTCCGGGGAATCCCGTGCGCGACCCCCCGGAGCCGTCACCGGTCGCTCACTCCGCGTCGACGCCGCCCCCGTCGGCGTGTGAGCCCGCCCACAGCGGGATCGCCATCCACGATCCCCGATAGTGGACGCGCTCCCCGTAGCACCGCCCCCGGCGCCGTCGAGCCGCCCCGACCGGGCCGCCCGCGACCGTGATCCGCCTGAAGAACACAGGCCACCGCACCTGCCGGCGGTGGGATCCTTCACCACCCCCGGGCTGCCACCTCCGGATGGAGGATTCGGACAAATCTGCCCAAATAAGCCGCCGGGCCCCGCTCCGGCCACCCCTCAGCCACGACCCTGCGTAGTAGCGAACGCCTTTGCCACCCGTCCCCGGCCCTGCCAAGAATGGCCCGTCGCCAGACAGCGCAGCCGACCACCCCCCGCCGCCGCGCAGCCCGCCCGCCCCGCCGTTTCCGTCGGGGCGCCACGGCCGTCCAGGGCGGCCGCACGGGTCCCGCTCACCCGGAGCCCACGCGATGCCCCGCCCCCGGTGCCACCGGCACGGCCCCCGACGGAGAAGGATCGTCCGCCCCATGCAGCTCAGCCATGCCCGCCGCAACTCCCTGATCACCGGCGTCGCCACCCTCGTGGTCGCGAGCGCCGCCACCGCGGCCCTCGCCATCCCGCAGGCCGGGAACGGCACCGAGGCCGCCCCCGTGGCCGCCGTGTCGGTGGACGGCACGCTGGTCGCCGAGCAGGGCCAGGCCGACACCGCTGCCGCCGGCGCCGCCGAGCAGGCCGCCCAGGAGGCCCAGGCCAAGGCCGAGGCGGACGCCGCCGCCCAGGCCCAGGCCGAGGCACAGGCCCAGGCGGACGCCAAGGCCAAGGCCGACGCCGAGGCCGCCGCCTCCCGCTCCCAGGAGCGCCAGGACCTGAACAGCGCCCCGGCCGCCTACTCCGGCACCCCGCAGCAGATCGCCGCGCAGATCGTCCCGGCCGGCCAGCTCCAGTGCTTCAGCAACATCGTGTTCCGCGAGAGCAGCTGGAACCCCCTCGCGGTGAACGCCTCCTCCGGCGCCTACGGCCTGGTCCAGGCCCTGCCCGGCTCCAAGATGGCCTCCGCGGGCGCCGACTGGCGCACCAACCCGGCCACCCAGATCAAGTGGGGCCTGAACTACATGAACACCCGCTACGGCAGCCCCTGCGCCGCCTGGTCGTTCTGGCAGTCCCACCACTGGTACTAGGCCGACCCCCGATCGGCCGCCGAGGGCCCGCGACGCACCGCGCGTCGCGGGCCCCGGCGCGCATCACCCCAGGTCGGAAGCCGGGCCGGGACCCGGGGCGGAGCCCGGGCCGGGCGTGGACACGTCCGGAAGGCGGCGTGAAGATCTGGCGCACACTCGTACGGTTTGCCACTGATTGATCGGAATTACGGACCGTCAGGGCTTTGCCACGGTTCGCGAGCCCTCTTACGCTCCGGCGTCATGCCCTCACCCCTGATCAGCGTCGTGCTCCCCGCCTACGACCGGCACGAACAGCTCGCCGACTGCCTGGACTCGCTGCTCGCCCAGTCCCTGGCCGACGTCGAGGTGATCGTGGTCGCCGACCGCTCCCCCGAGACCGCGGGCGGGCTCGCCGACGCGTACGCCGCCCGGCACCCGCAGGTGTCGGTGCTGCACCTGAACGCCGCGGTCGGGGTCGGGGCGAGCCGGAACGCGGGCGCGGCGCGGGCCACCGGCGAGTACCTGCTGTTCCTGGACGCCGACCACCTGCTGCCCCGGGACGCGCTGCGCACGCTCGCCGACCGGCTCCGGCAGACCGGCCCGGTGGACGTGCTGCTGTTCGGCCACTCCCGCCGGCACCAGGACCGGGACTGGCCGGGCGGCGCCGAGGCGCTGCTCGCCGAGGCCGGCCCCGAGCCGTTCGCCCCCTTCGACCGGCCCGCGCTGTTCGGCGCGCCGCCGCTGGCCTGGGACCGGCTGGTCCGCCGCGGCCACTGGGCCGAGCTGGGCCTGGCCTTCCCGCCCGGCCGCTACGAGGAGGTCCCGGTGGCGCACGCGGCGCTGCTCGGCGCCCGGACGGCCGCCGTGCTGGCCCGCGAGTGCGTCCAGCTCCGCCGCCGGGAGACCGTCCATCCGGCGGGCGGCCCGGGCAGCAGCGTCTTCGACCTGTTCGAGCAGTACGAGCGCAGCTTCGCCCTGCTGGAGGACCAGCCGCACCTGTACGCGGTGCGCGAGGCGCTGTTCGTCCGGATGATCCGGCACTACCTGTTCGTCTTCGACCTGGCCGGCTGCGTCACCCGCGCCGAGCGGCCGCAGTTCTTCCACCGCGCCGCCGAGCACCACCGCCGCTTCCAGCCGCCCGGCCACCGCCGGCCGGGCGGCCGCGAGGGGATCAAGTTCTCGCTGCTGGCGGGCGGCGCGTACCCGGCCTTCGAGGTGGCCAAGCTCTCCCACATCGCGCGCGGCACGCTCACCGGGCGGAAGTAGCCGGGGCACCCCCACCCGGGTGAGCCGGGCGCCGCGCCCGGTACCGGTACGGCGGTACGGCTGCGATCATCGGCGGAGCCGTACTCCTGGGAGGTCCTGGTGAGCCGTCCGTCCGCCGTCCCCGGGGCCGAGTTGGCCCGTGAGCTGGCCGCCGTGCTGCGCGGCGAGGTCCGCTTCGGCGCCGCCGAGCGCACCGTCTACAGCCAGGACGCCTCCAACTACCGGCAGTTGCCGCTCGGCGTGGTCAAGCCGGCCGACCTCGACGACGTGCGCACCGCGCTGGCGCTCTGCCGCGCCCACCGGGTGCCGGTGGTGGCGCGCGGGGCCGGGACGAGCATCGGCGGGCAGGCGATCGGCCCGGGCGCGGTGGTGCTGGACTTCCGCCGCCACCTCGGCGCGGTGCTGGAGGTCGACCCGGGGGCCCGCACCGCGCGCGTCCAGCCCGGCACCGTGCTGGACGACCTCCAGCGTGCCGCCAGGCCGTACGGGCTGCGCTTCGGCCCCGACCCGTCCACACACAGCCGGTGCACCCTCGGCGGCATGATCGGCAACGACTCCTGCGGCTCCCACTCGCTCGCCTGGGGGCGCACCGCCGACAACGTCGAGCGGCTGGAGCTGCTGCTCGCGGACGGCACCGAGCTGACCGTCGGCGGGCGGCTCACCCCCGCGGAGCGCGCCGCGCTCGCCGCGCTGCCCGGCCGGGTCGGCCAACTCCACACCGGGCTGCAGGAGTTCACCGACCGCAACCTCGCCGCCATCCGGCAGGGCATGCCGCGGCTGCCCCGCCGCACCTCCGGCTACCCGCTGGACGCGCTGCTGCCCGAGCAGGGCCACGACCTGGCCCGGGCGCTCGCCGGCACCGAGGGCACCTGCGCGCTGCTGCTCGGCGCCACCGTCCGCCTGGTCGAGGACCCGCCGGCCCGGGCCCTGGTGGTGGCCGGCTACCCCGACGAGGGCGCCGCCGCCGACGCCGTCCCGGCGCTGCTGCCGTACGGTCCGCTGACCGCCGAGGGCATGGCGGCCGACCTGATCGCCGCGCTGCTCGCCGCCGGGCCCCGCCCGCCCGCGCTGGACCGGCTGCCCGCCGGCGAGTGCTGGCTGTTCCTGGAGACCGGCGGCGACACCCCGCGGGCCGCCTACCAGGCCGCCCGCCGGCTCGCCGACGCGGTCAAGCGCGAGCGCTCGGCCGCTGTCGCCCTGGTCACCGACCCGGTCGAGCAGCGCCAGCTGTGGGCCGTCCGGGAGGCGGGCGCGGGGATCGTCACCCGGCTGCCCGGCGGCGGCGAGGCCTGGCCCGGCTGGGAGGACTCCGCCGTCCCGCCCGAGCGGCTCGGCGACTACCTGCGGGCCCTGCGCGCCCTGCTGCGCCGGCACAGCCTGCACGGCGTCCCGTACGGGCACTTCGGCGACGGCTGCGTGCACCTGCGGATCGACTTCCCGCTGGACGAGCCCCAAGGGGTGCTGGTCTTCCGGGAGTTCCTGGAGCAGGCGGCCGATCTGGCGGTCTCGTACGGCGGTTCGCTCTCCGGCGAGCACGGCGACGGCCAGGCCCGCTCGGAGCTGCTGCCGCGCATGTACCCGCCCGAAATCATCGGCCTGTTCGGGGAGTTCAAGCGGATCTGGGACCCGGAGAACCTGCTCAACCCGGGCGCGCTGGTCGACCCGCGCCCGCTCGACGCCGACCTGCGCTTCGTCACGGCCCCGCGCCGCACGCTGCCGCTGGCCCTCCCGTACGAGCAGGACGGCGGCAGCCTGGTGAAGGCGGTGCACCGCTGCGTGGGCGTCGCCAAGTGCGTGGCCCCGGGCAGCGGGGTGATGTGCCCGAGCTACCTGGCCACCGGCGAGGAGCGGCACTCCACCCGGGGGCGGGCCCGGCTGCTCGCCGAGATGCTGCGGGGGGACGCGATCCCGGACGGCTGGCGCTCGGAGGAGGTGCGGGAGGCGCTGGACCTCTGCCTGAGCTGCAAGGGCTGCGCGAGCGACTGCCCCGTCCACGTCGACATGGCGACCTACAAGTCCGAGTTCCTGTACCAGCACTACCGGCGCCGGCCGCGCCCGCTCGCGCACTACTCGATGGGCTGGCTGCCGCTCTGGCTGCGGGCCGCCGCGCTCGCACCCGGGGCCGCCAACACCCTCGCCCGCTCCCGGGCCGGGGGGCTGCTCAAGCGGCTCGGCGGGATCGACCGGCGCCGGGTGCTGCCGGTCCTCCCGCCGGAGACCTTCACCGCGTGGTACCGGCGGCACCGCGCCACCCACCCGGCCCCGGCGGGCGCCCAGCCGGTGCTGCTGTGGCCGGACACCTTCTCCGACCGCCTCCAGCCGAGCGTGCTGCGCTCGGCCGTCGAGGTGCTGGAGCACCTGGGCTTCGACGTCCGGCTGCCCCCGGGCCCGGTCTGCTGCGGCCTCACCTGGTACTCCACCGGCCAACTCGGCACCGCACGAAGGGTGCTGCGGCGCAGCCTGCGGGCACTGGACGGAGCTGGGGTCCAGGCCGACACCCCCGTGATCGGCCTGGACCCCAGCTGCACCGCGACCCTGCGCGAGGAACTGCCCCGGCTGCTCGGCGCGGAGGGCCGACCGCTCGCCGACCGCACCCGCACCTTCGCCGAGTTCCTCGACGAGTTCGCCCCGGACGCCCCGCTCCCCCGGATCCCGCTGGACGCCGTCACCCAGACCCACTGCCACCAGCACGCGGTGCTCGGCAGCGCCGCCGACCGCCGGCTGGAGGCCCGGCTCGGCCTGAACAACCGGGTGCTGGAGGCCGGTTGCTGCGGCCTGGCGGGCAACTTCGGCTTCGAGCGGGGCCACTTCGAGGTGTCCGAGGCCATCGCGGAGCGGGTGCTGCTGCCCGGGCTCCGGGCCGCCGGGCCCCAGGCGGTGGTCCTGGCGGACGGCTTCAGCTGCCGCACCCAGATCGCCCAACTCGCGGACGGGCGGCGGGCCCTGCACCTCGCGGAGCTGATCGCCCGGGAGCTGCGGGATCAGTCCTGACGGTGCGCCGCGAGGAAGGCCCCGGCGTGGGCCGCGGCCTCCTCCCTGGTCCGGTGGCCGGCCGCCGCCCCACCGGTGGCGCCGTCCGCGCCGGTGGCCGTCCAGCGCCAGCCTCCAGAGGTCTCGTCCTCCGCCAACTCGGCTGTTCCGCCAAACAGTTCGAGCAGCCCGGGCCGCGCCGCCGGACGGCTGACGGCCTCCGGCCACTTCTTCCGGGCGCCCTGCCGGGTGATGCCCCAGGCGGCACCGAGCTGCTCGTAACTGGCGCCGTAGGAACCCGCGGTGGCGGCCGCGCCCGCGGCGAGCAGCTTGACCTCGGCGTCCACCAGCTTCCAGGCGGACAGGACGGAGAGCGCGACCTCGACCGGCTCGGCGTTCCACATCCGTTCCGCGGGCAGGCCCGTCGCGCGGGCGCGCACGGCGGCGGCGAGGGGGTCGAGCGCGTCGAGGAGGGCCTTGGCCAGCGCGGCCCGCTCCTCCGGAGTGATCTCCACGGTCGTCATGGTGACAACCATAGTTAACGAACTCGTCCACGACAACCATAGTTACCGGCCGAACCGGTCCAGCGGGCTCGCGCCCCGCTTCTCCGGCGCGAACGGCGTGCCCGAGGAGAGCGCCCGGAAGCCCACCACCAGCGCCTCCCCCAGGAAGCCCACCCCGATCGACAGCTGGATCGGACGGGCGTCCGCGGCCAGGCCGAAGTGCGCGGCGAGCGCGGCGAAACCGGCCATCAGGGCCAGCGACACCGCCGCGACCAGGAAGGTCCGCCCGGTGTAGCGCTGCCACAGCACGCCCTCCCGCTCGTAGACCCGGATGGTGGCGCCGCGCACCGCCCCCAGCGCGACGCCGAGCCCGGCGCCCGCCGCGATCCAGCCGTAGTCGGCCGCGCCGAGCCCGTGCTTCTGGGCGAGCGCCCACACGCCGAGGGCGGTGAGCACCACCGGCGGCGCGAAGAGGTCCCGGGCGTTGAGCGGTTCGCCGCGCAGCCGCCGGATCACCACCACCACGACCACGACGGCGATCAGCCCCGCGTGCACCCAGCCGTTCATTCCTGCCTCCCCGAATTTTTATAGCTCGACCGTGCTAAATCAGCAATTTAGCTCGCTCGTGCTATAACGGCAACATGCCGAAGATCGTCGACCCCGCCGAACGCCGCCAGGCCGTCGCCGACGCCGTCCTGCGCGTCGCGGCCCGGGAGGGACTGGAGCACGCCTCCCTGCGCAACGTCGCCGAGGAGGCCGGACTGGCCGTCGGCTCAGTGCGGCACTACTTCGCCGGCGGCTCCGAGCTGATGATCTTCGCGATGCGCGAGCTGGCCCGGCGGATCGAGGCCCGCATCCGCGCCCACGCCGCCGCCCTGCTCGACCCGGCCGCCGCCGGCACCGACCGGCGCGAACGGACCGTCCGGCTGCTCGCCGAGATCCTCCCGCTGGACGCCGGGCGCCGGGAGGAGTCCGCGCTCTGGCTCTCCTTCGTCACCGCCGCCCGCACCCGGCCCGACCTGCGGCCCCGCGCCGTCGAGATGCAGACCGGACTCGACGACCTGGTCCGACGCGTCCTCGCCGAGTCCCGACGCGCCGGCGGCCTGGCCCCCGGCCTCGACCTCGACCTCGAGACCCGCCGGCTCTCCGCCCTGCTGGACGGCCTCACCCTCCAGGCCGTCCAGCACCCCGACCTGGTCGGCCCGGACGAGCTGCGCGCGGTGCTGCGCCGCCACCTCGACACCCTGGCCGCCCCCGCCTCCTGAGACCGCGCCAACACCCCCGAGAACGCCGAGGTCGCCGAGGGCACGGAGAGCATCGACGGCACCGGGCCCCCGCCGCCCACGCCACCTCCGTCTACGCCCTGGGATGACCGGACCGGCACGACTGCGGCCCCCGCCCGTCCGTCGGCGGGGGCCGCAACCCGCGTACGCGCGGCGGGGGTGTCAGCCCTGGGCCGCCCCCGCGGGCGCCTCCTCCGCACAGACCGCCGAGACGAACTCGGCGACCCGCGCCTGCGGCAGGCCGCGCGCGATGTCCGCCTCGCTGATCATGCCGACCAGCTTGTGCTCCGGGTGGTTGATCACCGGCAGCCGGCGCACCTGGTACTGCTCCATCACCCGCAGCACCTGCTCGCAGTCCTCGTCCGCCTCCACCGTCATCGGCCGCCCCTGCGCCAGCTCGCCCGCCGTCACCGACGCCGGGTCGCGGTCCTCGGCGACGCAGCGCAGCACGATGTCGCGGTCGGTCACGATCCCCAGCAGCTTGTCGCCCGGTCCGCAGATCGGCAGGGCGCCCACATGGCGTTCCCGCATGATCCGGGCGGCGGCCGCGAGCGTCTCGTGCTCACGGATGCACTCCGCGCCCGGGTGCATGATGTCGCTGGCTCTGGTCATGGTCCGCCTCCTGACCTGGCTTCCCGTTCCCCTCGTCCATCGTGGTCCGGGCGGATGGCCGACGCCACCGGGGCCGACCCGCTCACTCCGCTCCGTCCGGCCCGGCGGGGCCGCCGCGCCCGAACCGGCCGTCCGGCGACTCCGGACGGTCCAGCGGCGACTGCTCCAACACCTCTTCCAGGGGCGGGAGTTCATGCCTGGGCGGCTCCGGCTCCAGCCCCTCCTCCGGGATCTCGCCGCTCTCCACCGCCTCCTCCACGGCCTTCGCCCCGGCCGCGACCGCCGCCGCCGTCAGCAGGTTCCGCTGCTGGACCTCCGTGGCACTGTCCAGGAAGCGCAGCAGCTCCACCGGGAAGGGCAGCACCAGCGTCGAGTTCTTCTCCGCCGCCACTTCCACCACGGTCTGCAACAGCCGCAGTTGCAGCGCGGCCGGAGTCGCGCTCATCACGGCCGCGGCGTCCGACAGCCGCTGCGAGGCCTGGTACTCGCCGTCCGCCGTGATGATCCGGGCCCGCCGCTCCCGCTCGGCCTCCGCCTGCCGCGCGATCGAGCGCTTCATCGACTCCGGCAGCGCGACGTCCTTGATCTCCACCCGGTCGATCTCGATGCCCCAGCCCAGCGCCGGGCTGTCGATCATCAACTCCAGCCCCTGGTTGATCGGTTCCCGGTTGGCCAGCAGGTCGTCCAGCTCGCTCTTGCCGATGATCGAGCGCAGCGAGGTCTGCGCGACCTGGGAGATCGCGAAGTTGTAGTCCTGCACGTTGACGGTGGCCTTCACCGGGTCCACCACCCGGTAGTAGACCACCGCGTCCACCCGTACGGTCACGTTGTCGCGGGTGATGCCCTCCTGCGCCGGGATCGGCATCGTCACGATCTGCACGTTGACCCTGCGCAGCCGGTCCGCGACCGGCATCAGCGCGACCAGCCCGGGCTCGCGCACCTCGTCGCGCACCTTCCCGAAGCGGAACACCACGCCCTTCTGGAACTGCTGGACGACCCTGATGCTCAGGCCCGCACAGATCACCCCGAGCCCGGCCAGCCCCCCGAGCGCACCCAGCACCGCATCGACGATCATCGCGGCCTCCTCGCGACCGGCGCACTGCGCGCACACCGGCGTCTCCGGCCGCCGCCGACCCGGACCGGCCGGGGACCGCCGGAGCAACTGATTCCACGCTACGCCTGCCCGGACGACGCCGGTATGAACGTCCCGCTCCCCCTAGGATCTTGACCATGCCGACCGAGGCCGCACCCTCCTCCCCCGCCGACGAGCCCTCCCACCTGGCGTCCGATCCGGCCTCCGACCAGGCCGCCGACGACCCCGAGCACCCCCGGCACCCCACCGAGGCGGCCGCCCGGGCCGCCGGACTCGCCGCGCTGGACCGCGTCGTCACCGGCTGCCGGGCCTGCCCGCGCCTGGTCGCGTGGCGCGAGGAGACCGCCCGCACCAAGCGCCGCGCCTACCAGGACCAGGACTACTGGGCCCGCCCGATCCCCGGCTTCGGCCCGCCGGACGCCCCGCTGGTCCTGGTCGGCCTGGCCCCCGCCGCCCACGGCGCCAACCGCACCGGCCGGATCTTCACCGGCGACCCCTCCGGCGACCTGCTCTACGCCGCCCTGTACGAGCTCGGGCTCGCCAACCGCCCCGAGTCCGTCCGCTACGGCGACGGCCTGGAACTGTCCGGCGTCCGGATCACCGACCCGGTCCGCTGCGCCCCGCCGGACAACAAGCCCAGCACCGCGGAACGCGACACCTGCCGCCCCTGGATCACCCGGGAGCTGGAGCTGATGCGCCCCACCGTGCGCACCGTCGTCGCCCTCGGCGGCTTCGCCTGGCAGGCGATGCTGCCGGTGATCGCGGACGCCGGCTGGCGGCTCCCCCGCCCCCGCCCCGCCTTCGGCCACGCCGCCGTGGCCGCCTTCCCGGCCCGCGACGGCGGACCGGACCTGCGGATGTACGGCTGCTACCACGTGAGCCCGCGCAACACGAACACCGGCCGGCTGACCACCGCGATGCTCCGGGACCTGCTGCGCGAAGCCGCCCGCTCGGCGGGGCTCGACCCCCGGTAGGGCGCGGCGGAGCGGGCCGGTCGGTCGAACCGGTGGGTGGCCGTGATCCCGCCGTCCACCGGCAGCGTGACGCCCGCGACGGACGAGGCCCGGTCGCTCGGCGGCCAGGCCGCCGCTACCCGAAGCGGGCCAGCTTCCGCCTGCCCGCCGGCCGCCAGACCTCCGGCAGCCGGCGCCGGGCGGCCTCCTCCGCGGCCAGCTGGCGGCCGTAGAGGACGCCGTAGCCGAAGGGCTCGCCGCCGCTCGCCGCGTGGGCGGCGAGGGTGCTCGCGGCGACCACCGCGTCCTGGTGCTCACCCAGCACCTCCTGGACGGCCTTCATCCGCTGGGCGTAGCGCTCGGCCCGGGCGCCGACGGCCGGGGCGGCGGTCTCGCCTGCGTACCGGGCGCGCTTGGCCGCCTTGCGGGCCGCGTGGAGGGCGAGGTCCCGTTCCCCGGGGGCGGCGGCGAGGGCGGCGCGGACGCGTTCGGCGGTGCGGTCCTGTTCGCGGGCGGCGATCCGGGAGAGCTCCGGGACGGCGCCGCGGGCGGCGCGCGGGAGCAGCGGCGGGTCGGCGAGGAGGGTGGCGAGGGCCTCGTCGAGGGCCCGGCGGCGGGGGCTGTCGAGGGCGGCGACGACCTCCGGCCAGATCTGCCGGTACTCGGCCTCGCCCCACCGCTCCAGCGCGGCGGCGACCCGCTGCGGCCCGCATTCGGCGGGCAGCTCGCGGGCCTCGGCGGCGAGCCGTTCGGCCAGCACCTCGCGGTCCCGCGCCCCGCCGAGCGCGGCGGCGAGCCAGCGCAGCTCGGCGACCAGCTCGTCGGTGGTGCCGGGGGCGAACAGCCGCCGGAAGGTCCGCAGGGCGCTGCGCAGCCGCCGGCAGGCGACCCGCATCCGGTGCACGGCGTCCGGTTCGTCGGCCCGGACGGCCTCGTCCAGGCCGGCCAGCACCACGGCCTGCGCCTCGATGCGGGCCAGCAGCACCTGTCCCACCGTGGTCTCGGGTTTCGCCATGCGCGCTCGCCCCCTCGTCGGGTCAGCGGGAACGCCTTCCAGGCTAATCCGGCCACGGCTGCTGTCGACCCGACGGGCGACCTCGCAGGCTACTGAGCGCGCGTCAGCCGGACCAGGGACCTACGGGCCCTCGTGCCGGACGCGGAGGCCATGGCATACTCCGGAGCGTGACGACCTCCTCCCATGCGACCAGGGCCCTGCGGGCCGCGGTGTTCACCGCGCTCGCCGTGCCGATGGCCGCGTTGGGCCAGGTGGTCATCACGGGCCGTCCGCTGCCGCTGTCGCTGGTGGCCACGGCCGGTGCCGTCGTCTTCCTGGTCGCGACCGTGCTGGCCGGCGGGGAGCGGCGGTTGCTGCACATCTCCGGCGTGATGGTGCCGGTCGAGCTGCTGCTCAACACCACGTTCAACCTGGGCCAGGCCGGCTGTTCGCCGGTGCTGGCCGGTCAGGTGCCCGCACGCGGGGTGAACCTGCTGGTCTGTGGCGGCGGTTCGGTGGACGGCTCGCTGCTGAGCGGCCCGCTGGGGCACACCGCCCAGTTGGCGCCCGCCGCGACCCAGCTGCTGCTCCTGCTGGTGCACCTGGTGATCGCGCTGGCGGCCTCCGCCTGGCTGCGGATGGGCGACGCCGCCCTGTCCGGCCTGGCCCGGGCACTGCGCGCGCTGAGCGAGTCGCTGGCCGGCCCGCTGCGCGCCCTGGTCGTCCTGCTGCTCCCGGCCCCGGTCCGTCCGGTGCTGCGGGTGCCGCTGCCGGTGTCGGACCGCCCGCGACCGCGCCGCGAGGACGTGGTGCTGAGCCCGGCGCCCCGGCGCGGCCCGCCCGCCTTCGCGCCTGCCTGCTGATCTCCGGCCTCATCTGATCATCCCCGTACCCGCCCGAAACGGGCCCGGTACGCCCGCAGGCAGTGCGCACGACTCCCGCGTTCACCGACCCCGCCGCAGCAGCTGCGGCTTCCCGCGCGCACCCGCGCGCCGCGTACAGGAGTTGACTCCCCCGTGTCCCAGGACAAGAACAAGAAGCGCATCAGTGCCCGCGAGCGGATCCAGGAGGCGCAGCGCCGCGAGCAGCAGGCCGCCAAGCGCCGTCAGCGGATCGTCGTGACGGTCTCCGCCGTCGTCGTGCTGGCCCTCGCGGGCGGTGTCGCCGTGGCGGTCAACTCGGCCTCGGACAAGAACGACAAGTCCTCCGCCGCCGCGTCGGCGCCGCTGGTCACCCCGGCCAACGCCTCCGGCCCGAACGGCACGGTGATCACCTACGGCAAGGCCGACGCCCCGCACACCATGGCGGTCTACGAGGACTTCCGCTGCCCGGTCTGCAAGCACTTCGAGGCGGCGAACGGCGAGACCGTCAAGAAGCTCACCGAGGACGGCCAGATCAAGGTGGAGTTCCACCTGGCGGCCTTCCTGGACAAGAGCCTCGGCGGCAAGGGCTCGCGCACCGCGCTGGCCGCCGTCGGCGCCGCGCTGAACGAGGGCGTGGACCAGTTCAAGGCGTTCCACGACGTGCTGTACGCCAACCAGCCGGACGAGCGCGAGGACGGCTTCGGCGACGTCAACCACATCCTGGACCTGGCCGGCCAGGTGCCCGGGCTGAAGACGGACGCCTTCGTGAAGGCGGTGACCGACAAGACCTACGCCCCGTGGGCGGCCAAGGTCGCCGACGCGTTCAACGACAGCGGCGTGACCGGCACTCCGACCGTCAAGGTGGACGGCAAGCAGATCACCCTGTTCGCCGGGAACGCCGTGGTCCCGCCGGAGCAGTTCACCGCGCAGGTGAAGCAGGCCGCCGGCCTCCAGTAGGCCGCGCCCCCACCCCCGCGCACCACCGCACCGTACGGCACCACCCGGCCCGGCCGAACTCCCGGCCGGGCCGGCTCCTCCCAGCCAGCCACCGGAGTGTGCTGCCATGTCCGCTGCTACCACCGTGCCCCCGTCCCGCTCCGCTCCCGACGACGCCGCCCGGGCCCGGGCCCCGATCGGCGCGAGCCGGGCCTACGCCTTCCTGCTGTTCCTCGGCGGTCTGGTCGGGCTGGCCGCCTCGGCGGTCCTGACCTTCGACAAGCTCCGCATCCTGGAGAACCCCTCCTACGTCCCCAACTGCAACATCAACCCGGTGATCAGCTGCGGTTCGGTGATGCGCACCGAGCAGGCGGAGGTCTTCGGCTTCCCGAACCCGCTGCTCGGGCTGGCCGCCTTCGGCGCGCTGGCGGCGATCGGTGCGGGGCTGCTCGCCGGTGCGGCGTACCGGCGCTGGTTCTGGCTGGGGCTGAACGCGGGCACCGCGGTGGGCGTGGGGTTCGCGCACTGGCTGATCTACCAGGCGCTGTACGACATCGGCGCGCTCTGCCCGTACTGCATGGTGGTGTGGGCGACGGTGGTGGCGCTGTTCTGGTACACCACGCTGCACAACCTGCGCTCGGGCGTGATCCCGGTGGGCCCGCGGCTGGGCGTGGTCGTCCGGGAGGCGGCGCGCTACCACTGGGCGCTGCCGGTGCTGTGGGCGGCGGTGATCGCGCTGCTGGTCCTCAACCGGTTCTGGTACTACTGGAGCACGCTCCTCTGACCGTCCGTCACCCCACGTACCCGTCCGAGTGCAGCAGCGTGGCGGCGCCCGTCCGCCGGGCCTCCAGGGCCCCGGTGAGCCGGCGCGCCGCACCGGGCTGCAGCAGGACGGCCGCCTGGGCCGGGGTGAAGTACCCGTGGTCGGCGATCTCCTCGACCTGCGCCCGGACCACCGACCCGGCCGCGACCGTCCCGCCGTCGAACATGAACTGCACGGCGGGGTGGGCGTGTTCGCCCTGGTCGGGGATGGCGTCGCGCCACTCCACGACGAGCAGCCGCAGCGGCCCGGCCAACAGCCCCGTCTCCTCGTACAGTTCGCGGGCGGCGCACTCGGCTGGCCCCTCCCCCGGGTCCATCCCGCCGCCGGGGAACTGCCACTGGTCGCGGTAACTGGCCTTCAGCAGCAGGACCTTGCCCGCCTCGTCGGTGAGCAGCACGCTGCACCCGACGTAGGCGCGCACCATCCCGGCGAGCCACTCCTCCTCCGAGAGTGCCCAGGTGTCCGTCATCGCGCCTCCTCCGCCGACCGCCGCCGTCGGGGACAATCTGCCGCGATCCCCGCCCGCCAAACGGCTGTTCGCGCCGAATCCACCCGAATGAGTGCCGGATCCGGCCTCAGCCGAAGACGGCCCGCCGGAAGGCGTTGCGCAGCTCGGTGAGCCGCTGGATGTCCCGGTCATAGTGCACCTTGTTGGTGAGCAGCAGGGCCCAGCGGCCGAGCCGCCGGGAGACCCAGAAGCCGGTGCCGGTGAAGCCGTAGTGGACGAAGGTGCCCTCGGCCGGTCCGGTGCCGGGGGCGTACAGCCAGGACAGGCCGCGGGCGGGGGCGAGGCCGCCGGTCTGCTCGCGCAGCGACTCCTCGATCCACGCCCCGCCCCAGGGCAGCCCGGGCGGCGGGGCGAGCAGCGCGGTGAGGAAGCGGGCGAGGTCGCGGGCGGTGGAGAAGGCCCCGGCGTTGCCGGAGACCCCGCCGAGCAGCCGGGCCGAGGGGTCGTGGACGACGCCGCGCAGGTGGGCGCCGGCGCCCTCCTCGTATTCGGTGGGCGCGGTGCGGGCGGCGAGCGCGGCGCCGAGCGGACCGTAGCGGGTGTCGGCCATCCCGAGCGGCCCCCAGGCCCACCGCTCGGCGAGCCGGTCCAGCGGCGCCCCGCCGAGGTCCTCGACCAGGTAGGTGAGCAGCACGGCGGCCCGGTCGGTGTACTCGACGGCCGCGCCCGGCGGCCGGTGCGACGGGGCGGCGAGGACCCCGGCCCGGATCGCCGAAGGGTCGCGCCCGTAGAGCTGCTCGAAGCGGGTGTACGGGAGCATCCCGGCGGTGTGGGCCAGGAGTTGACGGACCGTCACCGCTCCGGCGGGGTGTCCGGCGGCGGGCGGCCACCAGGCGCCGAGCGGCTCGTCCAGCGGCAGCCGTCCGGACTGCCACAGCACTCCGGCGCAGGGCCAGAGCGCGACCACCTTGGTGAGGCTGGCGAGGTCGTACAGGGTGTCCGGCCCGGGCCTCAGCCGCGCGTACGGCCCCTGCCCGAGCGCGCCGTGCCCGCCGCCGCCGAGCGCGCCGCCGGCGTCGCCGACGGCCCAGACGGCGCCCGCCCCGACGGTGCGCGCGCCGTCCTCGACCAGCCGGTCCAGCTCCCCGCCGGGCGCGGCCAGGCCGGGGAGCCGGTCGGCTCCGGGTGCGTCGGGTCCAGTCGCTCGGCGGCTCATCCGTCCCCCTCCTCGGGCCGACGGGAGCCTTCCCCGCGCGGCCGCGGCTCAGACCGCCGGAGCGAGTTCCTTGCCGAGGCAGACGCTCTGCGGGTGGTCCTTGTAGATGCCGAACTTCCGGATCGCGGCGTAGCCCTCGGACTGGTACAGCGCGATGGCCTCGGGCTGCTCGGTGCCGGTCTCCAGGATGAAGCGGGTGCGCCCGGCCTCGACCGCGGTCCGCTCCAGGCGGCGCAGCACCGCGCGGGCCAGGCCGCGGCCGCGGGCGTCGGGGACCACGAACATCCGCTTCAGCTCGGCGTCACCGTCGCGCAGGCCGTCCGGGCCGGCCTGCTTGGCCCGCCAGCCGCCGCAGCCGACCGGCCGGCCGTCCAGGTAGGCGATCATGAACAGGCCGGCCGGCGCCTCGAAGTCCTCGGGGTGCAGGACGGTCTCGTCCGGGTCGCCGTAGCGGCGCACGTACTCCTGCTGCACCTCCGCCGACAGGGCCTGGGCGTCGGGGTGGGCGTAGCCGGTGACACGGAACTCGACGGTGCCGGTGTCCTGGGCGGTGCTGGTGCTCATGGTGAAAAAGCCTACGATCCCCGCTCAGCGGACCTCGAACCGGGCGACCAGCTCGTCCTTGCCGAACATCCGGGCGGTGTCCACGGCGCTCGGGACGCCGGCCCGGGGGTCGGCGCCGCCGGCCAGCAGCACGTCGAGCACGTCCGTGGCGCCCTTGAAGACGGCACCGGCCAGCGGGGTCTGGCCGCGGTCGTTGGCGCGGTTCGGGTCGGCGCCGTACCGGAGCAGCTCCGCGACGGTGGCGGCGTGGCCGTGGTAGGCGGCGAGCATCACCAGGGTATCGCCGCGGTCGTTGGTGAGGTCGGCCGGGGCACCGGCCCCCAGGTAGGCGGACAGGGTGTCCGTCTCCCCGGCCCGGGCGGCGTCGAAGAGCTTCCCGGCGAGCGCGATCACCTCGGCGTCGGGGGCGTCGGCGGGCTGCTGGCTGGCGGCGTCGGTCATGGCGGGCGGCCTTTCCGGTCGGGTCGTCGGGCGGTCTCGGGGCTGCGCCCAGGGCACGGTAGCGGCCGGTGCCGCGACGGGCCAGCGGACGTCCGGGATCCGGATGACGGCCCGCACCCGCCACGACACGCGACCGCACGCGTTGCGCAGCCATTCGAGCGAACTTCCGGGACCCCCCGGAAACTTCCCACCCGCCGCCCGGGAATGCCTGGGCGCACCGAATCCCCGCGCGGCCCGGCCCCCACCCCGGCCGGTGCGCATACCGCCACCCGGCCGCCGGAACGGTATTGAACGGCAGAACCACCCATTTGCACCGTTCCATCATCTATTACTTTTTGTCACGATTAGTGCACTTTCCGTAACACCCCTGCTTGTCCCCACTTCCTGAGGAGCGGAACGTGATCCTCTCGATTTCCGGCATCGTCCTGTTCGGCACCATCGCCTTTCTCTTCTTCCGCCGGGACGGACTAAAGGTCTCCCACGCCATCGTCTGCGCCCTCTTCGGCTTCTACATCGCCGGCTCCTCGATCGCGCCGAGCATCACCGCGGGCGGCGCGAGCCTCGCCAGCCTGCTCAGCGGCATCAGGTTCTAGCCGCCACCTCCTCCCCCGCCGTACCGGCCCGGGCGCGGATCCCACACCGCCCCCGGGCCCCGTCGTTCCCCACCGCGCCCACCCCACCCGTCCCACCGCCCGGGGAGTCAAGGAATGCCGCTCCACCGCCACCTCAGCAAGGGCCGCACGATCGCCCGGACCGCCGGGGACCACGCCTCCGACATGTTCGCCCCGCTCTCCGTCATCGGCCGCGGCCTGCGCCACCACGTCGACTGGGCCAGGTCCCGCTGGCAGGAGACCCCCAAGGAGCGCCGCGGCCCGACGCTGTTCCTGACCGCCGCCCTGCTGATCGGCGTCTACCTGCTGCCGCACGGCCTGCTGTTCGCCCTGATCGCCCTGATGGCCAGCGCCGCCTGGGCCGGCCGGGCCCCCAAGGCGGCACCCGCACCGCCCGCGCCGGACGCCGCCGACGTCAAGCTCGCCGCCCTCTACGCGGCGCTCACCCCGTACCTGTGCGGCCCAGAGGACGCCAACCCGCTGTACCACTTCGAGGGCGCCTACAAGAGCGCCTTCAGCGCGTGGGAGTTCGACCGCGAGGGCCGGCTCTCCCGGCTGGAGATGAGCTACCCGGCCTACTTCACCGACACCGAGCCGTCCTCCCGGGCCCGGATCGAGCAGGTGGTCCAGGGCAAGGCCGGCCGGGCCCGCGAGTACCGCTTCGACTGGGACGAGGAGTCCAACCGGCTGCGGATCACCGCGCTCGCCCCGCTGCCCACCGACATCGCCGCCCAGCGCTTCGTGGCCGCCCCCGGCGAGATCGTGCTGGGCTTCACCGACGAGGACGGCACCGCCCGCACCATCCCGGTCACCCGGGGCGGCACCACCGTCCAGCAGCCGCCGGTGGTCTGGCGCACCGGCCCGCGCTCCTCCGAGCCGCACCTGCTGGTGCTCGGCGTCACCGGCTACGGCACCTCCAGCCTGCTGCGCTCGGTCGCCCTCCAGGCGCTCCCGTACGCGGACCTGGTGGTGGTCGACGGCGCGGGCACCGGCGAGCACGCCTGCCTGGTGAACCGGCCCGGCGTGCACACCGTGGAGACCAGCCTGCACGGCGCGCTGGCCGCCCTGGACTGGGCCGTCGGCGAGACCGAGCGCCGGCTCGCCGCGCTCAACGCCGCCCGGCACGCCGGCACCGCCCCGCCCGAGGACGCCACCCGGCCGCTGTGGCTGCTGCTGGACCACCCGACCGAGCTGAGCGAGCTCGCCCAGGCCGAGGGCCGCCCCGACCCGCAGGACCTGCTGGAGCTCCCGCTGCGGCACGGCCGGGCCGCCCGGGTCACCGTGGTGGTCGCCGACGACCTCGCCGCCCGGGACCGGCTCACCACCACCGTCCGCACCACCACCCGGGCCCGGGTGGTGCTCGGCCCGGCCGGCCCCGACGAGGGCCGCGACGCGCTCGGCGCGCCGCTGGACATCGTGCCCGCCTCCCACGCCCCGGTCGGCCGCGGCTACGCCCGGATCGGCAACGGCGCCCCGCTCCGCCTCCAGGTGCCCGCCACCGTCGACCCGCTGGACGACGAGGCCCCGGCCCCGCTGCGGGACGCGGTGATCGCCCTGCTGCCGCACCGGGACAGCCGCACCGAGGCGGCCGCCGCCGCACCGCCCCGCCCGGACCGCCCGCCGGTGGTCCCCGCCGCCGAACCGGCCGCGCCGGCCCGCCCGGTCGACCTGGCCAAGGGCGAGCCGATGATCCGTTCACGGCCGATCTCCTGACGGCCGGGCCGGGCCCGTCTCCCGGGCCGGTTCCCCGGCCCTCGACCGGGGGCGGCGACCACCGCCGAATCCCGTCCCGGTACGCTCGTCACGGAAAGTCCGCACGATCACCAGATGTGAAATACGTGACACCTGGGGTGATATCACCGGCCAGATGTGACAAATCGGGCGCAGGTGGGTACAAACAGGGGCGGCACTACAGACGACGCATGTCCCGGGACGGGAATCTTCGTCGGAAGCCGAGCGTTGACCGAACGACGAAGAACAGCGACCACTAGTCCTGTGGGCCATAAGCCCGGGAGGCACGATTCATGAGCGAGCGAGCTCTCCGCGGCACGCGACTCGGGGCCACTAGCTACGAGACCGACCGTGGTATCGATCTGGCTCCCCGCCAGACCGTCGAGTACGCATGTCAGAACGGACACCGTTTCGAGGTTCCTTTCTCGGTCGAGGCCGAGATCCCCGCGACCTGGGAATGCCGCTTCTGTGGACAGGAGGCGGCGCTTCTCGACGGCGACGAGCCGGAAGAGAAGAAGATCAAGCCGACGCGCACCCATTGGGACATGCTGATGGAGCGCCGGACGCGCGAGGAGCTGGAGGAGGTGCTGGCCGAACGGCTGGCCGTGCTCCGCTCCGGCGGGATGAACCTCGCGGTACACCCGCGAGACACCCGTAAGAGCGCCTGACACCTCGCTCCCGCCCCGTGCGGGAGGACGCGAAAAGGGACCCTGGTCACCAGGGTCCCTTTCGCGTTGCCCACGGACGGGCGCAGGTGCCGTCCGCGCGACGAGCCCCCGAGGGGCGGGGTGTCCGCCCCTCGGGGGCTCGTACGTCGTGCCGGTCCGGTCAGCCGGCGATCGGCGGGCGGTAGGTGGTGTCCGGGCCCTGCGGGCCGCGCGGGCCGTCCTCCGGGTCCACGACCTCGCCCTGGACCACCTTGCCGTCCGGGCGGTGGATGCGCAGCTGCTCCTGGAGCCGCATCGCGTCCGCGAACGGGTCGGCCCCGGCGGCGGAGGTGCTGCGCAGCGCCTTGTCCGCGGCCCGGCGCCCGACCGCCCGCCACAGCGCCCGGGTGGGCGGGAAGAGCAGGGTCAGGGCCACCAGGTCCGTCAGGAAGCCGGGGACGATCAGCAGCAGGCCGGCCAGCACGGTCATGCTGGTGCCGGTCTGCGGCTGCTGGGACTGCGGGTTCTTGCTCTGCTCGATCGCCGCCGACAGCGCCTTCAGCCCGGCCCGCTTGATCAGCGAGCCGCCGATCAGGACGCCCGCGACGAGCAGCAGCACGACGGTGAGGCCGCCCAGCCACGAGCCGACCTGGACCAGCAGCCAGATCTCCAGCACCAGCCAGGCGGTGATCAGCAGCGGCAGCACCCGGCGGAGCCTGCTACGCGGGGCCGGACGGGTGGGGGTAGCTTGCTGGGTCACGGTACGAATCCACTCCAAGCGGTGCTCTGCGCGCCGCACGGGAGGTCCGGGCCGGCTACGGCACCACCTGGTCCAACGATTCCTGCCCGGCCGGTGTTCCGGACGGGGCCTTCCGGCGGCGGCCGACCAGCACCGCCGCGCCGCAGGCCAGCAGGCCGCCGACGGCCAGCGTCCACTCGGGGGCGGCGCCGACCCGGTCGGCCACCGTGGTGCCGTCGCGCAGCGGGACGGTGGCCGACAGCTCGGCCGCGGTCAGCTCCTCGGTGCGCTGCCGGACGCTGCCGTCCGGGCCGATCACCGCGCTGATGCCGCTGGTGGCGGCGATCAGCACCGCCCGGCCGTGCTCGACGGCCCGCAGCCGGCTCATCGCCAGCTGCTGCTCGGGCTGGCCGGTCTTGGCGTAGGTCGCGTTGTTGGTCTGGACGACCAGGACCCGGGCGCCGCTGTCCACGGTGTCGCGGACGATCTCGTCGTACGCGACCTCGAAGCAGATCACGTCGCCGATCCGGGCCGGGCCGAGCTGCATCACGCCGTTGTGGTCGCCGGGGTAGAAGTCCCGGGCGACCCGCTGGAGGCGGGTGATCACCTTCATCAGCTGGGCGCGGAAGGGCACGTACTCGCCGAACGGGACGGGGTGCTGCTTGGTGTAGGAGGCGCCGGGGCCGGTGACCGGGTCCCAGACGATGCCCTCGTTCTGGACGTGCTGCGCGTCCGGGCCGTCCACCAGGGTGCCGACCAGGGTGGGCACGCCGATCGCCTTCACGGCCTCGTCGATCCGCTGGCGGGCCAGCGGATCGCTGAACGGGTCGAGGTCGGAGGAGTTCTCCGGCCAGATCACGATGTCGGGGCGCTCGACCTTGCCGGCCCTGATGTCGGCGGCGAGCCGCTCGGTGGCCGCGGCGTGGTTGTTGAGGACCATCATCGGGCGGCCCAGGAAGTCCATGCCCGGGTTGGGCACGTTGCCCTGGACGATGGCGACCTTGACGGTGTCGTCGGCGGCCGTGGGCACCGGGACGAGGTAGCCGGCCAGCAGCGCGGCCACCGCCCCGAGCGCCGCCAGCGCGGCCGCCTTCGGGGCCCTGCCGGGCCCGCGCAGCCGCAGGGCGGCCCAGGCCAGCAGGGCGCCCGACAGGGCGACCGCGAAGGTCACCAGCGGCGCGCCGCCGAGCGCGGCCAGCGGGGTGTACGGGGTGGCGGTGTTGGCGAAGGCGAGCCGGCCCCAGGGGAAGCCTCCGAGCGGCAGCCGGTCGCGGGCCCACTCCTGGGTGATCCACAGGCAGGCTGTCCAGAGCGGCCAGCCGGGCAGCCGGGAGGTGACGGCCAGGGCGCCGCCGAGCAGGGCCAGGAACAGCGCCTCCACGACCGACAGGCCGATCGTGGCGTCCCAGCCGACCACCCGCAGCCAGCTGAGCAGCATCAGGAAGAACGGCAGGCCGAACGCGAAGCCCGTCCACAGGCCCTGGCGGAAGGTGCGGCCCCGGGTGAGCAGCGACAGCGCGACGACGCCGAGCAGCGACAACGGCCACAGGTCGTACGGCGGGAAGGCGAGGGCCAGCAGCAGGCCGGCCAGGGCGGCGAGGCCGGTGCGCGGGAGGCCGGCGCGGACCTTGGCGAGCGCACGGGCTCCGCGGCTCGCCCGGGGCGCCGGCTCCTGCGGCTCGGGGACGGCCTCGGGCCGTTCCTGGGTGACGGGAGTGGCCACCGGCGCACCATCTTCCTGGGGCTTGCTGTTCGGACGCTGTGCGAAGAAGGTACCCCGGAAGGTCGGAGACCCGTGAGGTCAGGGTGGTAGCGGGGTCAGCGCGGGGTGTAACGGACCTCCCGCAGCGGCCAGTGCCCGGTGAGCCAGTCGGAGACGGCGCGGTACAGCGGGGCGTCCAGGTGGGCGCGGTCGGCCCGGACCCAGGAGCTGACCGAGACCGCGGACGGGTCCTCGCGGTCCGGGTAGATGTAGACGCAGCCGATCACCTCGTCGCGGTCCGGCTCCAGGACGGTGTAGGTGAAGCCGGTGCGGGCCTCGAAGTCGGCGGCGTGCCGGCGCAGGTCGTCGAGGTTCCGCTCCGGCGGCATCCCGTCGGCGGGCGGCCAGCCGCGGCCGGCCCAGCCGGGGGTGGCGCGGATGTGGGCGATGGAGCCCGTCCAGGCGGCGTGGTCGGAGGCGTTGTGCCGCTCGCCCAGGGGTTCCAGGCGGAACTCCGGGGCGAGCAGCTCGCGCGGGACGGTGAAGTCGGCGGGTACCAGGGTCATGGTGGTCAACCTAGGCCGCGGTGACCCGCCGATCCACGGGGTTTACCGCTGGTACACCGTGCGGCCGCGGACGACGGTGCGCAGGCAGGTCGGCAGCGGGTGGCCCGGGGTGAGGTCGGGCAGGCCGGGGGTGCCGGAGCGCGGGTCGGTGGACCAGCCGGCCACCCGGGAGTCGGGGGCCTGGACGACCAGCTCGCCGGCCGCCCAGATCGCGTAGCTGGCGACCGCGCCGGGGACCAGCACGCCGTCCTGGTCCCGGCCGACGGCGCGCCAGCCGCCCCGGGTGTGGGCGGTGAAGGCGGCCCGCACCGAGATCCGGTGGTCCAGGGTCCGGTGGAAGGCCGCCGCGCGGACGGTGCCCCAGGGGTCCAGCGGGGTGACCGGGGCGTCCGAGCCGAAGGCCAGCGGGACGCCGGCCCGCAGCAGCGCGGCGAAGGGGTTGAGGGCGGCCGCGCGCTCGGCGCCCAGGCGCTGGACGTACATGCCCTCGGGCCCGCCCCAGGCGGCGTCGAAGGCGGGCTGGACGGAGGCGGTCAGGCCGAGTTCGGCGAAGGCGGCGACGGCCTCGTCGTCCAGGGCCTCGGCGTGCTCGACGCGGTGGCGCAGGGCCTTGACCCGGTCGGCGCCGACCCGGGCGCCGGCCTCCCGGACGCCCTCGATCACGGCGGCCACGGCCGCGTCGCCGATCGCGTGGAACCCGGCCTGGAGCCCGGCCCCGGTGCAGGCGGCGACGTGGTCGGCGACCTGCCCGGCGGTCAGGTAGGCGGTGCCGGTGTGCCCGGCGTCCGCGTACGGGGCGTGCAGGCAGGCGGTGTGCGAGCCGAGCGCGCCGTCCACGAAGAGGTCGCCGCCGGCGCCCACCGCACCGAGCCGGCGGGCGGTCTCGACACCGCCCAACTCGCCCCAGTAGCCGAAGACTTCGGGCCCCTCGCCGTCAGCGGCGAGAGCCAGCAGGGCGGCCAGGTCGGCCTCCGAGGAGATCTCCGGGCCGGCGCACTCGTGCAGGGCGCCGATGCCGAGCTCGGCGGCGCGGGCCAGGGTGGCCCGCTGGGCGCGGCGGCGCTGCTCGGGGGTCAGCCGGGCCAGCGCGGTCCGCCGCACGACGTGGTGGGCGTCCCTGGTGAGCGGGCCCTCGGGGTTGAAGCCGGGCGCCTCGGCCAGGCCCTCGGTGAGGTCGCGCAGCGCCGTGGTGGCGAGGGCGGAGTGCACGTCGGTGCGGGAGAGGTAGAGGGCGGCGCCGCGGGCGGCGGCGTCGAGCTCGGCGAGCGTGGGCGGGCGGCCCTCGGGCCAGCCGCTCTCGTCCCAGCCGTGGCCGATCAGCACCCCGCCGGGCTCGGGCCGGGCGTCGACGAAGGCGGTGACGGCGGCCAGGGCGGCGGCCAGCGAGGGGCTGCCGGTGAGGTCGAGGCCGGTGAGCGCCAGGCCGGTGGCGGTGGCGTGCACGTGGGCGTCCACGAAGGCGGGGGTGACCAGGGCGCCGTCCAGCTCGACGATCTCGTCGGCGGTCGCGGCGTACGCCTCGGCGGCGCCGTCGCTGCCGACCCAGGCGACGTGCCCGCCCTCCACGAGCATCGCGGTGGCGAAGGGGTCGGCGGGGCTGTAGACGGCGCCGCCGCGCAGCAGGACGGTCCGGGGAGTGCGTTCGGTCATGCGGCCAAGTCTGCACCCCGCCCGTTCGCGGTCAGAGCTTCGGGGGTCGTGCCTCGTACGGGGTGGACAGGACGACGGTGGTGCGGGTGGAGACGCCGGCGGCGCTGCGGATGCGGGCCAGCAGGTCCTCCAGGTCGCCGGGGGCGCCGACGCGGACCTTGAGTATGTAGTTCTCGTCCCCGGCGACGCTGTGGCAGGCCTCGATCTCGGGCAGGCCGGCCAGCCGTTCGGGGGTGTCGTCCGGGGCGCTCGGGTCGAAGGGTTTGACCGAGATGAACGCGGTCAGCGCCAGGTCGACGGCGTCGGGGTCGATGATCGCGGTGTAGCCGCGGATCACCCCGCGCTGTTCGAGGCGGCGCACCCGCTGGTGCACCGCCGAGGTGGACAGGCCGGTGGCCTTGCCCAGGTCCGTGTAGCTCATCCGGCCGTCTTCGAGGAGCAGCTGGACGATGCGTTGGTCGAGATCCTCCACAGTGCGCAAACCTACCCGGTCGGGAGCACGGGGGGCGCACGCGGTGGCACGGGGAGGGATCGCAGGTACCGGGCGGGCACATGCCGGGCGAATGTGGCGTCCGGTGTGGCCAAGGACACACCCGGTGCATCACGGTGCACGGGACCGCAGGGTTATGAGTCCTGATCACAGGGAAGTGCTGGTTGTGGCCCTGGACGACCACGCCGGGCCCGATCCTAGGGGGATCCTCATGCCTGCTACTGACCAGCGTGTGCTGGGCGCCGACGAGACCGACGATATGACCGACCGCGAGGACCTCGCGGTCGATTACATGCCGGGCACCGACCCCGGCGAGGCGGAGAACTGGGACATCTTCCGGGTCGACTGCCCCGAGTGCCGCCGCCCGATCGCCCTGGTGGCGGACGAGGACCGGCTGCCGCAGCACGCGCTGCTGCCGACCGCCTGGAACCCCTTCGCCCCCGCGATCTGCCCGGGCTCGGGCACCCCGACGGACGACCTGGCCGAGGTCGAGGCCCCGGAGGACGCCGAACCGGCCCGGATCGACGCGCTGTTCAAGCTCCCGACCGGGCTGGACTGGCGCACCCAGCCGTTCTCGCACGCCGTCGCGCACCGCCCGGTGCGGCTCGCCGCGGTCGGCCAGGCCGCTCCGACCGCGCCCGCCGCCCCGACGGTCGCGACGATGCGGGCCGCCATCCCCGAGCAGCGCCGCCGTCGTCCGGCGCTGACCGCCCGTACCGCCAAGGCGAGCTGACGCTCCGCCGGGAACGCCTCCGGCCGTCACTCCGCACCCTGGAGTGACGGCCGGAGGCCGTGAGGGAGCCGGGCCTGTCCGGTGGGTTTTGTCGGATCAGGGCGCGGCGTTGGGGTGCGTGCATCGCAAGGCGGAGGAGGGAGCCACTGCGGTGGGGGCACCTCCCGGCCGAAGGCTGGGGGCCATTGGCGACCGACGACAACGCGGCGAGGTGCGTGCCCCGGCGTCGCGCACCCGGCAAGGACCCGCCGGACAGGCCCTGGGCCGTCAGGCCTTCGTGAGGTGGCGGCCGATCACCAGGCGCTGGATCTGGTTGGTGCCCTCGACGATCTGCAGCACCTTGGCCTCGCGCATGTAGCGCTCGGCCGGGAAGTCCTGGGTGTAGCCGTAGCCGCCGAGCACCTGGACGGCGTCGGTGGTCACCCGCATCACCGCGTCGGTGCAGAACAGCTTGGCCATCGCCGCCTCCTTGGAGAACGGGCGGCCGGCGTCCCGCAGCCGGGCGGCGGAGAGGTAGAGCGAGCGGCCGGCCTCGATCTGGGTGGCCATGTCGGCGAGCATGAAGGACAGGCCCTGGAACTCGGCGATCGGGCGGCCGAACTGGCGCCGGGTGCGGGCGTAGTCGACGGCGAGGTCGAGCGCGGCCTGGGCCACCCCTATCGCGCAGGCGGCGATGCCGAGGCGGCCGGAGTCCAGCGCGGCGAGCGCGATCTGGAAGCCCTGCCCCTCCTCGCCGACCAGCCGCTCGCGGGGCACCCGGGCGCCGTCGAAGTGCAGCTGCGCGGTCGGCGAGGACCACATGCCCATCTTGCGCTCCGGCGGGGCCGCGGACAGGCCCTGCTGGGTGCCGGGGACCAGCAGGCAGCTGATGCCCTTGGGGCCGTCGACGCCGGTGCGCACCAGGGCGCTGTAGAAGTCGGCCTGGCCGCCGTGGGTGATCCAGGCCTTGGTGCCGTTCACCACGTACGTGTCGCCGTCGAGGTCGGCGCGGGTGCGCAGCGCGGCCGCGTCGGAGCCGGACTGCGGCTCGGAGAGGCAGTAGGCGCCGAGCTGCTCGCCGGAGAGCATGGCGGGCAGCCACGTCTCGCGCTGCTCGTCGGTGCCGAAGGTGGCCAGCGCGTGGCAGGAGAGGGTGTGCACGCTGACGCCGAGGCCGACGGCCAGCCAGCCGGCCGCGAGCTCCTCCAGCACCTGCAGGTACACCTCGTAGGGCTGGTCGCCGCCGCCGTACTTCTCGTCGTACGGGAGGGAGAGCAGGCCGGCTTCGCCGAGGGTGCGGAAGACCTCCCGCGGGAAGCGGCCGGCGGCCTCGTCCTCCGCCGCGCGCGGCTGGAGCTCGCGCTGGACCAGGTCCCGGGTGAGGCCCAGCAGCTCGCGGGCCTCCTCGGTGGGCAGCTGGCGCTCCACGGCTTTCACAGGGGAGGGGGTCATGGCGGTGGTCGCCTCCTCGATCGGGGCGCGGGACCGAGGTGTCGGCCGGTCCGGCGTGGGTGTGGCTGGTCGGACCGACCGGCACCGGGTTGCGGTGAACGGCCGTTCACAGTCGTGGCGAAGGCGAGTATGCCCGAAACCCGCGCTGCCGTCACGACCTGCACATATGAACTGGACGCAGTGGCGGGCTACGGCACCGTAGGGTTGACGTTGTGGCTGTATCCGAACCCCTCCCGACCCGATTCCGGCCCGCTCCGGACGACCGGCTGACCGCGCTCGCGGCCGAGTTGCGAGCGCTGCCGCCCTCCTGCGGGCCGGTGCGGCTGGTCGCGGTGGACGGCCACGCGGGCTCCGGCAAGACCACCTTCGCCGGACGGCTGGCGGCGGCGCTCGGCGGGGCCCCGGTGGTCCACCTCGACGACCTGGCCACCCACCGCGAGCCCTTCGGGTGGACCGGACGGCTGCGCGAGCAGGTGCTGGAGCCGCTGGCGGCCGGGCGGGACGCCGAGTACCGGGTGTACGACTGGACGCTGCGCCGCTTCGCGGGCGCGGCCGCGGTGCCGGCCGCCCCGGTGGTGCTGGTGGAGGGGGTCGGCGCCGGGCGGCGGGCGGTGCGGCCGTGGCTGGCCCGGGTGATCTGGATGGAGCTGGACGCCGTCTCGGCCCGGCGGCGCGGGGAGGAACGGGACGGGCCGGAACTGGCCGAGTTCTGGGCGGGCTGGGCCCGGGCCGAATCGGCGCATTTCGCCGCCGATCCGAGCCGTCCGCACGCCGTGACGCGGGTCGACGGGGTGACCGGCCGGATCGCCCCGGACACCGTCGGTGAATCTTCAACCAACGCCTTGACCTGCGACATCGCCAGGATCTAGGTTCTCCTCAGCCACCGGAACAACAGATTCCGGTTGCCTCGGACCCGGCGCCCCCGGCTTGTTCCCCCGTGAGCCGGGGACGCCGTCCAGTCCCCTTCCGAAACCCGCTCCCCCGCCGCCCGTTTCGTCGCCCGGCCGCTCAACGGCCGCTCGTGCGATCGCATTTGCCCCTGTGCGGCACCCTTCCGGATCAGCGCCGCGCCGGTACGATTCCTGGCAGGCGCAGTTGCGCCACAGGGGGTCGACGACCACCGGCCAGGCTAGGCGCAGGCAACCCGCCGGCCGAGCCCCGGGCCGCACCGCGGGGGGCGTGAGTGACGACGGTGGACAGTTCCGACAGCACGGCGGGCGGGCCCGACCGGCTCGCCGACCGCGCCTGGCTGCGCGCCATGGACGCGTACACGGCCGGTGCGTACACCCGGGCCGAGGAGGAGTTCCGGGCCGCCGTCCGGCTGGACCCGGGCATGGCCGACGCCTGGCTCGGACTGCACGCGCTGCGCAGCGACACCTCGGCCGCGCTGCTGGCCATGTACCGCAACCAGAAGCGGTTCGGCGAGCAGCGGCAACTGCACCGACGGCCGCTCAGTTCCTGGTACTGGCTGGGCTGGTGGGTGCAGCCGGTGCTGGAGGACGCCCGCGACCTCGCGCTGGCGCACGCCTCGCACTGGCTGGACGGGCGCCACCTGGCCGAACTGGACCGGGCGTTGGAGCAGTGTCCGGCGCCCAGCGAGGACCCGTCCGCCCGCTTCCTGTACGCCTGCCGGTCCTACCTGCTCAAGGACTGGGAGCAGCTGATCCGGGACACCGACCGCCTGCTGGACGACCCGCTGCTCGGCATCGAGGCCGGGCTGTTCGCCGGCATGGCGCGGGTGCGCCTCGACATGTGCGCCCAGGCGCAGGCCCCGCTGGCCGCCTCGCTGGCCCGCTGCCGCTCCGAGCAGCCGCAGCGCAAGGAGCTGCGGTACTGGCTGGCCCGGGCGTACGAGGGGGCCGGGCGCAGCGCCGCGGCGCTGCCGCTCTACCGGGCGGTGCACCGGGCGGACCCGGCGTTCATGGACACCGCGACCCGGCTGACGGCCATCTCGGCCGAGGACGCGCTCGCCGACGGCCTCGTGGACGCCATCGCGGACGGGCTCGCCAACGGGCTCGCGGACGGGCTGACGGCGGGCGGCAGCCCGGGTGCGGCCGACGCCGCCGCACCGGGCGGGCCGGGTGCCGATCCCGGCTACCCGGACGACGCCGGATACCCCGAACTGCCCGGGTACGGGGAGGAGTTCGCGGACGCGGGCGGGCCGGGCGGCGCGACCGTCCCCGGCGACGGGCTGTCGAGCGACGGAGTGCCCGGCGGGCTGTCGAACGGCCTGCTGTCGAACGGCCTGGCGTCGAACGGCGGCGGACCCTCGGTGGACGCCGGACTGGTGGACGGCCCCCCGGCGGACGGGGCCCTGGCCGGCGGCGCCCTGCTGGACGGGACCGCGACCGGCGGCGCCCGGCTGGACGGCGCCCCGGCCGACGGCGCTCCGCAGGCCGCCGGGGAGCGCTCCGGCTCGGGCGCCCCGGCCGGCCCCGCCGTACCGCCGCTGCCCGCCCTCGGCCGGGTGCAGCCCCGGACCGCCGCCGTGCCGGAGCTCCGGTCCGCCGGCGACGAACGGGAGTTGGACGCGGCCCTGGCCGAACTCTCCCTGATGGTCGGCCTGGAGCCGGTCAAGCGCCAGGTGCGGGCGCTGTCCGCCCAGTTGAGAATGTCGCGGCTGCGGGCCGAGCAGGGCCTGCCCGTCCAGCCGCCGAAGCGACACTTCGTCTTCTCCGGCCCCTCGGGCACCGGCAAGACCACCGTGGCCCGGATCCTCGGCCGGGTCTTCCACGCCCTCGGCCTGCTCTCCGGCGACCACCTCGTGGAGGCCCAACGCGCCGACCTGGTGGGCGAGTTCCTCGGCCAGACGGCCGTGAAGGCGAACGAGCTGATCGACTCCGCGCTGGACGGCGTGCTGTTCATCGACGAGGCGTACAGCCTCTCCAACTCCGGCTACACCAAGGGCGACGCGTACGGCGACGAGGCGCTCCAGGTGCTGCTCAAGCGCGCCGAGGACAACCGGGACCGGCTGGTGGTGATCCTGGCCGGCTACCCCGAGGGCATGAACCGGCTGCTCGCCACCAACCCCGGCCTCAACTCCCGCTTCACCACCCGGGTCGACTTCCCCAGCTACCGCCCCGGCGAGCTGACCGCGATCGGCGCCGCGCTGGCCGGCCGGGACGGCGACGGCTGGGACGAGGACGCCGCCGAGGAGCTGGCCAGCATCTGCACCCACGTGGTCCGCGAGGGCTGGATCGACGAGCTGGGCAACGGCCGGTTCATCCGCACCCTGTACGAGAAGTCCTGCGCCTACCGGGACCTGCGGCTGACGCTGCTGCGCGAGCCGCCGGGCCGGGAGGACCTGGCCACCCTGCGGCTGCCGGACCTCGTCCAGGCGTACGGGGAGCTGATCGACGGCCGGAGCTGATCCCCGCACCGGCCCCCTGCTCAGCCCCTGAGGAGCGCGGCCTCCCGCTCCCGGTCCAGCCCGACCCTGACCCGGTCGCTCCGCTGCGGCGCGCTGCCGCCGATGGACCGCAGCCAGGCCCAGGTGGACTCGACGGTCTCGGCGACCGGGCGGCAGCGCAGCCCGGCACCGAGCGCGCGCTCGACCGAGCCGGTGTGCAGGAAGTCGTACAGCCCGCCGGGCGCCAGCCAGATCGGCAGCTCGGTCCACGGCTCGACGCCCGCCGCGAGGATCCGCTCCGGGTCCGTCCAGCGCAGTTCGGCGTCCGAGCCGGTGGCCCGTACGCAGGCCTCCAGCAACTCGCCCATGGTGGCGTGGCCGGACGGGCCGACCAGGTTGTACGGGCCGCCGAGCCGGGCCGCCGAGGCGTCCAGGAGCCAGGCCGCGAGGTCGCGCACGTCGATGTACTGGAGGGCCAGGTCGCGCGGCCCGGGGGCGAGCACCGGGCCGCCCTCGGCGATCCGGTTGAGCCACCAGGGCAGCCGGCCGATGTCCTCGTGCGGGCCGATGATCAGCCCGGCCCGGGCGAGCAGCGCCCGCCCGCCGAACTCCGCCTCCAGCGCCAGCTCCGCGCCGCGCTTGGCCTCGGCGTAGGGCACGTCGCCGGTGAGGTCCGGGGAGGAGGCGACCACCGGCGCGGCCTCGCCGGCCCCGGCCACCAGCGGGTGGTCGTACACCGACCGGCTGGAGACGTAGGCGTAGTGGCCGACCCGGCCGTTCAGGAGGCGGGCGCTGTCGCGCACCGCCGCGGGGGCCCAGGACCAGGTGTCCACCACCGCGTCCCACTCCCCCGTGCCGAGCGCCGCGAGGCCGTCCGGCGCGGTGCGGTCGCCCGTCAGCACCCGGACGCCCCCGGGCGCGGGCTGCGTGCCGCGGTTGAGGGCCGTCACCTCCCAGCCCCTGGCCAGCGCCTCCTCGGCGACGACCCGTCCGACGAACCCGGTTCCACCCAGCAGGAGAAGTCTCATGCCGACCACCCTGCTACCAGGGTGGCCGGCATGGGAACGGGTGCATGCTCAGGGCAGAATCGCCAGGAGCGGACACGCCGTCAGCGAAAGCCGGAACTCTCCGGGGAGGCGCCGACCGACGGGCGTCAGGCCGTGGCGCGGTGGTCCGGGTCGTGCATCTCGCCGACCAGCTCCTCCAGCACGTCCTCCAGCATGACCACGCCGAGCGTGCGCCCGTCCTGGTCCAGCACGGCAGCCAGGTGGCAGGTGGCCCGGCGCATCGCGCCGAGGGCGTCGTCCAGCGGGAGGCTGCCGCGCAGCACCGTGATCGGCCGCCACAGGCGGGCCGGGACGGGTGCCGAGGGGTCGTCCACGTCGAGGATGTCCTTGAGGTGGACGTAGCCGAGGTAGCCGTGGCCGGCCGGGTCCCCGTCGGTGACCGGGAAGCGCGAGAAGCCGGTGCGCAGCGCCAGCTCCTCGACCTCGGCGGCGGTCGCCTTGGTGTCCACGGTGACCAGCTGCTCGGGCTTGAGCAGCACCTCGGTGACCGGGCGGCGGCCCAGCTCCAGGGCGTCCTCCAGCCGCTCCTGGCGGCTCTCGTCGAGCAGCCCGGCGTCCCGGGAGTCCGCCAGCAGGTACATCAGCTGCTCGGTGGTGAAGACCGACTCGACCTCGTCCTTGGCGTCCACCCGGAACAGCTTCAGGATGCCGTTGGCGGAGGCGTTCAGCGCCCGGATCACCGGGGCGAGCCAGCGGGCCAGCCGGTCCAGCGGCGGGCCGAGCCAGAGCGCGGCCTTCTCCGGGCCGGCCATGGCCATGTTCTTCGGCACCATCTCGCCGAACACCATGTGCAGGAAGACCACGAGGGCGAGCGAGATGCCGAACGAGAGCGGGTGCATCAGGCCGGACGGGACGCCGATCGCGTGGAACGGGCCCTCCAGCAGCGAGGCGATGGTCGGCTCGGCGAGGGCGCCGAGGCCCAGCGAGCAGACCGTGATGCCGAGCTGGGCGGCGGCCAGCATCGCCGAGACGTTGGACAGCGCGTGCAGCACGGTGCGGGCGCGCTTGTGCCCGGCCTCGGCGAGCGGCTCGATCTGGCTGCGGCGCACCGACACCACGGCGAACTCGGCGCCGACGAAGAAGGCGTTGCCGAGCAGGAGCAGCAGCGCGACGGCCAGTTGCAGGGCGGTCATCGGCCCTCCTCCCGGTCCTCGTCGAAGCGCGCGGGCGCGGTGGTGCGCTCCACCCGGACCTCGGTGGTGCGGTGGCGGTCGACACCGGTCACGGTGAACCGCCAGCCGGGCAGCTCGGCCTGCTCGCCCACCTCGGGGAGCTTGCCGAGCAGGTCGGCGACCAGGCCGGCCAGGGTCTCGTACGGACCGTCCGGGGCGTTCAGGCCGATCCGCTCCAGCTGGTCGATCCGGGCGCGGCCGTCGGCCTCCCAGACCGGCAGGCCGTTGACCGGCGGCAGCGGGAACAGCTCGGGGTGGTCGTCGGGGTCGTGCTCGTCCTGCACCTCGCCGACGATCTCCTCGACGATGTCCTCGACGGTGACGACGCCGGCGGTGCCGCCGTACTCGTCGACCACGATGGCCATCGGCTGGAGGCGGCGCAGCTGGTCGAGCAGCCGCTCGGCGGGCAGCGTCTCGGGCACCAGCAGCGGCGGCGAGGCCAGCTCGGCGACCCGCACCAGGCCGCGCCGGGCGGCCGGGACGGCCAGGGCGTCCTTGAGCGTGACGATGCCGGTGACCTCGTCCAGGCTGTCGGTGTGCACCGGGAAGCGGGACAGGCCGGTGGCCCGGGTCAGGTTGATGACGTCGGAGGCGGTGGCGTCGCGCTGGAGCGCGGCCACGTCGACGCGCGGGGTCATCACGGACTCGGCGGTCAGCTCGCTCAGCGCGAGGGTGCGGACGAACAGGGTCGCCGACTCCTCGTCTATCGCGCCGGCCTTGGCCGAGTGACGGGCCAGCGAGACCAGCTCGTCGGGGGTGCGGGCGTGCCCCAGCTCCTCCTGCGGCTCGACGCCGAAGGCCCGTACGGTCCGGTCGGCGGTGCCGTTGAGGAAGCTGATCAGCGGGCGGCAGACCCGGGAGAAGGCCATGTGCGGGGCGGCGACCGCGCGGGCCACCTGGAGCGGGCGGGAGATCGCCCAGTTCTTCGGCACCAGCTCGCCGATCACCATCTGGACGACGGTGGCCAGCACCATGCCGACGATCACGGAGACGCCTCGGGCGGCCGAGTCGGGCACGCCGATGCCGGTCATGACGGGTGCGAGCAGGGTCGACAGGGCCGGCTCGGCGAGCATGCCGACCACCAGCGAGGTGACGGTGATGCCGAGCTGGGCGCCGGACAGCTCGAAGGAGAGGTGCCGCAGGGCCCCGGCGACGCGGCGGGACTTGGCGTCGCCCGTCTCCGCGGAGCGTTCCACCTCACCGCGCTCGACGGTCACGAAGGCGAACTCGGCAGCCACGAAGAGGCCGTTGGCGAGGATCAGGAGAACGGCTGCGAGCAACAGCAGCCAGGCGGTGATCACAGTGCCGCCTGCCTTCCGGGGAGCGGAAGCGAGGCGGCGCAGGTACTACCGGACGGATCGTCCATCGAGGGGGAGTGTCACTCCTCTGGTCGGGTTCGGGCACTCGATTTTCGGGCAGGGCGAACTTTGCCCTGCTTTTACCAGCGTAGACCATACCCGGATGGGCGTAGGAAGCCCGTTCGGCCCGCCGGGGGCGGGGAACCCCAGGTGGGGGACGTCCGCCCGGGTGCGGGCCGGGGCGCGGGCTCAGGGCCGGCGCAGGCCTTCAGGCCCGGGAGCGGGCTCAGGCCCGGCGCAGGCTTTCAGGCCCGGGAGCGGGCTCAGGCCCGGTGCAGGCTTTCAGGCCCTGGAGCGGGCTCAGGCCTGGGCGTGGTGCTCGACCAGGTCGCGCAGCGCCCGGGCGTCCGCGATCGCCTGGTCCTTGCCGACGCCGGACTGGATGCCGACCGCGGCGAGCGAGGTGCCGTCGGCGAGGTCGAGGGTGGCCCACGGGTCGCCCTGGCGGAAGTTGACCCGGACGATCTCGGCCCAGGCCAGCCGGCGCCGACGGACGAAGTTGACCACCGTCACGCCCTCCGCGTCGGCGCTCACCTTGGGGCGGGCCAGCATCAGGCCGACGCCGGCGAACAGCAGGCCGCTGGCCGTCATCATGATCCGGTCGTTGAGCTGCCAGTTCTCCGGGAGCAGCACGGCCATCGCGGAGAACAGCACCACCATCAGCACGCAGACCGGCAGCAGTACGGCGCGGGTGCGGCGCGGAGCCCAGGTGACGGGGAACTGGACGGACGGCGTGGACACGTGGGTTCTCCGGGGGTGGTTCTGGGGGCGGCAGCGCGGCGGGGCGGGGACGCCGACCGGCGTCCCCGCCCCATTGAACCGTTCTTTACCCGCGCTCGGGCGGGCGGGTCAGAGGCGGCAGGCGTGGATGTTGGTGACCAGGATGGCCCGGGCGCCGATGCCCCAGAGGTCGTCCATGATCTGCTGGGCCTCCTTGCGGAGCACCATCGACCGGACCGCGACCCAGCCCTCGGTGTGCAGCGGCGAGACGGTCGGCGACTCCAGGCCCGGGGTGAGCGCGACGGCCGCGCCGACCTTCTCGGCGCGGATGTCGTAGTCCATCAGCACGTAGCGGCGGGCCACCAGCACGCCCTGGAGGCGGCGCAGGAACTGCTCCACCCGGGTGTCCTCGCCCGCGCCCTTGGGCCGGATCACCACGGAGTCGGAGACCAGGATCGGCTCGCCGAACACCTCCAGGCCGGCGTTGCGCAGGCTGGTGCCGGTCTCCACCACGTCGGCGATCACGTCGGCGACGCCCAGCTGCACCGCGGTCTCGACCGCGCCGTCCAGCTTGGTGACCGTCGCCTTCACGCCGTGGTCGGCCAGGTGCTGCTCGACCAGGCCGGTGTACGAGGTGGCGATCCGCAGGCCCTCCAGGCCCTTGACGTCCTCGACGTCCACGCCCTCGGGGCGCGCGAAGCGGAAGGTCGACCCGGCGAAGCCGAGGGCGAGCACCTCCTCGGCGTTGGAGTGCGAGTCCAGCAGCAGGTCGCGGCCGGTGATGCCGACGTCGAGGCGGCCGGAGCCCACGTACACCGCGATGTCGCGCGGGCGGAGGAAGAAGAACTCCACCTCGTTGTTCGGGTCGACGAGGACGAGCTCCTTGGGGTCCTTCCGCTGGCGGTAGCCGGCCTCATGGAGCATCTCCGCCGCGGGACCCGAGAGCGAACCCTTGTTGGGGACGGCGATGCGCAGCATGGGAGGTTGCTTCCTTACCTGTTCGGAGGATGGGGGTGCTCGGGAGAGCGGGGGTGTCTAGAGGTACTTGTAGACGTCGTCGAGCGTCAGTCCGCGGGCGATCATCATCACCTGGAGGTGGTAGAGGAGCTGCGAGATCTCCTCCGCCGTCTGCTCGTCCGTCTGGAACTCGGCGGCCATCCAGACCTCGGCGGCCTCCTCGACGACCTTCTTGCCGATCGCATGGACGCCCTGCTGGACGAGCTGCGCGGTACGGGAGGACGAGGGGTCGCCGGTGGCGGCCTTCTGCTGGAGCTCGGCGTAGAGCTCCTCGAATGTCTTCGAAGCCATGATGGGGCCACCTTACGGCGTGCGGGCGGACGGACGGTAAACGGTCCCGGAGCGTGGACAGTCGGGTGGACGTCCGCGCTCCGGGACCGGACGGACCGGGTGCGGCCCCGTGTCAGAGCGCGGCGCGCAGCGCCACGACGGTGGCGACGGCGGCGGTGACGGCCTCGTGGCCCTTGTCCTCGGCGGAGCCGGGCAGGCCGGCGCGGTCGATCGCCTGCTCCTCGTTGTCGCAGGTCAGCACGCCGAAGCCGACCGGGACGCCGGTGTCCACACTGACCTGGGTGAGGCCGCTGGTGGCCGCCTGGCAGACGTAGTCGAAGTGCGGGGTCCCGCCGCGGATCACCACGCCGAGGGCCACCACGGCGTCGTAGCCGCGCTCGGCGAGGCGCTTGGCGGCGACCGGCAGCTCGAAGGTGCCGGGCACCCGCAGCACGGTCGGCTCGGCGACGCCCAGCTCCTTGAGCGCCCGGTGGGCGCCGTCCAGCAGGCCGTTCATCACCGTGTCGTGCCACTGGGCGGCGACGACGGCGACCTTGAGGCCGGCGGCGCCGTCGATGGTCAGCTCGGGGGCTCCGTGACCGCTCATGTTCTCTTCCGTTCTCTGGTGTCGTCGCTGGTTCTGAGGTGTGCGGTTTCAGGAGCCGAGGCCGGGCAGGTCGTGGCCCATCCGGTCGCGCTTGGTGCGCAGGTAGCGCAGGTTGTGCTCGCCGGGCGCGATCTCGACCGCTTCGCGCCCCTTGACCTTGAGCCCGTGCTCGGTGAGCGCGGTCAGCTTCTGCGGGTTGTTGGTGAGCAGGGTGAGCGAGCGGACGCCGAGGTCCACCAGCATCTGGGCCGCGATGCTGTAGTCGCGGGCGTCGGCGGGCAGGCCGAGGTCCAGGTTGGCGTCGACGGTGTCCCGCCCCCGCTCCTGCAGCTCGTACGCGCGCAGCTTGTGGGCCAGGCCGATCCCCCGCCCCTCGTGGCCGCGCAGGTACAGCACCACGCCGCGCCCGGCCTCGGCGACCCGCCGCAGCGAGGCCTCCAACTGCGGGCCGCAGTCGCAGCGCAGCGAGCCGAAGACGTCACCGGTCAGGCACTCGGAGTGGACCCGCACCAGGACGTCCTCGCCGTCCGGCAGCCGCCCCTCCGCGTCCAGGCCGCCGGCCACCAGCGCGAGGTGCTCGACGCCGTCGATGGTCCCCCGGTAGCCGACGGCGGTGAACTCCCCGTGCACGGTGGGCAGGCCGGTGGCGGCGGCCCGGTCGACGTGCAGCTCGGTACGGCGGCGGTAGGCGATCAGGTCCTCGATGGAGATGATCGCCAGGCCGTGCTCGCGGGCGAAGGCGACCAGCTCGGGCAGCCGGGCCATGGTGCCGTCGTCGTTGACCACCTCGGCGATCGCGCCGGCCGGCGGCAGCCCGGCGAGCCGGGCCAGGTCGACGGCGGCCTCGGTGTGGCCGGGGCGGACCAGCACGCCGCCCTCGACGGCGCGCAGCGGGAAGACGTGCCCGGGGCGGGTGAGGTCGCCGGGCTCGGTGCCGGGCGAGGAGAGCAGCCGTACGGTGCGGGCGCGGTCGGCGGCGGAGATGCCGGTGTCGACCCCCTCCCGGGCGTCCACCGAGACGGTGTACGCGGTGCCCTTGCGGTCCTCGTTGACCTGGGTCATCGGCGGGAGCTTGAGGCGGTCCAGCTCCTCGCCGGTCATCGGGGCGCAGATCACGCCGGAGCTGTAGCGGACGGTGAAGGCCATCAGCTCGGCGGTCGCGGCGGACGCGGCGAAGACGATGTCGCCCTCGTTCTCGCGGTCCTCGTCGTCGACCACGACCACGGCGCGGCCGAGCGCGATGTCGGCGATCGCCCGCTCGACCGGGTCGAGGACGAGCTCGGGGTCGGAGTCGGGCCCGGTGGCCCCGTTGCTGGACTGGTTCTCGGTCATCTCGGTCATACCGTGGCTCCCTGCGGGACGGTGGCGGACTTGGCGCGCGGCTCACGGGTGCTCAGCCACCAGGACCGCAGGCCGAGCAGCACCAGGACGAAGTAGACGGAGTAGGTGAGGCCGGAGAAGGTGTAGCCGCTGTTGAAGGCGAACGGCACGCCGACCGCGTCGACCGCGATCCAGGCGAACCAGAACTCCACCCAGCCGCGGGCCTGGGCGACCATCGCGGCCAGCGTGCCGACGAAGACGTAGGCGTCCGACCAGGGGCTCCAGGACAGGCTGGGGTAGGACGTGAAGAGCAGGGCGAGCGCGACCGTGCCGGCCGCCGTACCCGCCGCCAGCGCGATCCGCTCGCGCCAACTCGCGAACCGTACGGCGATCGTGCCGCCCTCGCGGCGGCCCCGCTGCCACTGCGCCCAGCCCCAGGCGGCGGTGACGATCACGATCAGCTGCTTGCCGATCAGGCCGGGGACGTGGCCGCCGAGGTAGGCCGCGATCAGCACCGCGCCGGACAGCAGCTGGACCGGCCAGCTCCAGACCGAGCGGCGCCAGCCGAGCGCGAGCCCGCCGAGGCCGAGGATGTTGCCGAACATGTCGGCCCACTTGACGTGTTCGCCGAGGACGGTGAACGCCTCGCCGCTGAGCCAGCTCACTCGGACTCCCCCGGGGTTCCGTCGACCGGCAGGCCGGACGGGGTGGACAGGCTGGAAAGGTCGGACGGGTGGGGCGGGTTGGAAAGGTTCGGCAGGTTCGACAGGTTCGGGAAGTCGGGCAGGGTGCGGGACTCCAGGAGGCGCTCGACGTACTTCGCGAGCACGTCCACCTCCAGGTTGACGCCCTCCCCGACGGCCTTGGCGCCGAGCGTGGTCAGCGCGAGGGTGGTCGGGATGAGGCTGACGGTGAAGCTGTCCGCGGCCGCCTCCACCACGGTGAGGCTGACGCCGTCGACCGTGATCGAGCCCTTCTCCACCAGGTAGCGGGAGATCGTGCCGGGCAGCGAGAACCGCAGCACCTCCCAGCGCAGCTCGCCCGCCGCGTCGCGCTCGCCCGGCTCGCGGCTCAACAGCCGCCCGGTGGCGTCGACATGGCCCTGGACGAGGTGGCCGCCCAGCCGGGCGCCGAGCGCCATGGCGCGCTCCAGATTGACCCGCGAGCCGGGCGCCAGCTCGCCGAGGCTGGAGCGGTGCAGCGTCTCGGCCATCACGTCGGCGCTGAACTCACCGGTGCCGGCGGCCAGTTCCGCCGGGCTGTCGACAACGGTCAGGCACACGCCGTTGACCGCGATGGAGTCGCCGTGCCGAGCACCCGTACAGACCACCGGGCCGCGCAGGCGGATCCGCGAGGAGTCGCCGATCTCCTCGATCGACACGACCTCGCCGAGCTCTTCGATGATGCCGGTGAACACCCGGGTTCTCCTCGCGCTTGGGGCGCGGACTCCGGGGCGGCATGGGAGATGACACGGACGGGCACCGGCGCACGGACCCGGGACACACCCGTCGCCGGGGATGCCGAGGCCACCGGGAGATCGCTCGCCCGGCACGGGAGACACCGCTCCCGTCGTTCACCTGACCGGGGCCGGGAGGCAGTCTCCTGCCAGTGGACCCACGGGTACTGCTCTTCGTCCGCCCGCGCACGCCTCCCATCCGGACTTTAACCGTCGGTCCAGGAATTTCACCTGGTCAACCGGCCGCTGGCTGCGGACGGGTCGCGGACTGTAACCGCCGGTTCGGATTTTCACCGACCCCGGAGTGCGCTGAACGTCACTGCTTGATGCCGTCATTGTGCCACGGTCGGCGCAAGGGCAGGGAGGGCCTCCGGCTGTGGTCTGTTTCACGGGCTTGCGGGGAATGCGCGGCGGGGTGCTACCGCGGCTCCGCCGGGGGGCGAGCGTACGTTGGAGGGCCGTGTGCGCGGGGGTGCGCGTGTTCGGCGGGCCATGCGCTCGGAGGGCCGCGGCTCAGAGGGCCGCGGGGGCGGTGATCGACGTGAAGTGGGTGACCTCCGGCGGGTGGGCGAGGTAGCTCAGCTCGCCCTCCGACCAGACCGGCCGGATCCGCCACATCGGCCCCGCGTACCCGCGCAGCGCCTCCTCGTCGCGCCAGCGGCTCAGCACCAGCACCCGGTGCCCGTCCTCGGACACCGAGCGCAGCAGCTCGCCGCCGAGGCAGCCGTCGGTCCGCCCGAGCTGCGGGATCACCTGGGCGGCCAGGTGCGCGCAGAACTCCTCGATGCGACCGGCCGAGACCTGCCCGGCCCAGATCCTGACGATCACGACCACCACCTCCGGCTGCGGCTGGCGTCCCACGCCCGGGCATCCCTCGCCCGGACGCGCTGACCACTGACCCGGCGGTCCCCGCCCGGCGAGCCCCGAGCCAGTGGTCCCTGGCCCCCATTATGAGCGGAAAACCGCTGGTGGGGAGGGGTGGGGCCGGAATTTCACGGAGGGTTGCCGGGGCCCGGGGAACGGGGTGCGCCGAGCGGCCTCGGCTACATTCCCGGTATGACGACCACACCGGAATCTGTCGTTTCGTCAACCACCGCAACCACCGCGCCGAACCGGCCGGGCAGCCTGTTCGACGCCCTCCACGCGGGCGCGCTCAGCGATCCCGCCCAGCTGCGCGAGATCTACGAGCAGCCCGGCGACCAGGCGCGCCGCAAGCAGGTCGACCACCTGCACGAGGTAGCCCAGCGCCTGATCGCCTGCTCCCCGCTGGTCTTCGTGGCCAGCGCGGACGCCGCCGGGCGCTGCGACGTCTCCCCGCGCGGCGGGCCGGCCGGGCTGGTCTCGGTGCTCGACGAGTACACCCTGGCCATTCCGGACGCCACCGGCAACAAGCGCTTGGACACCCTGCACAACATCCTGGAGACCGGCCGGGTCGGGCTGCTCTTCGTCGTCCCCGGCCGGGACGCCACCCTGCGGGTCAACGGGCGGGCCTGCGTCTCGACCGACCCGGAGCTGCTGCGGCAGCTGACCGCCGTCGGCAAGCCGCCGCGCAGCGCCATCGTGGTCGCCGTCGAGGAGGTGTACGGGCACTGCCCGAAGGCCTTCCTGCGCTCCTCGGCGTGGAAGCCGGAGAACTGGCTGGCCAAGGACGAGCAGCCGAGCTCGGCGGAGGTCACGCTCTCGCACCTGCGGGACGAGTCGCTGACCGTGGAGATGATCGAGCAAATCGAGCGGGAGGCGCTGCTGTACCGGTACGAGTGAGGCAGCGGGGACTTCTCCGCTCGGGGTCCCCGTCTCGCTGTGAGTGTCCGGCGGTCGGTTTTGCGGGTGCCCGGCGAGGTGCTCGGCGAGGTGCCCGGCGGCCGGCCCGGTGGGTCGGGCGCCGGGCCGCGCGCCCGGCCTGAGCCTCGGGGCTCCGGCCGCCCCGTGGCTCAGGCCGCCTTGGGTTCAGGCGGCGGTGGGCTCAGGCCGCCTCGGGTTCGGGCGGCGTTGGGCTCAGGCCGCCTTGGGAAGGTCCACCACGGGCGCGCCGTCGGCGGCCCGCTGGACCGCCTCGACGCCCTTGTGGGCCGCGTCCTTGCTGGCGTAGCCCTGGCCGGTGGCGACGATCTCGCCGTTGCCCGCCTTGAGCCGGAACCGGTACTTGCCACCGGCGTCCTGATAGACCTCGAACTTGCCCGACATCGGGGCCACCTCCTCGCGGGGCCTCCTCGTGGAGCGCTCGATGCGCCCGCTGTCCGGCCCCCGGCGCCACCGTGCGCCCGGCACCGCCCAGGCCGCACCCGGGCGGCGGCCGGACGGGTGATGCCGGGCCCACCGGGGTTTGCGGAGGTGCCGGGGCGGCCGGCCGGTGGTTTGAATGGACGGATGGACTGCGTCTTCTGTGCGGTGGTGGCGGGCGAGGAGCCGGCGCACCGGGTGCTGGACGACGAGGTGGCGGTGGCCTTCCTGGACCGCCGGCCGCTGTTCCCCGGGCACGTCCTGGTCGTGCCGCGCGCCCACCACCCGACGCTGGCCGACCTGCCCGCGGCCGAGGTCGGGCCGTTCTTCCTGCGGGTGCAGCGGGTGGCGGGGGCCGTCGAGCGCGGGCTGGGCGCGGCGGGCAGTTTCGTGGCGGCGAACAACCGGATCAGCCAGTCGGTGCCGCACCTGCACGTCCACGTGGTGCCGCGCAATCCGAAGGACGGGCTGCGCGGGTTCTTCTGGCCCCGGCGGCGGTATCCGGACGAGGCGGGGGCGGCGGAGGTCGCGGCCCGGCTGCGGGAGGCGCTGGAGGGGTGACGGGGCGGGGCTCCGGCTCCGTGCCCTGCCGTGGGGATCGCGCGGGGGGGCGACGGGGGGTCGTACCTCCGCAGGAGCATCGGCGGGGTCGATATCGTTTTCCGGGCGGACGATCCGGCCGAACGGGGCGCCTAGGCTCGCGAGCATGAACGAACTCGCCTGTCTCGTGCAGCAGACGGCCGACCGGCTCGCGGGCCGACACGTCGGCGCGGTGGTCGCCGGGCTGGCCGGCGACCACGTGGAGATCCGGGGTGCCGGGCGGACCGGTCCGGGCGGTGGGATACCCGGGCCGCACACGCTGTTCGACATAGGCTCCGTCACCAAGGTGTTCACCTCGCTCGTGCTCGCACGGCTGGCGCTCGACGGAGCCGTCCGGCTGGACGAACCGCTCGCCGAGGTGCTCACGGGGGCCTCGGGCGGTCGGGCCGTCGTCCCGGCCAGGGGCCCGCAGCCGATCACCCTGCGGCACCTCGCCACCCACACCTCGGGGCTCCCCCGGCTGCCCCGGGGCATGCTGGCGCAGTCACTGCTGTCCCCCAACAAGCCCGATCCGTACGCCGGTTGCACCACCGAGCGGGTGCTCGACGGGCTCGCGCGGACGCGCTTGCGGACCGCGCCCGGGCGCGGCTTCCGCTACTCCAACCTCGGCGCGGGGCTGCTCGGCCTGGCCCTCGCGCAGCGGTCCGGCGTCGGGTACGAGGAGTTGGTGGCGCGCGAGGTCTGCGCACCGCTGGGCCTGGTGGACACCTGCGTGCGGTCGGACGAGGAGCAGTCCGCGCGGCTGGCACACGGGCACACGCCGGGCGGCCGGCCGGTGCCGCACTGGAGCTTCGGGGCCGTGCCCGGCATGGGCGGGCTCCGGTCGACCGCCGCCGACCTGGTGGTGTTCCTGCGGGCCCAACTGGCCGCCGGGCGCGAGCCGGAGGCGCCGCTGTCGGCCGCGATCGCCCTCACCCGGGAGACCCGCCACCGGGTCAACCCCTTCGCCTGGACGCACCTGGGCTGGCTCGGGCACCGGCTGCACACCCAGCAGGGCGGGCACCTCCAGATCTGGCACAACGGGGGCACCGGCGGGTTCCGTTCGTTCGTGGCCTTCGACCCGGAGAAGCGGGTCGGCGCCGTGGTGCTGGCCAACACCCGCCGGTCGGTCGATCCGGCGGGCACGGCGCTGCTGCGCGGGCTGCAGAACGGGTTCGCGACGACGGGGTGAGGGCGGTGGCGGGGGTTCCGGCGGTGACGGCGGGGGATTTCCGTCGGAATGTGCCGATCGGCACTGTCGGCGGGCGCGGTGAGGAGTCGATCCTGGGCATCCGATGGTTGCGGCCCTCCCGAGGGGTTGCCGCGGAGCGGAGGGAGCTCGGCATGACGGTGGTGCGGGCGCCCGGGCGGGCGTTGCGGCCCCGCCCGGGGCACCTGGGCCGTTCGTCCCCACCCCCATGGCGGGCCGCTGCGGCCGGGGCGCGATGATGGCGGGGTCGAACCAGGCCAAAAGGTGCTGATTGGCACTGTCGCCGGGGGCGGCGCGCGGTCGATGCTGGGGTTCTGGAAGTCGCGGTTCCGTTGGGGGAGCCCTCCGACTGAGCCGAGTGAAAGGGGGCCGACGTGGCGGTGACGTGGTCGCCGACGCGGGTGCGGTCGGCGGGTGCGACCGGTTCTGCCGACCTGGCCGCTTCTGCCGGTGCGGCCGGCGTGGCTGGTGCGGCCGGCGTGGCCGATGTGGCCGGCGCTGCCGGTCGACTGGGCCCGGTGCTGCGGGTGCACAGACGGTTCCGGCCGCTGTCCTGGCCGGCGCGGGTGTGGCTGCACTCCTTCGGGGTGGCCGTCTCCGTGGTGGTCTGTCTGGCGCTCGGCGAGTGGTGGCCCGCGCCCGTACTGGCCGCCGCCGCGGTGGTGGCGGTGAGCGGGTACGAGCGGCTGCGGCCCACACCCGGGCTGCGCTCCGTACGGGTCCACGAGGGCGGGCTGGTGCTGGTCTCGGCCGGCGGCGGCGAGGAGCCGCTGCCCTGGCGCGCGATGGAGGCCACCGAGTACTCCCCGGGAGGTCCGCACGGGGAGTACGAGCACGGGCGAATATGGCCGGCGGGCGCGGACGAGCCGCTGGTGCTGGCGCACCTGGGCGGGCTGGGCAGGCTGTTCCGGGAGCTGGAGGAGCGCCTCTCCCCCGGGCTCCGGGCCGCCCTGCACGAGACGCTGCGCGCGGAGGGGAGCGTCCGCTTCGTCCGGGGGCGACTGACGGTGACGGCCGGCGGGCTGGTGCACCGGCCGCCGCACCCGCTCGCCGCGACGGAGGCCTACCGGTGGCCGGAGGTGCACTCGGCCCGGGCCTCCGCCCTCGGCGAGCTGGAGGTCCGGACGCACTCGGCCGGTCTCCCGCTCACCTTCCTGGTGCCCAACGCCCGTGCGGCCGCAGGCTTCCTGGAGGACCTACGGACGGCCTCCACCGGCTGACGGCCCGCCCGGGCCGAGCAGCCCCGGTGCAGGTTCCCGCAGGTCCGCCCAGGCCCGTCCCCTAGGGGGCCCCACAGCGCCTTCCGGAAGGGATCAGTACGCCGCTGAGTGGACGTCAGTTCCGTGGCGGGCGGCCTACGGTCGCTGACATGAGCCGACTCCGTACGACCGCCGCCGCTGCGGCCCTGCTGCTCGCGCTGCCGCTGTCCGTCGCCGCCGCCGCGCCGGCCCTGGCGGCCGCGCCCGCCAACTCCGCCACCGCTCCCGCGAACCCGACCACCCGGGCCGCCGCCCAGGTCGAACTCCCCCGCCCGGCCGGGCCGTACGCGGTCGGGCAGGAGGTCCTGCACCTCGTGGACCAGAACCGTCCGGACCCGTGGGTGCCCGCCGCCGGTCCGCGCCAGCTGATGGTCTCGATGTACTACCCCGCGCACGCCGGGACGGGCACCCCCGCCCCGTACATGACGCCCGCCGCCGCCCGCGCGCTGCTGGACGGGAAGCTGCCGGGCAACACCATCCCGACCGAGGCGGTGTCCGGCACCCGGACGTGGGCGGAGTCCGGGGCCCGCCCCCAGGGCGGCCACTACCCGCTGGTGGTCCTGTCGCCCGGCTTCACCATGCCGCGCGCCACGCTCAGCAGCCTCGCCGAGGACCTGACCAGCCGCGGCTACGTCGTCGCGCTGGTCGACCACACCTACGAGAACACCGGGACCACCTTCCCCGACGGCCGGACGCTCCCCTGCGAGGTGTGCGGGACGCTGAGGACCCAGGAGGCCTGGGAGGCCCTGGACGCGAGCCGGGCGAAGGACGTCTCCTTCGTCATCGACCAGTTGACCGACCGCCCGCACCCGGCCTGGCGCTACGCCCGGCTGATCGACCGCGACCGGATCGCCATGGCCGGGCACTCCGCCGGTGGCGCCGCCACCGTCCCGGCCCTGCTCACCGACGACCGGATCCGGGCCGGGGTCGACCTGGACGGCACCATGGACTACCTGGTGCCCGAGTCCGGCATCAAGGGCAAGCCGTACCTGATGATCGGCCACCCGCTGCCCGGCGGCGGCGAGGACGAGAGCTGGCTCAGGAGCTGGCCCCGGCTGGACGGCTGGAAGCGCTGGCTGACCGTCGACGGCACCGACCACGGCAGCTTCACCGACTTCCCGCTCTTCTTCGACGGGCTCGGCCTCCCCAAGGGCCCGGACACCACCATCGGCAGCCAGCGGGCCGTCGCCCTCACCCGGCAGTACGTCGGGGCGTTCTTCGACCTCCAGCTGAAGGGCGTCCCGCAGCCGCTGCTCGACGGGCCGAGCGCCGCCAACCCGGAGGTGCGGTTCACCCCCTGATGGCCGTCCCCGAATGACAGCGATTTCCGAGTGACAGCGGCTCCCGGGGCGGGGCCGTCGGCAGCGCGCCGGCGGCCCCGTCGGCGTACGGGCGCTCTGCCGACGGTCAGCCGGGCAGCACCGCCGCCGAGGCGATCGGTTCGAGCAGCGGGTGGGGGCGGACCAGGGCGCGGGAGACCGGGTCCTCGCGGTGGCCGCCGGCCCGGGCGGGGTTGGGGCGCATGACGACCACGGTCGGCGGGACGGGCCCGCCGCCGCAGGCCGGGCAGACGCCGACGAGGTCGAGGTCGGTGCCGCAGACGGCGTGCGCGAAGAGGTGGTACGGGCCCCCCTCGGTGGCGTGCCGGCCGCCCCAGCGACTCAACTGGTAGAGCGGGCCCCAGAGTTCGAGCCCGGTACTGGTCAGCAGGTAGCCGTGGCGCAGCGGCGCCTGCTGGTACGGCTCCTTGCGCAGCACCCCGGCTGCGACCAGGGCGTTGAGGCGCGAGGTGAGGACGGCGCGCGGGATGCCGAGGTGGGCGAGGAAGTCGTTGAAGCGCTGCACGCCGTAGAACGCGTCGCGCACGATCAGCAGGCTCCAGCGCTCGCCGACCACCTCCAGGGCGCGGGCCAGCGCGCACTCCTGCAGTTCGTAGTCGGTTCCCAGGGCCATGGGCGTCAGCCTAGTCCACCCCCCTAGTGGGTTCAATGAACAGACCAGCGGTGGTAGCGTGCCATTCGAGACGAAGGTTCATTCACCAGACCATGAAGGTCCGGCCCTCGGAGGGAACACCCATGCCCCCCGCACCACCTGGCTCCTCACCCGCCTCCTCCCCCGCCACCCCCACCGCCCCGGGTCCGCGCGTCCGGCCCGGGGCCACGCTGGCGACCACCGCGGCGGCGACCGCCCTGACCACCGTCGCGTACACCGCCCCCACCGCCTCGCTCGCCGCCACCGCCCAGGCCGCCCACCTGGGCGCCTCCGGCCGCACCTGGATCCTCACCGGCACCCTGGTCGGCATCTCGGCGCTGCTGCTCACCGCCGGGAGCGCCGCCGACGACCACGGCCGCAAGCGGGTCTTCACCTTCGGCGTGCTGCTGTTCGCCGCCGCCGAGGCGCTGGCCGCCCTCGCCCCCGGCGGCGCCGTCTACCTGGCCTCCCGGGTGCTCCTCGGCGCCGCCTCGGCCGCCGTCCTGGCCCCCGCGCTCGGCCTGATCAGCCACGCCCACCCGCCCGGGCCCGGCCGGATCCGGGCGCTCGGCGTCTGGGGCGCGGCGGTCGGGCTGGGCATCGCGATCGGGCCGGTGTACGGCGCCCTGGTCCAGCAGTGGGCCGGATGGCGCGCGGTCAGCGGCGGGATCGCGGTGGCCGCGGCCGTGGTGGCCGGCTGCGCCGCCGGGGTCCTCACGGAGTCACGGGCCGAACGCCCGCGTGCCCTCGACCCGTACGGGGTGCTCACCCTCGCCGCCGGCACCTCCTGCCTGATCGCCGGACTGGCCGAAGGCCGCGGCGGCTGGGGACAGCCCGCCGTGGTGGCGCTGCTGGCGGGCGGGGTGCTGCTGCTGGCGGCGTTCGCCATGGTCGAGGCGAAGGTCCGGGAGCCGATGCTGGACCTCGCCCTGTTCCGCAGCCCCGGCTTCATCGCGGCCACCGGCGGGGCGCTGTTCACCGGGCTGGCCCTGGTCGGCTTCATGAGCTACCTGCCCACCCTGCTCCAGGGCGTGCTCGGCCTGTCCGGCCCGGCCGCGGCCGGCGTGCTGGCCCTGTGGTCGGGCCTCTCGGTGGTCTCCGCGCTCCAGGCCCGCCACCTGGCCACCCGCCTGCCCGCCACCGCCCAGGTCGCCCTCGGCCTGCTCGTCTGCGGCACCGGCGAGGCCGCGCTGTACGGGCTCACCCCCGGCTCGTCCTGGCTGCGACTGGCCCCGGGACTCGCCGTCGCGGGCATCGGCAGCGGCATCCTCAACGCGGCGCTCGCCCGGCTCGCGGTCAGCAGCGTCCCCGCACACCGGGCCGCCATGGGCTCCGGCGCCAACAACACCTCCCGCTACCTGGGTTCGGCCCTCGGCGTGGCCCTCACCGTCACCGTCGCCGGCTCCCCCCACCCCACCGCCCACACCCTCGCCGCAGGCACCGACCGGGCCACCCTCACCGCCGCCGCCCTCTGCCTCCTCGGCGCCCTCCTCGCCCTCGCCGCCCACACCACCGAATCCCGCACCACCCACCCCACCCCCGTCCCGTGAGCCACCAGACCCCCCTCCCACCCCCGCGAGACACCAGAAGTCGGCCAAGCCGACTTCCGCCGCGGCAGCCGAAACGCCTCCCCACCTGTGGCAACACAGGCACCGGTTTTGTCGGCAACGGTTGACGTTCTGGACGACTTTCCGTGACCCAGAACCCAAATTGAGCCGCTGCCGATGCCATTTGCCGCAACATGTGGCCTGAAGCAGCGAACCCCGGAGCCGCCGGGGCCGATCCAGGCGCCAGAATGCTGAAGGCCTCCGGACGACCGCGCCGAGGCCGACGGACAATTCGTGAGCAGACCGGGAGCCCACACACTGAAATCCCACCCTCCAAGCGCACGAGAAGTCGGCTCAATCGACTTCCCACGCACACCCAGGCGGAAGGGCCCGCCCCGGCTCCACCGACATCAACCGGAGCTCGGCCGCCTGAAGTGCGAGCCGGACACCGGCGAAGCGGGCACCCCGACCAAACGCCCCGTCCTGAATAGCGCCACTGGGCGAGGCGCAAGAAGTCGACCGGGCCGACTTCTCGCGCACACATCGGCTCGGGGCCCTGGCGGAGGCCGGAACAACAGGAACCGCGCTCGGGCAGGAAGCACGGAAAGTCGGCTAGATCGACTTTCCGCGCGCAACCCACCGATCCGTCGCGGCAGTGAAGGCCACACCGCCATGGACAACACCTGGGAATGGGGTGCAGGAAGTCGGCCCGGTCGACTTCCTGCGCGCAGCCGGGGGTGGGCTGCTTCCGGACGCTCGCGCCGAGGCCAAACAGATAGCGCGGCACAAGCGAAGCAAGCCCTGGCAATACGCTGCCTGGCGAGCAGGGTCACTGGAGCAGGACATGGGAAGTCGGCCAAGCCGACTTCCTACGCGGGCACCGCTTGGGGGGCGTGCTGGAAGCCTTGCCGGCAGGAACCGCACTCGGACTCGAAGCACGGAAAGTCGGCTGGATCGACTTCCTGCACGGGACCCGTCGATTCGTCGCGGCAGCGGGAGGCCGCACCGGTATCGAGAACGCCAGAGGGTGCGGGGTGCAGGAAGTCGGCCCGGTCGACTTCCTGCGCACAACCGGGGTGAGGGGCTCGGGGCAGTCGCTCCGAGGCCGACGGATGGCACGGGAGCTGTCGGTTCGAGTGGTGGTGAAAGCCGCGCTGCCGTGGGCGGCGTCTGAGGGTAGGGACGCGAGAAGTCGACTGGGCCGACTTCTCGCGCGGGCACCAGCTCGGGGCGTGGTGGAGGCCGCAGCGACAGGAACCGTGCTCGGGTAGGGCGCACAGGGAGCCGGCTGGATCGACTTCTCGTGCGGGAGCTGCCGGTTCGAGGTGGTGGTGGAGGCCCTGCCGCCGTGGGCAGGGCCTGAGGGTGGGTGCGGGGTGTGGGGGCTGGGGCGGCTGCGGTGGGTGGGGGTGCGTGCGAAGATGGCAGGGCTGGTGGGAACGATCTCCGGACGGTTTCTGGGACGGTTCTCTGGCCATGGTGGACGAATACGCGCAGCGCGCGGGGCAGCCTCGGCAGGACGCCCTGCTGATGGTGCCGATCGCCACGGCGCTGATCGACGCCGACGGGCGGATCCTGCACTGGAGCGGTGACGCGGAGGCGTTGCTCGGGCACCCTGCGCAGGAGGCGGTGGGGGCGCGGGCGGCGACGCTGCTGACCTCCGAGGAGCACCGGCCGGAGGTGCTCCAGCTGTTCCGGCAGATCCTGGCGGGCCGGTCGTGGTCCGGGGTGTTCCCGGTGCGGCACCGGGACGGGCACCTGGTGAACCTGGAGTTCCGTACGTATCCGATCCGCGGCCCGGGCGGCGCCCCGATGGTGCTGGCGGTGGCCTCCGAGGTGACGACGCTGCGCCGGCTCCAGGCCGATCTGGCGCTCCTCGACGGGTTCTTCACGCAGTCCCCGGTCGGCATGGCGGTGTTCGACACCGGCCTGCGCTTCGTCCGGTTGAACGCGGCGCTGGCGGACGCGAACGGCCTGAGCGTCGAGGAGCCGCTGGGCCGTCGGCTCACCGAGGTGCTGCCGGGGATCAACGCCCCGGAGTCCGAGGCGGTGATGCGCCGGGTGCTGGAGAGCGGCGAGCCGGTGGTGGACGACCTGGCGCACGGCCGTACCCCGGGCGACCCGAGCCACGACCACGCCTGGTCGGCCTCGTACTTCCGGTTGAGGGACCGCGGCGGCCGGGTGCTCGGCGTGTGCGCCACGGTCATCGACATCACCGAGCGGTTCCATGCCGACGCCCGGGCGGCCCGCGCCCAGGAGCGGCTGTCCCTGCTGGTCGACGCGACCGCCTCGATCGGCACCACGCTGGACCTGCGGCAGACTGCCCGGGAGCTGGTCGACGCGATGGTGCCGAGGGTCGCCGACATCAGCGCGGTGTTCGGGCTGGAGGAACTGGTGGCCGGCCGGAACGTGGAGCCGCCCGCACCGGACGTCCCGCTGCTGGTGCGCCGCCTGGCGATCGCCTCCGCCGACGCTGTCTACCCGGCCGATTCGCTGCCGGTCGACGCGGTGTACGAGCTGCGGCCGGACTCCCCGTACGCCCGGGCGCTGGCCGGCGGGCGCACGGTGGTGGTGCCCTCCTGGGAGCTGCCGATGCTGAGCGAGCCCGTCCACGAGAGCCGCCGCCAGGCCTACCTGGGCGACCGCCCGCGCTCGGTGCGGATCACCCCGCTGGTGGCGCGCGGTACGACGCTCGGCATGGTGGTGTACTCGCGGCGCGGCGCGCGGGAGTCCTTCGCGGCGGCCGACATCACGCTCGGCGACGAGCTGTCCTCGCGCGCGGCCGTCGCGATCGACAACGCCCGGCTGTACCTGCGCCAGCACCAGACCGTGCTGGCCCGGCAGCAGGCGCTGCGCGAGGCGAGGGCCGCGCAGGAGCGTCTGGCGCTGGTCAACGTGGCCTCCGCCCGGATCGGCACCACGCTCGATCTCGCCCAGACCGCGCAGGAGTTGGCCGAGGTGGCGGCACCGAGGCTGGCCGACACGGTGGTGGTGGAGGTGCTGGAGGAGCTGGTCCGCGGCGAGCGCGAGGCGACCGCCCCGGTGGACGGCTCGGCGCTGCTGCGGCGGATGGCCTTCCACTCGGTGCCCGGCTCGACGCTGGCGCCGATCGCCCGCACCGGCAACCTGCACCGCTTCGTGCCCGGTTCGCCGTACGCCTGGTGCCTGGCGCACCGCAAGCCCGTCCTGGTGCCCAGGATGGACGAGGAGGGCATGGCCTGGTTCGCGGACGACCCGGTGCGGCAAGCCGCCGTACGGGAGCAGAACGTGCTGTCGTTCATGGTGGTCCCGCTGATCGCGCGCGGCACCCCGGTCGGCGTGGCGGGCTTCTACCGCACCCGGGTCGAGCGCCCGTACGATGACGACGACGTGGCGCTGGCCGGGGAGTTGGCGGTGCGGGCGGCCGTCTCGATCGACAACGCGCTGCTGTTCACCCGCGAGCGCGACGCGGCCGCCGCCCGGCAGCGGGCGCTGGACGAGGCGTGGGCCGCCCAGCAGCGGCTGTCGCTGCTGAACGAGGCCAGCAACCGGATCGGCACCACGCTCGATCTGCACCGCACCGCCCGGGAGTTGGTGGAGGTGGTGATCCCGCGCTTCGCCGACTTCGTGACCGTGGACCTGCGCGAGGCGGTGCTCAGCGGCGAGGAGCCCGGGGCGGTCCCGGCGGAGGGCCCGGTGCTGATGCGGGCGGTGGCGGTCGGCGACACCGGCCCGGACGGCGGCATGCTCGGGGCGGCCGACCAGGTGGGCGAGACCTCGCAGTCGGCCGGGCTGTACGCGCAGAGCCTGCGCACCCGGCGCTCGATCCTGGTCTCCGAGGTGACCGAGGAGGAGCTGAGCCGGATCGTCGCCTCGCCCGACCGGGTGCAGCCGAGCCTGGACGCCGGGGTGCACTCGTACCTGATGGTGCCGCTGGTGGCGCGCGGACAGGTGCTGGGCGGCGCGGAGTTCGTCCGCTCCCGCAACCCGGTGCCGTTCGGGTCGGCGGACCGTTCGCTGGCCGAGGAGCTGGCCGCCCGCACCGCGCTGGCGATCGACAACGGACGGCTCTACCGCCGCGAACGGGACACCGCGCTCACCCTCCAGCGCAGCCTGCTGCCACAGGAGGTGCACCGCACGCTCGGGCTGGACCTCGCCTACCGCTACCTGCCGAGCAGCGTGGTCAGCGAGGTCGGCGGCGACTGGTTCGACGTGGTGCCGCTGTCCTCCGGGCGGGTCGCGCTGATCGTCGGCGACGTGATGGGCCACGGCATCCGGGCCGCCGCCACCATGGGACAACTCCGCACGGCCGCACGGACGTTGATCACCCTGGACCTGGATCCCGAGCGGGTGCTGTACCGGCTGGACGAGGCGACCGCGGGCATCGGCGAGGGCCAGTTCGCCACCTGCGTCTGCGTGGTCTACGACCCGGTGGACCGCCAGTGCACCGCGGCCAGCGCCGGGCACCTGCCGCCCGTGGTCGCCGACACCGAGGGGCGGGCGCACCTGGTCGAGCTGCCCACCGGCGCCCCACTGGGGGTGGGCGGAGTCGCCTTCGAGAGCGCCGAGTTCACCCTTCCCGAGGAGGGCATCCTGACCCTCTACACGGACGGGCTGGTCGAGCGCCGGGGCCAGGACCTCGACGAGGGACTGCAGTTGCTGTGCCGGACGGTCGCCGACCGGCGCGGCTCGCTGGAACAGACCTGCGACGCCGTCCTGAAGCGGCTCACCGAGACCACCGGCGAGGACGACATCGCCGTCATCATGGCGCAGGTCCGCCCGAAGGGCGCGGACCGGATCGCCACCCTGCGGCTCACCGGCGACCACGCCATGGTCGCCCACTCGCGCCGCTTCACCCGCGAGACGCTGGCCTCCTGGGGGCTCGACGCGCTCATCGACTGGGCCGAGCTGCTCACCAGCGAGCTGATCACCAACGCGCTGGTGCACGCCGGATCGCCCACCCAACTGCGGCTGTACTGCAACCGGGTGCTCACCGTCGAGGTCGCCGACCAGGAGTCCGAGGTGCCGCGGATCCGCCGCGCCCGCAGCGAGGACGAGGGCGGCCGGGGCATCCACCTGGTCAACGAGCTCGCGCACCGCTGGGGCAGCCGCCGGACCAAGGACGGCAAGGTGGTCTGGTTCGAGCTGGAGCTGCCCCCGGGGGCAACACCGTCCGCCTGAACGACCGGCGGCTGTCGCACCGCGTCTCTCGGCCGGTGTGCGGGCGGCAAGTTGGGGCGGGACACCGAGAGCGGGGGGGTGTCGTCAGCGGCCGGCCAGGTCCTCGGCGCGGTAGCGGCCGGAGGGCCTGCGGTCGCGGAGCAGGCCGAGCAGGGCCGGCGCCACCCGCTCGGGCAGCGGCGCGCCGGAGACGTCCTCGCCGGGGCCGGCCTCCTGGAGCATCCGGGTGCGCATACTGCCCGGGTCCACCGACCAGACCCGCAACTCCGGCTCCTCCCGGGCGAGTACGTCGCCGGCGAGGTCCAACGCGGCCTTGCTGGCACCGTAACCGCCCCAGCCGCGGTAGGGCACCACGGCGGCCTCGGAACTGACGTTGAGGACGGCGCCGGCGTGGGCGCGCAGCTGGGGCAGCACGAGCTGGGTGAGGGCGATCGGGGCGAACGTGTTGACCTCGAAGGTCTCCAGCAGGCCCGGCAGCGGGAAGTCGGCCAGCCGGGGCAGCGGTTGCCCGCCGGGGCCGGGGGCGCCGTTGAGCGTTCCGGCGTTGTTGACCAGCAGGCTCGCGCCGCCGAGCTCCTCCGCGGCCCCGGCCAGGTGGGCGCGGTGGTCGTCGTCGACGACGGAGCCGGGCAGGGCGACGACCCTGGTGACGGCGGCCAGATCGGCTGCGGCGGCGGCGAGTTCGGCCGCTCCCCGGGCGGTGATCACCAGCTGCCAGCCGTCGGTGGCGAGGGCGCGCGCGAGGGCCAGGCCGAGGCCGCGGGAGGCTCCGGTGACCAGGGCGACGGGAGCGCTCCGCGGTACGGCGGCGCGCCGCGCCCCGCCGGTGCCTGCGCTCGTCATGCCCGCGCTCATGCCCGCGTTGTTGTCTGCGTTGGTGCCTGCGTTGGTACCTGCGTTCATGCCGCACACCATCCCGCCGCCGGGCCGGTCGGCGGATCGGCCACCGGAACGGGAACCGGCTCGGACGTTGGCCCTAGCTAGATCGTTCGGAGGTCCTGGGGCCCGGGACCGGCGTCATCGGCCCAGCCCTGCGGATCGGTCCAGGCGGTCAGTGTGCGACGGGTCTCGAAGCGGCGCTCCCGGCCGGTCAGCGGATCGGTGAACTCGATCGTCGAGGCGAGCAGTTGCAGCGGGCGGCGGAAGTCGTCGGGGGCCGGCTCGGGCAGCACGACCGGGTAGACCGGGTCGCCGAGGATCGGCAGCCCGAGGCCGCACATGTGCAGCCGCAGCTGGTGGGTGCGCCCGCTCAGCGGCCGCAGCCGGTAGCGGGCGAGGCCGTCGCGGCGCTCCAGCAGGTCGATCCGGCTCTCGCTGTTCGGCGGCGCGTCGATCTCCTGGGCGGCGATCACCCCGCGCTCCTTGACGATGTGGCTGCGCACGGTGCGCGGCAGGCTCAGCTCCGGGTCGTACCCGGCGACGGCCTGGTACTCCTTGCGCACCAGGCGGTCCCGGAACAGCGTCTGGTAGGCGCCGCGGTCCTCCGGGCGGACGACGAACATGGCCAGGCCCGCGGTGAGCCGGTCCAGGCGGTGCGCGGGGCTGAGCGCGGGCAGGTCGAGGGCGTGCCGCAGCCGGGACAGCGCCGTCTCGGTGACGTGCCGGCCGCGCGGGGTGGTGGCCAGGAAGTGCGGCTTGTCGACCACCACCAGGCGCTCGTCGCGGTGCAGCACGACCAGCTCGAACGGGACGCGCACCTCCTCGGGGAGGTCCCGGTAGAACCACAGGTGGGCGCCGGGGCGAAACGGCTCCGCCGAGGCGATCGGGCCCTGCTCGCCGACGATCTCGCCGTCCCGCAGCGCGGCGTCGATCCGCTCGGCCGGGACGGCGGGCAGCCGGTCCACCAGGTGGTCCCGCACGGTCGGCCAGGGGCCTTCGAGCGGCAGCCGGAGGTGGACCGGGTCCACACCGTGGCGCTGCGGGAGGGGGGAGGCCGGGCGGCGGCTCTTGCGTCTCATCTCCCGGCCCAGCCTAGTGCGCGCCGGCGCGCGCCCCTCGGCCGAGGTGCTGACCCGGGGCCGGGCAGGGAAAGTGGACCGGAGGCCCTCGTGACGCCGGGGGCCTCCGACCGTCCGCCGACCGGGCCGACCAGCCGCCCCACCGGCCGAACCGAACCGAGCAACCGACCGATCCGCCGGACCGACCGGCCGGCACCACTGGAGGACGCGTGACCGCCGACTGCCCGGACGGGGTGCCGCCGCTGCACCTGCCGAGGCGGACCCGGCTGCTGCTCTACGGCTCGCTCCTGCTGCTGGTCGCCGCCGTGGTGGCCGCGCTGGCCATCGGGCCCGGGACCACCCTGGCGCCGCTGCTCGCGGTGGCCCCGGTGCTGGCCGGTGCGACCACCCGGCGGGCCCGGGTGCCGCTGCTGGTCGGCGCGGCGGCGGTGGTCGCCGTCGGCCTGCTGGAGTCGGCCAACGCGCAGCTGCCGCTCTCGGTCCGGATCAGCGTGCCGGTCACCGTCCTGGCCTCGACCCTGGCCAGCGCGGCCAGCGTCGTCCTGGTGGCGGCCCGCGAGCGGGAGCTGTTCCAGGTCCGGACGGTGGCCGAGGCGGCCCAGCGGGCCCTGCTGCGCCCGCCGCCGGAGCGGATCGGGCCGCTGCGCCTGGCGGTGCGGTACGTGGCGGCGGCCGCCGAGGCCCGGATCGGTGGGGACCTGTACGCCGTGGTGGAGACCCGCTTCGGGCTGCGCATCCTGCTCGGGGACGTCCAGGGGCACGGCCTCCCGGCGGTGGAGACGGCGGCGGACGTCCTCGGGGTGTTCCGGGAGGCCGCGCGGACCGAGCCGGACCCCGGGCGGCTCGCCGAACGGCTGGACGCGGCGCTGGCCGCCCGGCCCTCGGAGGAGGGGCGGTTCGCCACCGCGCTGCTGCTCGACGTGGCGCCGGACCGGGGGCCGGTGCGGCTGGTGAACTGCGGCCACCCGCCCCCGCTGCTGCGCCGCGCGGGCCGGGTGAGCGAGCTGGAGCCCCCGTTCCCGGCGCCGCCGCTGGGGCTGCTCGGGCTCACCGACGACAGCTACCCGGACCGGCGGTTCGACCCGGAGCCCGGCGACCTGCTGCTCCTGCACACCGACGGCGTGTCGGAGGCCCGGGACGCCGCGGGCCGGTTCTACCCGATCGCGGAGCGGCTGCCCGGACTGCACGGCGGCACCCCGGCGGACCTGCTGGACGCCGTGCTGACGGACGTCGGCGGCTGGGTCGGGGACGCCGGGCTGGCCGACGACGCGGCGGTGCTGGCGATCCGCTGGGAGCCGTGACCGGGCCGCGCCGACGGCTCGGGAGGACGGTCCGGAAAGCGGTCCGGAGAGCCGTCCGGAGAACTGCCCGGCCGCGATTGTCAGTGGTGTGTGCAAGGCTCGGTCCACGGTCGGCGGGGAGCCGGCCGCAGGGTGGTCGCGGATCGACGAGGGGACGGTGCCATGGGGAGCGGGAGCAGGGCGAGCGGGTCTTTCGAGGTCACGGCGTTCGAGCCGGTGGAGACGGAGGAGCGGGAGGGCGCGGCGTTCGGGCGGGTCCGGATCGCCAAGACCTTCACGGGCGGGCTGAGCGGGGAGAGCGAGGTGCGGATGCTCTCCGTCGCGGGCCCCTCCGGCAGCCCGGCCTCGTACGTCGCGGTGGAGCACGTGACGGGTGAACTGGACGGGCGCAAGGGCTCGTTCGTGCTCCAGCACGCGGCCTGGGACAGCACCGGCACGACGATACGGGTGGTGCCGGGCACGGGCACGGGCGAGCTGGCCGGGATCACCGGCGAGTTCCACCTGACCGTCGACGGGTCCGGCACCCACACCTACGTCCTGGAGTACGGGCTGGGCTGACGCCGGCCGCGGCGCGCGCGGCCGGCGGCCCCGGTCCGTCAGAGGATGGGCTGGGTCGCCTCCAGCCGCTGGATCGCGGTCCGGACCGCGGTCGCGTAGGCCCAGAACAGCGGCAGGGTGTTGGCCGCCCGCTCGGTGCGGGTGTTCTTGCCCGGGGCGAACATCGCGGCCCGCAGCTCGGTGGTCATCTCCAGCTGGGCGCCCATGCCGAGCAGGCTGCGGTTGCAGATGTTCTCCGGGGAGATGCCCGCGATCTCCTCCTCGCCGGAGGCGGTCACGGCCCGGATGCCCGCGGCCGCGAACTCCTCCATCAGGTACTGGCGGAAGGTGGGGTTCAGGCCGCCGACCAGCACGGCCTGGGCGCCGGCCTCCAGTCCGGCCTGGGCGGCGGTGCAGCCGTGCAGCGACAGCACGTTGCGGCTGCCGACGCACATCGCGCGGGCCACTCCGTCGTCGCAGTGGGTCGAGGTGACGTGCAGCTCGCTGTTGTTGGAGGAGCGCAGGCCCTCGAACATCCAGAAGTCGTGCGTCGGCCCGGCGGCCGGGGCCGGGGCGAGGTCGGCCGGGTGGTAGCCGGCGATGGCCAGGCACAGTTCGGAGGTGCCGCCCTCGATGCCGCCGCCGTGCGGGGCGATGACGGTGGTCCGGACGAACGGCGTACGGCCCTGCGGGCTCTGGTCGTCGACCAGGTGCCGGCGGTAGCGGCGGCCGTAGTCCACGCCCTCGACCACGGTCGGGTTGGCGTAGAGGGCCGTGTTGGAGGGGTACAGGTCGGCGGCGGCGCTCGCGGGGGTGCTGCCCACGGCGGCGCCGAGGGTGCTGAGGGCCGGGGCCGCGGCGAACGCGGCGATCAGGGTACGACGGTTAATCACGGTCACGGATCATGACAGGAGGTGGGGGATCGGAAAAGTACCGGCAAGGCTTTGGCCAAGTCGACGCCATGTCACGACGGGACCGGCCCGGTCGTGCGACACCGGCCCGGGCGGAGGCGTGCCGCATCCGCCCGGGCACGGGCAGCGCTGTCACGATGATGCGATCAGTGCACGATCGGCATCGGAGGGTGGCGCATGCCCGACACGGCGGTGGATCGTACGACGGCAGTGGTCGTGGAGGCGCGGACGGTCGAGCAGGTGGTCGGCCGGCTGCGGGAGATCGGGGCGGGGCTGCCCCCGGCCGACGGGGTGGGGGTGTTCAACCGGCTCTACCTCACCGTGACGGAGGCGGTCCGCGACCGGCTGGACGGCGGGCGCTTCGCCGACCCGTCGGCGGTGGCCGAGCTGGACGTGGTGTTCGCCGGGCGGTACCTGCGGGCCGTGGCCGCCGACGCGGCCGGGCAGGAGCCGCCCGCCTGCTGGCGGCCGCTGTTCGCGCTGCGCGCCCACCCGGGGGTGCACCCGCTGCAGTTCGCGCTGGCCGGGATGGCCGCCCACATCCAGCACGACCTGCCGCTGGCCGTCGTGGACACCTGCCGCCGCCGGGGCTGCGAGCCGTCCGACGTCGAGCCGGACTACCACCGGATCGACCGGGTGCTGGCCGAGGTGGAGACGGCCGTCCGGGAGCAGCTGATGCCCGGACCCGACCTGCTGGAGCGCGCCGAGCCGCTCACCCACCTGCTCGGCGCCTGGTCGGTCGGGGCCGCCCGCGAGGGCGCCTGGGGCACCGTCGAGGCGCTCTGGGAGCTGCGGCACCTGCCGGGCGCCGCCCGGGCCCTCGCCACGGCGCTGGACGGTTCGGTCGGGCTGCTCGGCCGCGTCCTGCTGCTCCCGCTCGGGCCGGGCGGGAGGCAGGGCGGGAGGCAGGGCGGCGGACCGGAGGACGGGCGCGATACCGGAGCGGCCGGCGCCCCGAACCGCGGCCAGGCCCCCGGGCACCGCACCCCCGTAACGGCCCCCGCGACACCCCCCGCGACGGCCGCGGCCGCCCGGCTCCCCGAGGCGAGGAACCGGACGGCCGACGGTGCGGGCCCCGACGCGGCGGGCCCGGCAGGCACAACAGGCGCAGCTGGCGCCGGAGCCGGTCAGGCCCAGCTGGAGTGCAGCGGCTTGCCCTCGGCGTAGCCGGCCGCGCTCTGGATGCCCACGATCGCCTTCTCCTGGAACTCCTCCAGGCTGCCGGCGCCCGCGTAGGTGCAGGAGCTGCGGACGCCCGCGATGATCGAGTCGATCAGGTCCTCGACGCCGGGGCGGGTCGGGTCGAGGAACATCCGGGAGTGCGAGATGCCCTCCTCGAACAGCGCCTTGCGGGCCCGGTCGTACGAGGAGTCCTGGGCGGTGCGGTTGCTGACGGCGCGGGCCGAGGCCATGCCGAAGCTCTCCTTGTACTGGCGCCCGTCGGCGGCGGTCTGGAGGTCGCCCGGGGACTCGTAGGTCCCGGCGAACCAGGAGCCGATCATCACGTTGGAGGCGCCGGCGGCCAGCGCCATCGCGACGTCGCGCGGGTGGCGCACGCCGCCGTCGGCCCAGACGTGCTTGCCGAGCCGGCGGGCCTCGGCGGCGCACTCCAGGACGGCGGAGAACTGCGGCCGGCCGACGCCGGTCATCATCCGGGTGGTGCACATGGCGCCGGGGCCGACGCCGACCTTGAGGATGTCGGCGCCCGCCTCGACGAGGTCGCGGACACCGGCGGCGGAGACCACGTTGCCGGCCACGATCGGGACCCGCGGGTCCAGGCCGCGCACCGCGCGCAGCGCGCTGATCATGGACTCCTGGTGGCCGTGCGCGGTGTCGACCACCAGCACGTCGGCACCGGCCTCGATCAGCGCCGCGGCCTTGCCCGCGACGTCGCCGTTGATGCCGACGGTGGCGGCGATCCGCAGCTTGCCGGCCTCGTCCACGGCCGGGGTGTACAGGGTGGCGCGCAGCGCGCCCTTGCGGGTGAGGATGCCGACCAGTCGGCCCTCGCCGTCCACGACGGGGGCGAGCTTGCGGTGCGCCTCGGTGAGCTTCTCGAAGGCGGTCCGCGGGTCGATGCCCTCGTCCAGCAGCAGCAGTTCGCGGGACATGATGTCGGCCAGGCTGGTGAAGCGGTCCACGCCCTGGCAGTCGGACTCGGTGACCACGCCGACGGGCTTGCCGTCCTCGACCACCACGAGGGCGCCGTGCGCGCGCTTGGGCAGCAGCGAGAGCGCCTCGGCCACGGTGGCGCCGGGGGCGAGCGTGATCGGGGTGTCGAACACCAGGTGGCGCTGCTTGACCCAGGAGACGACCTCGGCGATGACCTCGGTGGGGATGTCCTGCGGGATGGCGACCAGGCCGCCGCGGCGGGCGACGGTCTCGGCCATCCGGCGGCCGGCGATGGCGGTCATGTTGGCCACGACCAGCGGGATGGTGGTGCCGGTGCCGTCGTTCGAGGAGAGGTCGACGCCCTGCCGGGAGCCCACGGCGGAACGGCTGGGGACCATGAAGACGTCGTCGTACGTCAGGTCGTACGAGGGCTTGAGGTCGTTCAGGAAGCGCATGAAGGAGGGCTCTCTGGCTGGGGGGATACACCTCGGGTGCGGTTGCGGCGATGCCGCCGGAGCGCACTCGGGCGCCCGGCACCCAGCGTTCGATTCTCCGTGAGGGTGGGGGCAAAAGCCAGTTCGACGGGCATTGCTGGGGCTGCGTACAAACCGTGATCAATACTCCGCGCGTAGACATGGAGGATCATCCAAAGACCCCCTCCGACGTCGGCTTTTCGCCCCGGTCCGGACCGCTCCCGTAGCATTCACGCGGTAAGGGGCTTGGCTTCACGCGTGTGGGCGTGGCGAATCGGGAAAGCGGCAGCAGGCGTGAGCATCGGTCAGACGGACATCGACCAGACGGACCTCCGACAGGCGGGCATCGAGCAGACGGGCACCGGGCGGACGGACCTCGGCCAGGACCCGGTCGAGGGCGCCGAGGAGGAGATCGACTTCGGTCCCGGCCTCGACCCCGAGCGGCTGCGGCTCTGCCTGGAGGTGCTGGCCGAGCTCGACGAGCTGCACGTGGACCACCCGGACGCGATCACCGTCCGCAAGGCCGTCGGCGGCATATTCCGCACCCTCAAGCAGCGCCGCCGCCAGGAGACCCGGGCCCGCAAGACCGCCAACGACCGCGAGGTCACCGCCCGTACCGCCACCGGTGCGCCCACCCGGATCGACGACGAGACGGCCGGCGCCTTCGGCCTGACCACCGTCACCACCACCGAGATCGCGGGCATCCTGGAGCGTCCGCGCTCCTGCTACACCTGCAAGCAGCGGTACATCGAGGTCGACGCCTTCTACCACAACCTCTGCCAGGACTGCGCGGTCAAGAACCGCTCCCGCCGGGACGCCCGCGCCGACCTCACCGGCAAGCGCGCGCTGCTCACCGGCGGCCGGGCCAAGATCGGGATGTACATCGCGCTGATGCTGCTGCGCGACGGCGCCCACACCACCATCACCACCCGCTTCCCCAACGACGCGATCCGCCGCTTCACGGCGATGCCGGACAGCGCCGAGTGGATCCACCGCCTCAAGATCATCGGCATCGACCTGCGCGACCCGGCCCAGGTGATGGCCCTGGCCGACGAGGTCGCCGCCGACGGCCCGCTGGACATCCTGATCAACAACGCCGCGCAGACCGTGCGCCGCCCGCCGGAGTCCTACCGCGAGCTGGTCAACGCCGAGTCCGCCCCGCTGCCGGCCGGCGAGCTGCCCCAGGCCACCACCATCGGCCGCTTCGGCAGCGGCAGCGTCGACCTGCCCGCCCTCCCCCACCAGGCGGGCGGCGACACGCAGCGGATCACCGCCGAGGACGTCACCTCGCTCGCCCTGGTCACCGGCTCCGCGACGCCCGACCGGATCGCGGCCGGCACCGCGATCGACGCCGGCGGCCTGGTGCCCGACCTCGCGGACACCAACAGCTGGGTGCAGACCGTCAGCGAGGTCGGCCCGATGGAGCTGCTGGAGGTCCAGCTCTGCAACTCCACCGCGCCGTTCATCCTGATCAGCCGGCTGCGCCCGGCGATGGCCGCCTCCGCGTCCCGCCGCAAGTACGTGGTCAACGTCTCCGCGATGGAGGGCGTCTTCTCGCGCGGCTACAAGGGCGCCGGCCACCCGCACACCAACATGGCCAAGGCCGCGCTCAACATGCTCACCCGCACCAGCGCGCAGGAGATGTTCGAGTCCGACGGCATCCTGATGACCGCCGTCGACACCGGCTGGATTACCGACGAGCGGCCGCACCCGGACAAGATGCGCCTCGCCGACGAGGGCTTCCACGCCCCGCTCGACCTGGTCGACGGCGCGGCCCGGGTGTACGACCCGATCGTGCGCGGCGAGGCGGGCGAGGACCTGTACGGCTGCTTCCTCAAGGACTACGACCGCTCCAACTGGTAACCAGCCGAAGGGGATGGCGAGTTGAGCACCGCACCGTCCGGGCCGACCGGACCGACCGCGCCCACCGGACCCGCCGGGCCGGCCGCGCCCGCCGCGCCGGTCCCGCCGACCGCGCCGCTGCTCGGCGCCGGGGTCATCGTGCCCACCGGCGACGGCCGGGTGCTGATCGGCCGCCGGACCACGGCCGGCGAACCGCCGACCTGGAGCCTGCCCGGCGGCAAGGTCGACCTCGGCGAGTCCTTCGAGCGGACCGCGGCCCGCGAACTCGCCGAGGAGACCGGCATCGTGCTGCCCGCCGAGGAGATGCGGGTGCTCGCCGTCCACCTCGACCACGAGCTCGGCCGGCCCCGGCTGACGGCCGCCGTGCTGGCGCCGCCGAGCCTGGCCGAGGCCGTGGTCACCGAGCCGCACGCGTGCGGCGGCTGGGAGCGCGTCCCGGTGGACGCGCTGCCCGAGCCGATGTTCTACCCGTCCGCGCTGGTGCTCGGCAGCTGGCTGCCGCGGCTGTCCCCGCGGCTGCTGGCCGGAACGCACGGCTACCCCGTCGCCCGCTGGAACGGGTGACGGGGCAGCCGACCGCCTGACGGCGCTCAGCCGTTGCGGGCCGCCTCCGGTCCGGTGATCCGCTTCAGCAGCGGCAGCGTCGAGGCGATGATCCCGAGCGAGGCGGCCAGCCCGAAACCGGTCAGCCCGTAGTACGCCGGGCCCGGGGACACCAGGTCGTAGTCCTTCTGCGCCTTGAGGAACATCGCCGCCGCGGCGAAGCCCGTCCCGATCGCGAGCGCCGAGACCACCAGCAGCGGCAGCGCGCTCTCCAGTCCGACCACCCTGCGCAGCAGCCGCAGCGGTGCGCCTGTCAGCCGCAGCATCGCGAACGGCCGCCGGCGGTCGGACAGTCCGGCCACCACGCTCACCGCGAGGCTGCACCCGGCGATCGGCAGGGTGGTCAGCAGCACCACGTTCGCCAGCTGCCGCCAGCCCTGGAGCTTCTTCTGCCCGGCGGAGGACCAGTCCTCGGCCAGCCTCGCCTCGTAGTGCGGGAACTCCTTCATGAACAGGGTCCGCAGCTGTTCCTTGGCCGCCTTGGAGCCGTCGGTGGTCGCGTAGAGCATCCGCACCGGGAGCCCGGCCGCCTCGGCCGCGGAGACCGGTGCGGCCGGCCACTCGCGGTCGGAGGCGTCCACCAGGCCGACCAGCTGGTAGGGGTCGACGGCCGCGACGGCGGCGCCGGGAGCGCAGTGGCCGACCACGGGGATCTGCGCGAGGTCCGCGCAGCTCACCAGGCCGGGCACGATGCCCCGCCCGCTCCGCTGGCCCGTACCGGCCGGGTCCTCGTGCACCAGGGCGATCCCCTGGAACCCGGGGACGGCCCGCGCCCGGGCCAGCACGCGATCGGACACCGACGGCAGCAGGGCCGCGTCGTTCCGGTTGCCGAAGGGGGCGTCCACGATCGCCTTGCGCACCTCGGGGGCGCCGTTGAGCATGCCCTGGTTCGCGTTGATGGTGCTCATGATGGCCAGGGTCGCGGTGGTCACGAACAGCGCCAGCACCACGCCGGCGACCGACCGGAAGCCCGCCCCCGGGTCGTCCGCCAGGCGGCGCATCGCGATCAGGGCGGCCGGACGGCGGGTGCGCCGGGCCACCGCCCGGGCCGCGGCCATGGTCAGCCACGGCCCCGAGACCACCAGCCCGAGCATCACCAGCACGAAACCGGTCAGGTAGGCCGTGGACTGCCCGTCGGTGGTCTCCGGGCGGTTGCCCACGAAGTAGCCGAGTTCGGCGAGGCCGGCCACCAGCGGTGCCAGCCGCCAGGCGCTCGGCGGCTTCGGGGTGACCCTGCGGGAGACCCCGAGCGGCGAGACGGTGACCCGGCGCAGCGCGAGCCGGGCGGCGAGCGCGGCCGCCACCGGCACGCCCAGCACCACCCCGGCCGCCTGCGGCAGGGTCAGGCTCAGGTCGGAGGCGAAGAAGCGGTCGCCGGTGAACGGCACGTCGGCCACCACCGGTTTCAGCGCGGCGAACAGGCCGAAGCCGAGGGCCGTACCGATCACCGCGGCCAGGGTGGACTCCACCGCCGAGATCACCGACACCTGGCCGGGCGTCGCGCCCACCAGGCGGATCGCGGCGTAGCGCTGCTCCCGGGTGGCGGCGGAGAGCCGGGTCGCGGTGCCGATGAAGACCAGCACCGGGAAGATCAGCGCGGCGGCGACCACGGTGAGCACCAGGACCATCGCGTCGCCGTGCACGCCCGCGCCGTAGCAGTCGTACTCGCAGTCGTGGGGCAGGACGGTGGCGAGGCTGGTGACGGTGGTGGCCCTCGGCAGGGCCTTGACCTCGTCCGCGGTGCGGCCGACGACCAGCGCCAGGGTGTCCGGGGAGGGCAGCCCGTCCTCGCCGAGGGTGCCGACCTGCCGTCCGGGGAAGCGGTCGCCCAGTTCGACGGCCGGGGTGTCGCGCAGCAGCTTCTCCAGCGCGGGCGAGGCGTAGTACTCGCCGGGCCCGGGCAGCCGGCTCAGGCCGGGCGGCAGCGGCGAGGCGGGACCGGTCGGGGCGACATCGGCCCGGAAGACGGTCCTCCCCCGGTAGTAGTCCATCCGGGCGCCCCACCAGAGCGGGTCCGCCGAGGTGGCCGCGGTCGCGCCCTTGACGCCCGTGTTCATCCAGAGCTGCCGCTCGTTGGCCCGGTCGATCGCGCTCACGCCGGCGAAGGTCGAGAGCAGCAGCCCCACGCCGACCGCGACCGCCGCCGCGATCATCAGCAGCCGGGCCACCGCCTCCCGGCCGCCGCTGACGGCCAGCCGGAGCGAGAAGGCGATCACGGGGCCACCGTTCCGGCGCCGGCCGAGAGCGTCCGGGCCCGGCCGTCGCGGACGACCGCCTCGCGGTCCGCGTACGCGGCGACCCGGGCCTCGTGGGTGACCAGGATGACGGTGGTGCCCTGCTCCTTGGCGGAGACGACCATCAGCTCCATCACCTGCTCGCCGGTCAGCGAGTCCAGCGCGCCGGTCGGCTCGTCGGCGAACAGCACCCGCGGCCGGGCCACCAGGCCGCGGGCCAGCGCGACCCGCTGTGCCTGACCGCCCGACAACTCGCCGGAGCGGCGCTGCTCCATGCCGTCCAGGCCGAGCCGGGCGAACCAGGGACGGGCCTGGGCCAGCGCGGCGGAGCGGCGCACGCCGTTCAGCAGCAGCGGCAGCGCGACGTTCTCCTCGGCCGTCAACTCCGGCACCAGCTGGCCGAACTGGAAGACGAAGCCGAACCTGTCCCGGCGCAGGGCGCTGCGCCGGGCCTCCGGCATGGTGTCCAGGCGCTGCCCGTCGAACAGCACCTCCCCCGCGTCGGGCACCAGGATGCCGGCCAGGCAGTGCAGTAACGTCGACTTGCCGGAGCCGCTGGGGCCCATGATGGCGAGCACCTCGCCGGCCTGGACGGACAGGCTGGCCCCGCGCAGGGCGGGGGTCTCCCCGAAGGCGAGGGCGATGTCCCGGGCCTCGATCACGGCGGTCACGCGTTCACCTCCGCGGCGAGCGCGTCCAGGCGGGCGGCGGTGAGGTCGATCCAGCGCAGGTCGGCCTCCAGGTGGAACAGGCCGTGGTCGGCGAGCAGGGCGTCCACCAGGGCTCCGGTGCGGCGCAGTTCGGTGAGCTCGCGCATCCGGCGCAGGTGGGCGGCGCGCTGGGTGTCCAGGTAGTGCTCGGCGTCCCGGCCCAGCATCAGGGCCAGCACCACCTTGGTGAACAGCACGGACTGGAGGTTGGGCTCGGGCGCGACCGGCTCCTGGAGCCAGGTCTCGAACTCGGTCGCCCCGGTCTCGGTGATGACGTACCGCTTGCGCTCGGGCCCGTCGCCGGGCTCCGCCTCGCCGGCCACCACCTTGCCGTCGCGGGCCAGCCGGCCGAGGGTCGAGTAGACCTGGCCGTACGGAAGGGGCTTGCCGCGGCCGAAGAGGGCGTCGTAGTCGCGCTTGAGGTCGTAGCCGTGGCTCGGCTCTCGCTCCAGCAGCCCCAGAAGGGTCAAAGGAACACTCATGGGGGAAACATACACCCGGCGTATACCCCGAGTGTATATCTGGGCAGAATATGGCCCCGACCTGGGACATCGTCAGTTCATCGGCGAGGAAAGGGCGGAGAACGGGCCGGAGCCGGACACGGCACAGGCAGGGGGTGGCCCCACGACCACCCCCTGCCCCGTACCTCGGCCCGGCGCCCCCACGGCCGACCGGGCCACGGCCGCGCCCAAGCACCGGGAGGACGCCGCCACACCCCAGCCTGCCCGGACCGGGTGCGGATGCCGAGGGCCGAACGTCCCGGCCACTGGGCCGACCGGCCCTGACCGGCAGGTACCGGCGGTCCTCCGAACGCGCACGACTCTTGTGCGCGGGGGGCCGCCGGGTGGACATTGGGGCGTAACCGCCCAGCGTCCCCGCGCCCCTGAGGAGCCCTCACCGTGTCCAGCACTCCCCGTCCGGCCCTGCCCGCGTCGCTCCCGCGGCGCACCGGCCGGCGGCTGCGGCGGGCACTCGGTGCCCGGCACGAGCCGCTCGCCCGCCCCCTCGACCGCTCCCGCGCCCGCGCCTGGCTGTCCGCCGTGCTCGGCGCGGTGCTCGCCCTCGCCCTGTGCGCGGGCGGCTCGCTGCTCCTCTACCGCGCCACCGCGCACCGGGCCGACGCCGACCGCGGGCGGCTGCAGCAGGTCGACGCCGTGGTCGGCGGCGTCCCGGACCGCACCACCGCCACCGGCAGCCGCTTCGCCGGCGGCTACAGCAACCAGGTGGACGTCGACGCGGACTGGACCGCCCCCGACGGCAGCCCGCGCCACGGCACCGTCCAGGCCCCGCACTCCGCCGTCACCGGCAGCCGGATCCCCGTCTGGGTCGACGCGGCCGGGACCGTCTCCGTCGCCCCGGCCGACCGGGTGGCCCTCGCCGTCTCCGCCGCCTGCACCGGCGCCGGCGCCCTCCTCGTCCTGCTGGCCCTGCTCGCCCTCGCCCTCCGCCTGCGCCTCCAGGCGCTCGACCGCCGGGCGGAGGCCGCCTGGAGCACCGAGTGGGAGCGCCTCGAACCCCTCTGGAGCGGCCGCGCCGGGCACCGCAGCGAGGACTGAGCCGGTCACCCCGGCCGGTCGCCGGAGGTCGAGGCCGCCCGGAACGCCGTCCGGGCCGAGGGCCACCGGCCGGCAGCCCGAAACCCCCTGGGGAGAGCGGGGGTTCGACACCGTCCGTGCCGGGCGCCGGTCGCGGGCGGGCGGCGGATCACCGGACGCCCGGTCAGCGCGGGTGGGTCCAGGCGGGGGCGGGGACGGCCCTGGCGGCGCGGTGGGTGAGGGCCGCGACGGCGAGGAGCAGCGCGAGGGCCAGGGCCAGGGCCAGCGGGATGTCGGCGTGAAGGACCAGGAGGGCGCCGAGGAGGGCGCCGGCGAACATCCAGACGGCGGAGGCCAGCCGGCGGGGGCCGGTGCGGTCGGCGGCGAGGGCGGTGATGGTCATGGTCAGCACGGTGGTGGTGAGGTCGGGGACCTTCAGGGCGCGGACCACCGCGTTCTGGCCGCCCATGGCGAAGCCGAGCAGCCCGATCAGGGTGTAGCGGGCCGGCTCGGAGGTGTGGCCGGCCACGGCCGCCAGCACGGTGGCCGCCGCGACCAGCGCCGACTGGACGGCGACGGCGGCGGTCAGCAGGTGCCCGCGGTGGCCGGGCAGGCGGCGGGCGAGGTGGCCGCCGGCCAGGGCGCCGAGCAGGAAGGCGGCGAGGGCGGCCAGCGAGGCGGTGGCGGAGAGGTTGGCCGCGCCGGCCAGGGCGAAGCCGAGGAACACCACGTTGCCGGTCATGTTGGCGACGAAGACGTGGCCGAGTTCGAGGTAGCTGACCGCGTCCACCACTCCGGTGACCACGGTCAGCACCAGCAGCATCGGCACCAGCGGCCCGTGCTCGGGATCGGGGGTCTGCATCCTGCCTCCAGTCGGTTCGGGCGGGGGTTCGGGTGACCCGGTCCGGGTGACGCGGTCCGGTGACACGGTCCGGCGACGCGGTCCGGGTGGTGACGGTACGTCCGCGCCGCCCGTCAGGCGAGCGCCGGGTTGCCGGGGTCCTCCGGCTCGTCCTCCAGGTGCCAGTGCAGGTCGCGTACGCCGGGCTCCAAGGACAGCCGGGTGACGACCTGTTCGAGCGCCGGGGCGACCTGCCCGGTGATCGCGACGGTGGCCCGCAGGCTGGTGGCGTCGCCGTTGTCGGTGCGGCGGGCGCGCAGGCCGGTCGGGGAGAGCCCGGAGCCGGCGAGGGCCTGGAGCAGCAGGGCCCGGATGTGGGTCTCGGACTTGCGGTCGCATTCCAGGTGGACGGTGGCGCGGGTGGTGGAGTCGGGGTCGCTGCCGGCCTGCGGGGCCCGGTCGAGGAGTCGGCCGGCCGGGCGCAGGACCAGGTGGACGACGAGGACGGCGAGTGTGCCGAGGACGGCGAACCGCAGTTTGCCGGAGGCGGCGAGGACCCCGACGGCGGCCGAACACCACAGTGTGGCGGCGGTGTTGAGGCCGCGTACGCCGGCGCCGTCGCGCAGGATGACGCCGCCGCCGAGGAAGCCGATGCCGGAGACGACGTAGGAGGCGACCCGGGTGGGGCTGCCGGCGTCGCCGACGGCCTCGCTGTAGAGCACGAACAGGGTGGCGCCGGCGGCGACCAGGGCGTTGGTGCGCAGGCCGGCCATCCGGGCCCGCCACTGGCGTTCGACGCCGATCAGCGCGCCGCAGGCGACGCCGGTGGCGAGCCGTACCAGGAAGTCGACGGTGGTCAGGGTGTGCACGACGGCACCTCCTTCACGGGAGGAGGGGGACGGACGGTGGCACGCGGTCGATGCTCCCGGCAGGCCGGGCGACCTCGATGATGGCCATCGCCACGGTGGTCGGCGGGGAGGCGCGCAGGGCGCGGGGGCCGGCCGTGCGGTCGGCCCCGGACGATGTGACGGCGCGTCGGCGCATCGGGGGTCTCGGGCGCCTCCGGAGCCGTGAGCCGTCCCGAGCATAGACCGCCTCCGAACGACCGGGGCAGGGGTTTCCCGCTCTTCCTCGACAGCTTTGTAGAAGTTTGACCGAACCCGATCACCGCCGTCCGGGAACCGGCCCGCCTTGCGTCACGTCCTCCGACATATATAGTTCACCGACATATGCAGTTGAGCAGCTCACGAGGGGGAAGTGTGTCCCACACCGATCCGAACCGGCCCGCACCCGTCCTGCGCCTGGCCAACGTCACCCGCGTGCACGGGCGGGGCGCCGCCGAGGTGCACGCCCTGCGCGGCATCGACCTGGCCGTCCACCCGGGCGAGTTCGTCGCCGTCATGGGCCCGTCCGGCTCCGGGAAGTCCACCCTGCTGACCCTGGCCGGCGGGCTGGACCAGCCCAGCGACGGCGAGGTGCTGGTGGAGGGGGTCGCCCTCGGCGGCCTCGGCCGCGGCCGGCTCGCCGACCTCCGGCGGCGCTCGATCGGGTACGTGTTCCAGGACTACAACCTGATCCCGGCCCTGACCGCCGCCGAGAACATCGCGCTGCCGCGCGAACTCGACGGCGTCCCGGGCCGCCGGGCCCGCCGGGAGGCGCTGGCCGCACTGGAGGAGCTGGGCATCGGCGAGCTCGCCGACCGCTTCCCCGACGACATGTCCGGCGGCCAGCAGCAGCGCGTGGCCATCGCCCGCGCCCTGATCGGCGAGCGCCGGCTGGTGCTCGCCGACGAGCCGACCGGCGCCCTCGACTCGGCCACCGGCGAGGCGGTGCTCGCCGTGCTGCGCGCCCGCTGCGACGCCGGCGCCGCCGCGATGATGGTCACCCACGAGGCGGCCCACGCCAGTTGGGCGGACCGGGTGGTCCACCTGCGGGACGGCGCGGTCGCCTCGGAGGCCCCCGGCCGCCGCTCCTCCGCCCGCCTCGCCGCGGTGCACCCGTCCCGTGCGGTCGGCGAGGTGGCGCAGTGAGGCTCGGAGCCTGGCGGGTCGCCCTGCGCATCGCCCGCCGCGACGCGCTGCGCGCCAAGGGCCGCAGCGCGCTGATCGCCGCCATGATCGCGCTGCCCGTGCTCGGCGTCACCGGCGCCGACGTGGTCCACCGCAGCGGGCAGCTGACCCCGGCCGAACGGGTCGAGCGGGTGGTGGGCGGCGCGGACGCCCTGGTCACCTCGCTCGCCCCGGGCACACCGGTCGAGCAGGCCCCGATCGCCGAGGACGGTGCCTTCACCGTCCCGGCCCGCCCCGGCGACAAGCCGACGGCCGAGCAGGAGAAGGGCGCGAGCACCGACCCGGCCGCCCTGGTCGCCGCGCTGCTGCCGCCCGGCAGCGCGCTCACCCCGGCCCGGCCCGGGCCGGAGGCCGGCGCGGACTCGCCCGAGGGCCTGGTCCGTACCCTCACCACCGAGGCCGACCTCGGCGACCCGATCTGGCGCGGCCGGCTCGACCTGGTCGAGGGCCGCGCCCCGAGCGCCCCGCACGAAGTCGCCGTCACCCGGGCCTTCCTGGACCGCTCCGGGCTCAAGACCGGCGCCACCACCACCCTCCAGGGCCTGGAGCGCACCACCTACACCATCACCGGCGTGGTGGAGCACCCGAGCGAGCTGGGACGGGTCGAACTCGTCGCCCGGCCCGGCGAGTTGATCGAGCCGCTGAACACCGCGCTGGCGGCCGGCGGGCCCGTCGCGGAGAAGCCCTCGGCCACCCGGTCCGGCTGGCTGGTCCGGCTGCCGTCCGGGGCCTCCCTCGACTGGGCCGCCGTCCAGCGGTTCAATGCCCACGGCTACACCCTGACCGCGCGCTCGGTGGCGATCGCCCCGCCGCCCGAGCAGGCCGTCCCCTACTACCGCGACGCGTACCGCTACCACGACCCGACGGCCGCCAACAACACCAAGATGGTCGTCGCCGTCGTCAGCGGCATGGCGCTGCTGGAGATCGCGCTGCTCGCCGGGCCCGCCTTCGCGGTCGGCGCCCGCCGCTCGCGCCGCCAGCTCGCCCTGCTCGGCGCGGCCGGCGGGAGCCGGGCCCACGTCGGCGCGGTGGTGCTCGGCGGCGGCGTCGTCCTCGGCGCGACCGGGGCGGTGGTCGGCGTGGTGCTCGGCACCGCGGTGGTCGCCCTGCTGCGGCCGCGGATCGAGCAGTTCGGCGGCGTGCGCTTCGGCCACTTCGCCGTGCCGCCGCTGGACCTCCTCGCGATCGCCGGGATCGGCCTGTTCACCGCGCTGCTCGCCGCCGCGCTGCCCGCGCTGCAGGCCGCCCGGCGCAGCGTCACCGCCGGCCTGACCGGCCGGGACACCGTCCGTGCCCCCAGCCGGCTGGTCACCTTCGCCGGCCTGGGACTGCTCGTCCTCGGCGCCGTGCTCGCGATGTACGGCGCGGGCGCCGTGAAGCGCGACCAGCCGGGCGCGGGCGGCTACGACACCCGTACGCTCACCGTGCTCGGCGGCTCGGTGACCGCCGAGATCGGCCTGCTGCTGTGCACCCCGATGCTGGTCGCCCTGATCGGCCGGGCCGCCGGGCGGCTGCCGCTCGGCCCCCGGCTGGCGCTGCGCGACGCCGCCCGGCACCGCTCGCGCACCGCTCCGGCGGTGGCCGCGGTGATGGCCGCGGTGGCCGGCGCCGTCGCCATCGGCGTCTACTCCACCAGCACCGACGCCGAGGACCGGCGCGACTACCGGCCGCAGGCCCCGTACGGCGCCGTCCAGTTGATGACGTACGTCGACGGGCCCCGGCTCACCGAGGAGCGGGCCGAGCTGGAGAAGCAGCTGTCCGGGCTCGGCCCGCGCGGCGACCTCGGTCAGGTGGAGTACCGCTTCTGCGACAACTGCTCCAGCGTCGTCCAGCTCCAGGGCCCGCCGGAGCGCCGCGGCCTGGGCTCGCCGCCGCACATCGCCGCCGGTGACGTCACCGTGCTGCACAACCTGTTCGCCGTCCACGACCCGGCCGCCGAACAGGCGCTGGCCGCCGGTAAGTTGCTGGTCTTCGACCGGTCCCTGGTGGGCGCCGACGGCAAGGCCGTGATGGTCCTGCGCGGCGGGGGCGGCGCTCCGCTGCAGCCCGGCGAGGTGCCCAAGCCGGACGTCCAGGAGGTCCCGGTCGACGCGGTGCTGGTCGACAACCCGGCCGCCGCCGACTTCGCCCAGGGCCTGGCGCTGCCCTCCGCGCTGCCCGCACTCGGGCTCACGTCCCGGCCGTCCGGCTCGGTCTGGCTGCCCGCCACCCCGCCCGACCGCAAGGCCCAGCAGCGCGCCGCGGCGGCCGCCGTCCGGCTGGACCGCTTCGCCACCCTGGAGGTGGAGCGCGGCTACCAGCCCACGGGCGACGCGCTCAGCCTGGCGCTCACCGGCTTCGCCGCGCTGGTCGTGCTCGGCGCGGCCGGGATCGCCACCGGCCTGGCGGCCGCCGACTCCCGGCAGGACCAGGCCACCCTGGCCGCGGTCGGCGCGCCGCCGCGGATCCGGCGGAGCATGGCGGGCCTCCAGTGCACCCTGATCGCCCTGCTGGGCGCGCTGCTCGGGGCGGTCAACGGGTTCGTGCCGGCGGTGGGGCTGCTGAAGTCCCGGGCCAGCGGGTTCGGGGCCAAGCCGGCGCTGATCACCGCGCCCTGGGGCGAGCTGCTGCTGATCGTGCTGGTGCTGCCGGTGGTCGCGGGGCTGCTCGCGGCGCTGTTCACCCGCTCCCGCATCCCGCTCGGGCGGCGGCTGTCCTGACGGCCCCGTCGGCCTCGGACACGTCTTGCACACGTACCGACCACCGGCTGACACCGCTTGGGCACCACCCGGGCACCGACCGCTACGCGCCGGGCGTCCGTCCCCCTCACCCGGGGGCGGGCGCCCGGCGCTCGCCGTACCATGGGCCGCGATCCGGCGGGCCAAGGGCGTCGGCGTCCGGTTCGGCGAGGGAGCAGAGGGAGTAGAGGGCGGTGCTGCGGGGGTTCGGGGACCTGGAGGCCGAGATCATGGACCGGTTCTGGTCCTGGGACCGGCCCGCCACGGTGCGCGAGGTCGTCGACGACCTCCAGCGGGACCGGGCCGTCGCGTACACCACCGTCACCACGGTCGCGGACATCCTGCACACCAAGGGCTGGCTGCGCCGCGACAAGGTCGGCCGCGCCTGGGTGTACCGGCCGAGCTGCACCCGCGAGGAGTACACCGCCCGGCTGATGCACCGGGCGCTGGAGACCACACCCGACCGGGCGGGCGCGCTGCTCCACTTCGTCGACCGGATCAGCGGGGCGGAGGCCTCGGCCCTGCTCGCCGCCCTCGAACACGCGAGGTCCCGGGAGGCCGGGTAGTCCTCGCGCTCGGATCCGTCCCCGAACACGCCCCCGTGGGCCCGTCGGCGTGGGGGTGCCGACGGGCCCCGGGTGGGGGTGGGGGGTGGGGGTTCGTGGGATTTGCCGTGGCCTTGACCCGCGCGCCTGAACCGGCGCGCCCGGGCCCGCGTTGCCGGCGGCGCCTCGTCGTCAGCGGTGCCGCAGGTACGCCTCCGCCGTCCGGCGCAGCCGGTCGTGCAGCCCGTCGTAGGCGTGGGCCCGGCCGAGCAGGGTCTTCGGCAGCTTGGCGACCATCGTGTAGTTGGTGTCGCAGACGTTCGCCGCCGGGGCCAACCCGGCCTGGCTGACCAGCTGGTAGGCGTCCAGCTGGTCCAGGCCGAGCAGGTCGCCGGTCCAGCCGACCAGGTCGTGCTGGCTGATCCGGAACGCGTCCTCCAGCGGACGGGCGGAGCCGGTGCTGATCAGGAAGTCGTCGTTCTCCAGCCGGGGCCAGGCCGGTCCCCCGCCCTTGACCAGGTCGACGATCACGGTGGTGCGCATCGCCGCCTCCACCGCCGTGCCGCACACCTCGCCCTCGCCCTGGCGGGCGTGGCCGTCACCGATGGCGAGCAGGCCGCCCTCGACGTTGACCCGGAAGTAGGCGGTGGTGCCGGCCCGCATCTCGGGGGTGTCCAGGTTGCCGCCGTGCGCGCCCGGGGTGATCGAGGCCAGCACCTCGCCGGCCGCCGGGGCGACACCGACCGTGCCGTGCATCGGGTCGAGCGGCAGGTCCACCGTGAACCCGCTGTTGCGGGCCCGGAACCGGCAGACGCCCGCCTTGGCGTCCAGCTCGTAGACCCAGACCCGCTCCTCCAGCGGCGCGTGCAGCATCGCGGTGGTGTGGGTCGCGGTCAGCGCGCCGAAGTGCGGGAAGGTGCTGGAGACGCCGTACTCCCGGGCCGGGGTGATCTCCGCGAAGTGCACCGCGAGGACGTCCCCGGGCTCGGCGCCCGCCACCGCGATCGGGCCGGTGACCGGGTTGAGGTAGGGGAAGACGCACACCTGGCTGGGCAGGTCCCCGGTGCCGCGCACCTTGCCGCCGAAGCAGTCCTCGGTGGTCAACTCGACGACGGTGCCCGGCTGGACGGTGACCAGCGGGGCGCGGCCGCCGAAGGTGTAGGCGTAGTCCTCCGGGGTCGGGGACAGCCGGACGGTCTCGGGCAGGCTCACTGCTTCTCCTCGGCGGGGGTGCTGTTCATGGCGGTGCTGTTCGCGGCAGTGGTGTTCGTGGCGGTGGTGTTCGTGGCGGTGGCGTTCGCGGCAGTGGCACCGGTGGCCGCGGCCTCAGCATCGGCCTCGGTCTCGGCGACGGCCAGCCGGGGCCTGCGCCCGGTCGCCACCAGCCCGGCGAGCACGATCCCGCCGACGAGCAGCCAGACGAACCCGAGCCGCTGGGCGGCGATGTTGGCGTTGACCACCACGTACGCGAGGATCGCGAAGCCGAGCGCCGGGGCGATCAGGTGCCGCCAGTAGTCCTTGCTGCGCTTGCGGACCAGGTAGTGGACGACCACGGCGACGTGCAGGACCAGGAAGGTGGACAGCGCACCGAAGTTGACCAGGGTGCTCAGCAGGGTGATGCCGTCCTCGCGCGAGGCCGTGTAGAGGCCGAGCACCAGCGAGATCCCGGCGGTCAGCAGGGTCGCGTTGACCGGCACCCGGCGGGTGGGGTGGATCCGGGCCAGGAAGGCGGGCAGCTGGCGGTCGCGGGCCATCGCGTACAGCAGCCGGGAGGTGGCCGCCTGGGCGACCAGCGAGTTGGCGAAGCCCCAGGCCACGGCGGTGGAGGCGGCGGTCAGTGTGGCGAGCCAGCCGCCGGCGGCGGTGCGGGCCGCGTCGTAGAAGGCGGTGCCGTTCGGATCGCCGTCCCGGATCAGCGCGTCGGGGTCGGCGACCAGCAGCGAGGCGACCCAGGTCTGCACGATGAACAGTGTGCCCGCGAGCAGCAGCGCGGCGACCATGGACCGGCCGATGGCCTTGGCGGAGTCCCGGTTCTCCTCCGAGAGGGTGGAGATGCCGTCGAAGCCCAGGAAGCTGAGCACCGCGATCGAGACCGCCCCGAAGGCCAGGCTCCACGAGAAGGTGTGCCCGTTGTACAGCGGTGTGAAGTCGAAGCCCCGGCCCTTGCCGTTGGCCAGGGCGATCACGCCGACCACCACGAACAGGGCCAGCACGACGAGTTCGCCGATCAGCATCGCCTTGTTGACCCGGTTGGTGGTCTCGATGCCCAGGTAGTTGACCACGGTGTTGAGCAGCACGAAGCCGATCAGCCAGAGCCAGACCGGGATCGACGGCACCAGCGAGTTCATCGCGACACCGGCGATCAGGTACAGCAGCCCGGGCACCAGCACGTAGTCGAGCAGGATCATCCAGCCGGACAGGAAGCCGACCGGGGCGGCGATGCCGCGGCCCGCGTAGGTGTAGACCGAGCCGGCCATCGGGAAGGCCCGGGACATCTGGGCGTACGACAGGGCGGTGAACATCATCGCCACCATGCCGAGGACGTAGGCCAGGGCGACCATGCCGCCGGAGCCCTGGAAGACGCCGCCGAAGATGCCGAACGGTGCGATCGGCACCATGAACACCAGCCCGTAGACGAGCAGGTCGGTGAAGCCGAGCGAACGGCGCAGTTCCTGCTGATAGCCGTAGCTCTCGATGCCCTGGGGTGCGGGTGTGTCGGCCATGGTGCTCTCTCTCCGTGACGACCCTGCGAGGGGTGTGGGGAGACTGTAGAGGGAACTATTTCCAGATGGAAGGGTTTCGTTCCGACATTCCACCTGACGAGAACGGAGTGCCCGGAGCCGGCTTGACCTACCGGGGCAGGACGGCGAAGCCGAGGCCCTCGGCGCGGGCGAGGTGGATCGGCGCCCGGCCCGCGGCCCCGCCGTGCAGCAGCCGGCCCGCGGCCGCCAGCAGGCCGTCCGGGGCCAGGGCCCGACGGGCCGCCAGATCGGCGAGCAGGCGCAGGCCCTCGTACAGGCCCACCGCGTAGGCGTCCAGGACCGGCGCCCACGGACCGCACAGGGCCCGGTGCCGCTCGGCGAGGCTCTGCCGGCGCTCCTCGGCCAGCGTTGCGAAGGAGGGCATCGCCGCGTACAGCGTCCCGGTGTCGTCGCCGCCGAGCGCGAGCAGGCCGTTCTCCTCCAGGGAGCCGGAGAGCCGCACCAGCCCGCGGTCCAGCCCGCTGCGCCGCAGCGCCCGGTTGAACTGCACCAGGTCGCGCCCGATCAGACTGAGCAGCAGGGCGTCCGCGCGGGCCGAACGCAGCGCGTCCAGCAGCGGGTCGAGCGCCTCCTCGACCGCCCCGAAGGGGACCCGCCGCTCCAGCACCACCCGGGCGCCGGCCCGCGCCGCGAGTCCCTCGGCGGCCCGGTGGACGGAGCGCGGCCAGATGTAGTCGTTGCCGATCAGCGCCCACCGGCCGATCCCGTGACGATCCGTCAACTCCTGGATCGCCGGGCCGAATTGGCGGGACGGGTCGATGCCGGTGCAGAGCACGCCGGGCAGCCGGGAGCCGCCCTCGTGCGGCGGGGTGAAGACGTACGCGAGACGGCCCGCGGCAACGGTCTCGACCGCCCGGTGCACATCGCTGGTGTGGCACCCGGCGAGCGCGTCCAGCGCCCCGGCGTCCAGCAGGCGCCGCACCTCCCCGGCGACCGGGCCCGGCGCGCCGCCGCCGTCCACCAGCACCAGCTCCAGCGGGCGGCCGAGGACCCCGCCGCCCGCGTTGACCTCGTGCGCGGCGAGCAGCGCGCCGTCCAGCGCGGACGGGCCGGTGAGCCCGAGCGGGCCGGACTGCGGCACGACGAGGCCCACCCGGAACGCCGCCCCGTCCCGAGCCGAGTGCAGCGCATCGAGCGGATCGATCACCCTCACCTCGATGCTCACGGTGCGAGTATCGTCGTACCGCCGATATCGGGGAAGGCCGGAACGGGAGGGTCCGATGACCGCAGCTGGTGCCGCACCGGGGGTCGACGGCCGTCCCGGCGATCCCGCCGCCCGGACCGCCGCCCCGGCCGCCGAGCAGACCGTCGCCGCCGCGGCGCGCCCCCCGGCCGCCCCGGAGCCGCTGCTGGTCGAGCTGGTCACGCTGGCCCACCGCAGGCTCTCCGGCGGCCTCGCCGCCGCCCTCGCCGAGGAGGACTGCACCGTCGACCAGTGGCGGCTGCTGCGCGTCCTCGCGGACGACCGGGGGCACGCGATGGGCGAGCTGGCCCAGGCCCTGCTGATCCCGCAGGCGAGCCTGAGCCGGCTGGTGGACTCGCTGGCCGACTCCGGCTGGGTCTACCGGCGCCAGGACGACCAGGACCGCCGTCGGATCACCGCCCACCTCTCCCGCCAGGGCCGCACCCGGCTGACCCGGCTGGACGCCCTCGCCGCCGCCCACGACGCCGCCGTGCGCCGGGCCTGCGGCCTCACCGACCCGGCGCACGTGCTGCGGCGGCTCGCCGCGCTCTGACCGGCCCGGCCCGGCCGCCCCCGGGCACACGACAACGGCACCCACGGACGACGACGGCCCGCCCCCGCCGAAGCGGGAGCGGGCCGTCGCGGCACGCGATCGGACGCGGTCAGGCCGGGCGGACGGCGCCCTTGTAGGGCATCACGGAGATCGGCAGGACCTCGATGTTCTTGCCCGTGCGCGGGGCGTGGATCATCTTGCCGTCGCCGATGTACAGGCCGACGTGGTGCAGGTCGTCGTAGAAGAACACCAGGTCGCCGGGCTGGAGGTTGGCGCGGTCGACGTGCGGGCCGTCCTTCCACTGCTCCTCGGACGTCCGGGAGATGGTGACGCCCGCCGCGCGGTAGGCCTGGCTGGTGAGGCCGGAGCAGTCGAAGGTGGCGGGGCCGTTCTTGCCCCAGCCGTACGGCTTGCCGAGCTGGGCCTGGGCGAACGCGATGATGGCGCCGGCCCGGCCGCTGGCCGACGGCACCGGGGCGTTCATGTCCGGGCGGTCGGCGGAGCGGGAGGCGCGGTCCTTCGCCGCGGCGGCGGCGGCCTGCTGGGCCTCGGCCTTGGCCTTCTCGGCGTTCTGCTGGGCGTTGATCTTGGCCCGGTCCTCGGCGCTGAGCTTGTTCAGCATCTCCTGCGCCTGGGACAGCTTGGTCTGGATGTCCTTCTTCTGCTCCGCCAGCTGCGTGCCCACCGAGTCGAGCGCGGCCAGGGTGGCGGTGGCCTCGGCGCGGTCCTGGTCGAGCTTGCGCTGCTCGTCCTGGGCCTGCTTGAGCAGGCTCGCCTGGGAGTCGGAGACCTGGTTCTGCACCGAGGCGCGCTCCAGGTAGGCGGCCGGGTCGGAGTCGAGCATCAGCTGGACCGACGGGTCGATGCCGTTGGTGCGGTACTGGTCGGCGGCGACCGCGCCGAGCCGGGTCCGCAGCTCGTTCATCGCCTCCTGGCCCCGGACGACCTTCTCCTGGATCTGGTTGGCCTCGCCCTGGAGCTTCTGCTGCTTCGCCTGGAAGCCGTTGTACTTCTCGATCGCCTGCTCGGCGTCCTCGTTGAGCTGGTCGACCTGCTCCTTGACGGTGGCGAGGTTCGGGGTCGGCTCGGCGTGGGCGGTACCGGAGGCGAGGACCGCGCCGCCGGCCGCCATGGCCGTGGTGAGGACCGCCATGCGGGCCCGGCTCGGGGGGCTGGGCTTGCGGCGCTTTCCCATGGCGGTCGCTCTCCTTCGGGGGAATCTCGGGACGGTCCGGGCGGAGCGGGGGGACGGCTCGGCCGGTGCCTGGGGACGACGAAGGCGGGCAGGACGAGCAACGGGGGGGTGCTGCCCCGCCCACCTTCTTCGAAGTAACTTAATAGATGAGGGGCCGGGTTCCGCAATCCCCCTGATCATGACGTTTTGACAGCATGACAGGACATCGATCGCGTTCCGTGCCATCGGCGTTGACCTCGGACACCTCCGGACACCGCGGACACCTCCCACCACCCGACGACCGCCGGTCGGATCACCGACGACGGCCCGGACGCCCCCCCGGACGACGCGCTCGGATGACCGCGCCGCCCGCCTCCGCGGACACCCCGGACGACCCCACCCGGCGCCTCCGACCCCCTGACCTCCGACCCCCTGCCGACACCCCTATCGGCCGCGGGTGCCAGCCGTCCCCGCACGCCATGGCACCCCCCGCCCCGGAGAGTGCTCGCGAGCGGCCGAACCGAGGGAAAGGTCACATGAGATTCCTCTCCTGCAGCCCCGCGCACGGGCGCTAACCTGCGCACATGAAGGTCCCGCCCGAAGGGCTCCCCCTCGCTGCCGAGTTCCCGGCCGCGCACCGAGAGCAGTGGCAGCAGCTCGTCCAGGGCGTGCTGCGCAAGTCCGGTGCCCAGCCCGAGGACGGTCCCGCCGCCGAGCAGGCGCTCACCACCCGGCTCCAGGACGGGCTGAGCGCACGCCCCCTGTACACCGCCGAGGACACCGACGCCGACCCGGGCTACCCGGGCTTCCCGCCGTTCGTGCGCGGCGGCCGGCCGCAGGGCTCCGCCGTGGCCGGCTGGGACGTCCGCCAGCGGCACGCCGACCCGGACCGCCGGCGCGCCAACGAGGCCGTCCTGGCCGACCTGGAGCACGGCGTGAGCTCGCTCTGGCTGGAGCTGGGCGGCGCGGGCCTCCCGGTGGACGCCCTGCCCGAGGCGCTCACCGGCGTGTACCTGGACCTGGCCGCCGTGGCGCTCGACGCCGGCGCCGAATTCACCGACGCCGCCGAGCAGTTGTTCAACCTGTACGAGGAGCGCGAGGTCTCCCCCGGCGCCGCCGCCGGCAACCTCGGCGCCGACCCGCTCGGCCTCCAGGCCCGCACCGGTCGGACCGACCGCACCGGGGCGCTGCTCGCCGAGGCCACCGCGCTGGCCGCCCGCTGCGCCAACGGGTACCCGGGCCTGCGGGCGCTCACGGTGGACGCCCTGCCGTACCACGAGGCAGGCGCCTCCCCCGCCCAGGAGCTGGGCTGCTCGCTGGCCACCGGCGTCGCCTACCTGCGCGCGCTGACCGCCGCCGGCCTCCCGGTCGACGACGCGCTCGGCCAGCTGGAGTTCCGCTACGCCGCCGACGGCGACCAGTTCCTCACCATCGCCAAGTTCCGTGCCGCGCGCCGCCTCTGGGCCCGGGTCGCCGAGGTCTCGGGGGCCGGTGCGGCCGCCTCGGCGCAGCGCCAGCACGCCGTCACCTCCCGGGTGATGATGACCGCCCGCGACCCGTGGGTGAACATGCTGCGCACCACGATCGCCTGCCTGGCCGCCGGGGTCGGCGGCGCGGACGCCGTCACCGTGCTGCCCTTCGACAGCGCACTCGGCCTGCCGGACGCCTTCGCCCGCCGGATCGCCCGCAACACCCAGGCGATCCTGCTGGAGGAGTCCCACCTGGCCCGGGTGATCGACCCGGCCGGCGGCTCCTGGTACGTCGAGCAGCTGAGCGAGGAGCTGGCCCGGGCCGCCTGGGCCTGGTTCCAGGAGATCGAGCGGGCCGGCGGACAGCGGGCCGCCCTGGAGTCCGGCCTCGTCGGCGAGCGGATCGCCGCGACCTGGGCCGAGCGCTCGGTACGGCTCGCCAAGCGGCGCGAACCCGTCACCGGCGTCAGCGAGTTCCCGCACCTGGACGAGCAGCCGCTGGTCCGCGAACCGGCCCCGGCCGCACCCGGCGGCGGGCTGCCGCGGGTGCGCCGCGCCGAGGCCTACGAGGCGCTGCGGGACCGCTCGGACGCCCACGCCGCCGCGCACGGCGCCCGCCCGAACCTCTTCCTCGCCTCGATCGGCACCGCCTCCGCGCACACCGCGCGCACCACCTTCGCCGCCAACCTCTTCCAGGCGGGCGGCATCGCGACGGTCTCGGCCGAGTCCGTCGACCCGGCGGCCTTCGCCGAGGCCTTCCGGGCCTCCGGCGCGACCGTCGCCTGCCTCTGCTCCAGCGACGCGCTGTACGCCGAGCACGCCGCCCCGGTCGCCGGCGCCCTGAAGGCGGCCGGCGCCGAACGGGTGCTGCTCGCCGGGCGACCCGCCGAAGTACCCGACGGCGTGGACGAGTTCATCTTCGCGGGGGGCGACGCGGTCGCCGTCCTGACCTCCCTGCTGGACCAGATCGGAGCCGCTCGATGATCCCCGACTTCACCGGAATCGGGCTGGACGGCGCCGGCGGCAGCCTCACGGGCGGCCCTGGCGTCACCGACGAGCAGTGGCGGGCCGCCTGGCGCCAGTCCACCGGCAAGGACGTCGACGAGCTGCTCTGGGACACCCCCGAGGGCATCGGCGTCAAGCCGCTGTACACCGGGGCCGACCTCGCCGGGCTGGACTTCCTGGAGACCTACCCGGGCATCGCCCCGTACCTGCGCGGGCCGTACCCGACCATGTACGTCAACCAGCCCTGGACCGTCCGCCAGTACGCGGGCTTCTCCACCGCCGAGGAGTCCAACGCCTTCTACCGCCGCAACCTCGCGGCCGGCCAGAAGGGCCTGTCCGTCGCCTTCGACCTGCCGACCCACCGCGGCTACGACAGCGACCACCCGCGGGTTACCGGCGACGTCGGCATGGCGGGCGTGGCGATCGACTCGATCTACGACATGCGCCAACTCTTCGACGGCATCCCGCTGGACAAGATGTCCGTGTCGATGACCATGAACGGCGCCGTGCTGCCCGTCCTCGCGCTGTACATCGTCGCGGCCGAGGAGCAGGGCGTACCGCCGGAGAAGCTCGCCGGGACCATCCAGAACGACATCCTCAAAGAGTTCATGGTCCGCAACACCTACATCTACCCGCCGCAGCCGTCGATGCGGATCATCTCGGACATCTTCGCGTACACCTCGCAGAAGATGCCCCGGTACAACTCGATCTCCATCTCCGGCTACCACATCCAGGAGGCCGGTGCGACGGCCGACCTGGAGCTGGCCTACACCCTGGCCGACGGGGTGGAGTACCTGCGCGCGGGCCTGGACGTGGGCCTGGACGTGGACGCCTTCGCACCGCGGCTGTCGTTCTTCTGGGCGATCGGCATGAACTTCTTCATGGAGGTCGCCAAGCTGCGCGCGGCCCGGCTGCTGTGGGCCAAGCTGGTCAAGCAGTTCGACCCCAAGAACCCCAAGTCCCTGTCGCTGCGCACCCATTCGCAGACCTCGGGCTGGTCGCTCACCGCCCAGGACGTGTTCAACAACGTCACCCGCACCTGCGTGGAGGCGATGGCCGCGACCCAGGGCCACACCCAGTCGCTGCACACCAACGCCCTGGACGAGGCCCTCGCCCTGCCCACCGACTTCTCCGCCCGGATCGCCCGCAACACCCAGCTGCTGCTCCAGCAGGAGTCGGGCACCTGCCGGGTGATCGACCCGTGGGGCGGCTCCGCCTACGTCGAGAAGCTGACCCACGACCTCGCGTCGAGGGCCTGGGAGCACATCCAGGAGGTCGAGGCGGCCGGCGGCATGGCCAAGGCCATCGACGCGGGCATCCCCAAGCTGCGCGTCGAGGAGGCCGCCGCCCGCACCCAGGCGCGGATCGACTCCGGCCGCCAGCCGGTCATCGGCGTCAACAAGTACCGGGTGGAGAACGACGAGCAGATCGACGTGCTCAAGGTCGACAACTCCTCGGTGCGGGCACGGCAGGTCGAGAAGCTGCGCCGGCTGCGCGCCGAACGCGACGAGGCCGCGTGCCAGGACGCGCTGCGCGCGCTGACGGCCGCCGCCGAGGCCGGCCCGCAGCGCGGCGGCTCACTGGACGGCAACCTGCTGCACCTGGCCGTCAACGCGGCCCGGGCCAAGGCCACCGTCGGCGAGATCTCCGACGCCCTGGAGAAGGTCTACGGCCGCCACTCCGGCCAGATCCGTACCATCTCCGGTGTGTACCGAGACGAAGCGGGCCCGTCGGCCTCCCTCCAGCGCACCCGCGACCTGGTCGAGCGGTTCGAGCAGGCCGAGGGCCGCCGTCCGCGCATCCTGGTCGCCAAGATGGGCCAGGACGGCCACGACCGCGGCCAGAAGGTGATCGCCACCGCCTTCGCCGACCTCGGCTTCACGGTGGACGTCGGCCCGCTCTTCCAGACCCCGGCCGAGGTCGCCCGCCAGGCCGTCGAGGCCGACGTGCACATCGTCGGCGTGTCCTCGCTCGCCGCCGGACACCTCACGCTGGTGCCCGCGCTGCGCGCCGAACTCGCCGCGGCGGGACGGGAGGACATCACCATCGTGGTCGGCGGAGTCATCCCGCCGCAGGACTTCGACGCCCTGTACGAGGCCGGCGCCGCGGCGGTCTTCCCCCCGGGGACGGTCATCCCGGACGCGGCGTACGACCTGCTCAAGTCCCTGGCGGCCGACCTCGGCCACGAGCTGTGATTGCCTGAACGCATGCCTCCGCGGACGATCGACCTCGACAGCTATGTGACGGGCGTACTCGACGGCTCGCGCGCCTGGATCGCGCGCGCCGTCACCCTCGTCGAGTCCTCCCGACCCGACCACCGCGCACTCGCGCAGCAGCTGCTCCAACGGCTGCTGCCGCACGCCGGCGGCGCGGTCCGGGTGGGCATCACGGGCGTGCCCGGTGTCGGCAAGTCGACCTTCATCGACGCCTTCGGGACGATGCTGACCGGCCAGGGCCACCGGGTCGCGGTGCTCGCCGTCGACCCGACCTCCAGCCGGACGGGCGGCTCCATCCTGGGTGACAAGACCCGGATGGAGCGCCTCGCCGTCGACCCTGCCGCCTTCGTCCGACCCTCCCCCACGTCCGGCACGCTCGGCGGAGTCGCCAAGGCCACCCGTGAGTCCATGGTGGTGATGGAGGCGGCGGGGTACGACGTCGTCCTCATCGAAACGGTCGGCGTCGGCCAGTCCGAGACGACGGTGGCCGGGATGGTCGACACCTTCCTGCTGCTCAGCCTGGCGCGGACCGGCGACCAGCTCCAGGGCATCAAGAAGGGCGTCCTGGAGCTGGCGGACGTCATCGCCGTCAACAAGGCCGACGGCCCGCACGAGCGCGACGCCAAGGCGGCGGCCCGCGAACTCGCGGGCGCGCTACGGCTATTGCAGGCCCCGGACGCCGCCTGGACACCGCCGGTGCTCACCTGCAGCGGCCTCGACGGCGCGGGCCTGGACGTCCTGTGGGAGCGGCTGCAGCAGCACCGCAAGGTGCTGGACGCCACGGGCGCGCTGGCGGCGAAGCGCCGCGACCAGCAGGTCGAGTGGACCTGGTCCATGGTCCACGACCAGCTCTACGCCCGCCTCCACGAGAACCCCGAAGTACGGCGCCTGACCCCCGAGTTGGAAGCCAAGGTCCGCGCCGGCACCCTCCCGGCGGGGCTGGCGGCCCAGCAGATCCTGGACGCCTTCTTCGCCTGACCCGGGTCTCGCAGACCGAGCGCCGTGCCCCACCCCCGCGTGGGGCACGGCGCTTCTCGGGTTCTCCTGGGAATCCCATCCGGTCGCAGCCCGACAACTCCACGCCATGCCAGGCCCGTTCTGGCCCTCTTCCGTCGCCCGAACGGCTGACAACGAGTCAACTCGGGTACATCGACGTGGAGAACCGGAGATGCTGATGCAGCCGTTGAACCGGTTGCACAGAGGACGGGACCGCGATGACCCCTCGACCGCGCACACCCAACCCCGAGCTCGCCGCACGGTCGATCGGCAGGTCCGACATGGACCCCTCACGCCGTGGCGTCCTGACCGCCGGTCTCTACTCACTGACCCTGACACTGCCGGAGTTCGACGAGAGCCCCGAGCGGATCACCCGTGCCGCCGCGGGCCGAACCGTGCGTGTCGGCGACGGCGAGGTCCAGACCGTACGGACGGTGACCGACCGGATCGCCGGCATCCTCGACGAGCTCGGCGCCGCCCACGCCCGCCCGATGGCTGCGGCGTTCCTGGTCAACTCGGTCGGGCCCTGGCTCCAGGCGTCCGGCACGACCCAGGTGAAGGCCGACCTGCTGTCGGCAGCCGCCGATCTCACCTACCTCACCGGCTGGATGGCGATGTACGAGACCGCCCACGGCCTCGGCCAGAAGTACTACGTCCAGGCCCTCAAGCTCGCGCGGGAAGCCCAGGACCACGTGACGTACTGCCGCACCCTGCGTGGCATGGCACTCCAGGCGTCCAACCTCGGCTACGGTCCAAAAGCCCTCGAACTCGCCGACTCGGCCGCCGAGGCCGCTCCGGCCTCCGGCCCCCGCCTGCGGGCCTTCCTCACCGGCCAACAGGCGCACGGCGCCGCCATGGTGAAGGACCGGCGCCAGGCCTTCGCACGCCTCGCCGAGACCGAGACGGCGCTGGCCCAGGCCGACGGCCGCAACGACTCCATCGGCGGCTACGACCAGAGCGCGTACCACTTCCACGTCTCGCACGTGCTGTACGAACTCGGCGACCTCCCGGGGGCAGTCAAGGAGCTCCAGCTCTCCGACCGGGCCCGCCCCGCCAACGAGAAGCAGGGCCGCGTGCACGGCAACGGCCTGCTCGCCCGTCGGCAGATGGAACTCGGCCACGTCGAAGCCGCCTGCGCCACCTGGGACACCTTCCTGGACGACTACGTCACGCTCAGCTCCGTCCGCGGCGACGAACACTTCCGCGCACTGAACACCGCCCTCCCGGCCCACGCCGCCAACGGCACGGTGCGCCGACTCCTGGAGCGCACCCGCGAGGTCGCACAGCAGAAGGCCGCGTGAGCCATGAGCCTCCGCATCATGAAGGCGTCCCGGTCGGGGTGATCTGGCCGGAGGGAGCCCGCCGCTGACCGCGTCACATCGGCTTCTCGCCGAGAGCGGCCCGCAGCCAGTCGAGGGAATCGGTCGCCAGGACGGCATCGGCGAGGTCGTTCGCGGTCTTCGTGGTGAGCCGGCCGCGGCTGTTGTCGATCCACCGCTGCGCGTTCGCGTAGCCCTGCGCCTTGTACTCGACGCCCTGGATCAGGCATTCCAGCTTGTCCGCGTCCCGGGCGCAGACCGCCTCCAACGACTCCTTCGCCTCGTACTCCGCGACGAGGTCCCTGATGGTCGAGGCCAGGACGTCCGGCATTCCCCCGACTTGGTCGGCCGTCACCGCCACCGGATCCGCACTCGGCGCGTACTTCTTGCCCAGGTGGTTGACGTCCCCGGTGCGCGATTCCTGGGAGTCGTGCCAGACCGCCAGGAACGCGGCCTGCGCCGGATCGGCGCCTTCGAGCCTGGCGATGACCGAGGCGATCAACGCGGCCCGCCAGGAGTGCTCGGCGACCGACTCGGGGTCACGGACACCGGCCATCCACCAGCCCGTGCGCTTGGTCTGCTTGAGCGTCCCGGCTTCGAACAGGAACCTCGCCACCGAGCCCAGATCGTCCGTCACTGCCGACTCCTCTCATCCACGCCACGACCGACGTTACGCGGGCCGGGCCGCCGCAACCGCATCGGTGTACAACTCGGTGGTCAAGTCGTCCTCGCTGATGCCGAGTTCTCCGAGTACGGCACGGACCAGGGAGAGGGCGGGGGTGAGCTCAGCCGCCGTGGCAACCGATGTCTCCACCTCGATGAACGTCGCGCCATCCAGTTCCGGAACGCGAACGAGCGTGGCCAGCACAGGCCACCCGTCCTGCTGGAAGCTGTAGTTGCGGCACCGCTTCTCGAACGCGATTCGCGGAGTGAAGCCGAGGCCCCGGACGATCTCGTGCATCGCGTCGGCATCCGCGACCCTGGTCTCGGCCTCCGGCTTCGACCCGGACGCCTCGTCCACCCGGGCGTCCTTGTACGTCAGCACGGTGCGCGTGTCGTCCTGGCTGTGCACGGTACGGATCCGCAGCTCCCGGTCAGCGCCCATCAGACTGCCGTCCGGCGCGTCATAGTACGTGTCCCGGTAGACCTCGGCCCGGCCGGAACCGTACCGCTCCTCCAGCTGCTTGAGCACGCCCTCCGGGTCCCGCACGATCGCCTTGAGCTCCGCTTCGATCGCCATCCCTCTGCCTTCCCTCAGATCACACGCTCGGCACTGTCCACCATGGCATCGAACTGCCGGCACCAGCCCCGGTACAAGGGGCCGTGCGGAGTGGGCAGCACCTTATAGGTTGCCGACTCGTGCCCTTCCCAATCCGCGTCGAAGGCTCCGACGAACAGGGTGCGGTCCAGCCGGATGATCCGCCACACAGGCATCGTGCGGTACCGGTAGACCTCGACCTGTCCGTAGTCGGACAGCTCCCGCAGCCGGGCCTCCGCCAGTCGGATACCTCCGGCCAGCGAAGCCGTGGATTCTCCGATCTCGGCGGCACGGAACTCGGCAGCCGGCGACTCCGGATCGAGGAGCAGCACCCGCAGACGGGGGGCGGGGCCGCCATCGCGGCGCAGGTGCTGACGCAACAGGGAATCCCGCAGGGCGAGGAGACCAAGGCCACGCACGGCCAGGACGTCGAGTTCGGCTGCCGATCCCGCCGCACACTGGATCTCGGCGGAGGCCGATTCCTGGTCGCCGTACACACGGACGATCTCGGGGAACGCTGCCAGATCAAAGGCTGATCCGGACGCCCGTCGGCCGTCCGGCCGTGGTGCCAGCCCGAGTAGCCGCCGCGCATCGTCGGGAAGGTTGAGCCCGTCGGCGATCCGCTCGAAGACGTTCAGCTTCGTCACCAGCCGACGGCCGTTGAGGATCTCGTTCACCCGGCCTTGCGTCATACCCACCTGAACCGCCAACCGGGCCTGACTCGCGCCGCTGTGGTGCTGCACATAGCGGAACAGCGCGGCGACATCGCGGTCCCGCAGCGCGCACCGCACCTGCTCGTTCTGCCAGGCGAGGTCGGCCAGCCTGATCGGTTCGAGCGCAGTGCCCATGAGGCGAACCCCTCGTCAATCGATCCATTCCACCGTGAGATTACCGTCTGGACATCGCCGACTGCGTTCGGTGACTCGATTCTGGATGCGCGGCCGACAGTGCGGACGAGGGCGAACCGGATCGAACTCGGCAGTCCCAGAACGGCCATGACACGCGGACGCGGCGAACGACAGGAGCGGACACATGACCACCCCACAGCCCAAACCCCCGAGGCCGCCGGCGCCTCCCGGCCCCGGGCCGGACATGCCGGTGAGCGGGCCGACCGGCCGCAACTCCACGACGACCACCACGACCAGGTAGGAGACTCCCATGGGATGGGGCCTCGGCAAGGGCGGAAGCTCCGGCGGCGGCAGCGGCGCCAACGACGGCGGTCAGGGCAAGCACGCCGGCAAGAAGGACTTCAACACGACGCCGCAGAACCAGGATCACCAGTCGGGAAAGTCCACCAGCAAGCACGGCAAGGACAACGACAAGAAGTGACCACCAGCCAGAAGAGTCTGCGGCAGGCCGGAACGACCGGCCTGCTGCAGGCTGTTTCCCGCCAGCTCGGCCACGACGTGGCCCCGGAGTGGCGCAAGGCGGCCGAAGCGACCCCGCGCCACCGTTTTCTCCCTGACCGCATTTGGCTGGGGCCCGACGGCGGCTCCCTCACGCCGTGCGACCGTGGACGCGAGCCCGACCGGTGGTTGGCCGCCGCCTACGCGGACGAGCCGGTGGTGACGCAGATCAACGACGGGCAGGAGGTGAAGGACCCGTCCGACGCCCTTCCGTCCTCCTCGGCTTCCGCCCCGTCGATCGTCGTCCGGATGCTCGAACTCCTGGACGTCGAACCGGGGATGAGGATCCTCGAAATCGGCACGGGCACCGGGTTCAACGCAGCTCTCCTGTCCCACCGGCTGGGTGACGCCAACGTGACCACGATCGAGATCGATCCCGTCCTCGCCGAACTCGCTCGTTCCAACCTCAAGGCCACCGGCTACGCCCCCACCGTGGTCCGGGGTGACGGAGGTCTCGGCTGGGGCGTCCAAGCGCCATACGACCGTGTGGTGGCCACGTGCTCGGTACGGCGGGTTCCGTACGCTTGGATCCGCCAGAGCCGGCCTGGCGGAGTCATCCTCACCCCGTGGTGCGACGACTGGAGTCACGGCGGACTGCTCCGCCTCACCGTCGGCGACGACGGGACCGCCAGCGGCCGTTACACCCCTGACAGCGCCTTCATGCTGATGCGTACCCAGCGCCTCGACCTCCGGCTCTTCCGGGACGTCGCCCTGGACGAGCACGTGCCCACCGAGTCCACGACCGCCCTCGACCCGTGGGCTGTCGCGGATTCCGCCTTCGAGACCCAGTTCGCCCTCGGCCACCGCCTCGGCGACCTCTGGTACGCCTGGCACCACGGCCCCGAGGTCGAAGGCGTGGTGACCCGCCTCTGGGTGGCAACGACCGACGGCGGCTCCTGGGCGGCCGTCGACTGGGACGGCCGCGAGAACACCGAGCGCTACACGGTGTGGCAGCACGGCCGGCGCCGGCTCTGGGAGGAGGTCGAGGCCGCTCACCGCTGGTGGCTCGACAACGACCGCCCCGGGCCGGACCGGTTCGGCTTGACCGTCACGCCCGAGGGGCACACCGCCTGGCTCGACGACCCGGCGAACGGGTAGCCCTTGCGGTAGGACCGCACCCGCTCCCGGGCACACCCCTGCGCGCCCCCTCGGCTCTGGGGTCCGGAGCAGTTGGTGCCTGTTGAGCGCGTCCGGCTGCGGTGGCAGCCGGACGCGCCGGATGCCCGCCTGGACGGCAGTGAGCCGGAACTCGACCATGTCCGGCCACTCCGAGAGGACGGCCACCACCTATCGCTCATGCGCGGATGCGGTACGGGATCTCGCCAGGCCCCGGTTGTTCGAGAATCGCAGCGGCCACCTCCTGGCCGATGCGGGGCTCAGTCCGTCAGTTCCCACAGCAACCGGTAGTAGGCGGTCCGGTCCGGGTCGGGGGCGATGCCGTAGGCGTCGAGCAGCGGCTGCTCCCAGCCCGGGCCGTAGTTCCACTGGGTGCTCCAGGTGGCGATGGCGAGGTCGGCCCAGCGGTCGGCGAGGCCGAGGGTGCCGAGGTCGACGTGGCCGGTGTGGGTGCCGTCGTCGCCGATCAGGGTGTTGGGGGCGCAGGCGTCGCCGTGGCAGACGACGAGGTGGTCGATCGGGGGGATGTCGGCGAGGGTGGCCAGGGCGCGTTCGACGGTGCCGTGGTGGCGCAGTTCCTCCGGCCAGTCGGCCGGGTCGGTGCGGCCCGCTTCCGCCTTGGCCCGGGCGTTCGTCAGGCGTGCTTCGGCGGACCAGTCGAAGGGGCAGTCCGCGACGGGCAGTGCGTCGTGGAGCGCGCGCAGGCCGGCGCCGATGGCGCGGACGGCGGTGGCGGGGTCGCGCTTCCAGTGCTCGTCCACGGCCGACCGGCCGGGCAGGCCCTGGGTGACGAGCCAGGATCCGGTTTCGTCGGCGCCCTCGCCGATGACCGGTGGCACCACGGCGAAGCTCGCGGCCCAGCGCAGGCGGACCGCCTCCGCCGCGAGGTCGATGCCGGTGCCGGTGCCGCTGCCGGCCGGCGTCCACTTCACGAACTGCCGGGTGTCGCCGTGGCCGAGCTGGAAGGTCAGTCCGCCGAGTTCGTTCTCCCAGACGGCCCGGACCGGCCGTCCGGCCGCGAGCTCGGTGACGACGGGTGGCGGCTGGACGGGGCCCTGGGGCGCGGCGGCGATCATCCGCCCATTCTCACCGGGGCGGGTGGCAGCCTGCCAACCGTTTTGCGGGGCTCCGCCGCTACCAGGCGGCGGCCCGGAGGACGTCCTGGGCGAGGTCCTCGACCGACCGACCGACCGGTCGTCGGTCGGGACGCGGACCGCGCCGGCACCGGGACTTCCCGCCGCCGGGAGGGCGGGGCGGCGGCGCTCCCGTTCCCGGGTACGCCGCCGTCCGGCCACCGCCCGCCGTGCTCAGCCGAGCGGCAGGGACTTGAACGCGCGGGCCTGCTCCGTGATGGCGCGTTCGGTGGGCAGCCGTTCCATCGAGGAGGCGCCGAAGAACCCGGCGATCCCGGTGGTGTGCTCCAGCACGTAGCGGGCGTCCTCGGGTTCGGCGATCGGGCCGCCGTGGCAGAGCACGATGATCTCCGGGTTGACCCGCTTCGCGGCGTCGTGCATCTCCTGTACGGCGGCCGCCGCCTGGTCGAGGGTGAGCGCGGTGGCCGCGCCGATGGAGCCCTTGGTGGTGAGCCCGACGTGCGGGACGAGCACGTCGGCGCCGGCCCGGGCCATGTCGGCGGCCTGCTCCGGGTGGAACACGTAGGGGGCGGTGAGCAGTTCGCGCTCGTGGGCCTGGCGGATCATGTCGACCTCCAGGCCGAAGCCCATCCCGGTCTCCTCCAGGTTCGCCCGGAACGTGCCGTCGATCAGTCCGACCGTGGGGAAGTTCTGCACCCCGGTGAAGCCGACGGCCTTCAGCTGGTCCAGGAAGTTGCCCATGATCCGGAACGGGTCGGTGCCGCACACCCCGGCGAGCACCGGCACCTCGCGGACCACCGGCAGGACCTCCCCCGCCATCTCCAGCACGATGGCGTTGGCGTCGCCGTACGGCATCAGGCCCGCCAGCGAGCCGCGGCCGGCCATCCGGTAGCGGCCCGAGTTGTAGATGATCAGCAGGTCGACGCCGCCGGCCTCCGCGCACTTGGCGGACAGGCCGGTGCCGGCGCCGGCTCCGATGACCGGCTTCCCGGCGGTGATCTGCGCGGTCAGGCGGGCCAGGGCTTCGGTGCGGTTCACGGGTGGGCTCCTCGTTCGGTGGGTGTCGTTCGATGGGGGGTAACGGCAACGGTCAGGCGTGCGCGGTGATCAGCTGGTGCAGCCGGTCGGCGGCCGCGACGGCGAAGGCAGGGTCGTTCAGGTGGGCGTCCAGTTCGCGCAGTTCGACCGGGCCGCCGGCCAGCGCCGAGCGCAGCGCCGCCAGGCCGGCCCGGTCGGCGGCCGGGTCGTGGAACGGCCCGCCCGGCGCGTCCACGGCGGACACCCCGCCGAGCGGCCAGAGCACCGTCACCGGGCCGCGCGCCGCGTTGAGCTTGTGCCCGAGGTCGGCGCCGACGGCGGACATCTCCTCGGCGGTGGTGCGCATCAGGGTCACGGTGGGGTTGTGGACCAGCAGCCGGCGCTCGGCGAAGCGCTCCGGAACGGTCTCCCGGGGGCCGAAGTTGACCATGTCCAGCGCGCCCGGCGCGACCACCTGGGGGATGCCGGCCCGTCCGGCCGCGGTCAGCCGGTCGGGCCCGGCGCTGAGCACGCCGCCGACCAGTTCGTCCGCGAGTTCGGTGGTGGTCAGGTCCAGGACGCCGGCCAGGAAGCCGCCCGCGACCAGCTTCTCCAGCGCCCGGCCGCCGGCTCCGGTGGCGTGGAACACCAGGACCTCGTAGCCGAGTTCGTCCAGGCGCTCGCGGGCGGCGTCGACCGCGGGCGTGGTCACGCCGAACATGCTGGCGCCGACCAGCGGGCGGCCGTGCGGACGCGGGGCGGCCAGCACCCGCTCGTGCCGGACGGCCATGCCCGCGGCGGCCGCCGCCGCGTTCCCGAGGATCAGCGAGGACACCGAGTTGATGCCCGCGACGTCCACCACGCTGTACATCAGGGTGACGTCGCTGCTGCCCACGTACGGTGCCACGTCCCCGCCCGCCATGGTGGACACCAGCAGCTTGGGCACGCCGACCGGCAGCGCCTGCATCGCGCGGGCCGCGATGGACGACCCGCCGCTGCCCGCCACCGCCAGGACGGCGTGCAGCCGGCCCGACCGGTACAGCTCGCCGACCAGCCGCTCGGCGCCCTGAGCCATCGCCGTCACGGCCGCCCCGCGGTCGCCCGCGGAGCGCAGCGCCGCCAGGTCGTGCCCGGCGGCCCGGGCGACCTCCTCCGGGCCGAGGTCGGCGGCGGGCGTGCCGGGGGGCGGCGGCAGCACGCCGGCGTCGACCATGACCACCTCGCAGCCGTCCTCCCGCAGCCGCTCGGCGAGCCACGCGTACTCCGCGCCCTTGGTGTCCAGTGTCCCGACCAGTACGACGGTCGCCATGTCCCTGCTCCTTTGAACGGACGGTGCCCCGATCATCCGGCGGGGCCGGGACGGCGGCAAAGACCACTTGCGGGCAAGTGGCCTGCCATCCGGCCTGGCCACCGGGCCGGATGGCGGCTGGGGCCACCGGGGCATCATGGACGGCATGGACCGGATCCCCGCCACCCGCCTGTCGCGCCTGCTCACCGGCTGGGCCGCCGATGGCCCGGGGGCCCTGCCGCGGCTGCTCGCGGACGCGCTGCGCGAGCTGGCCGAGCGCGGCGACGTGGCCCCCGGCACCGCGCTGCCCTCGCAGCGGGCGCTGGCCTCAGCCCTCGGGGTCAGCCGCTCCACCGTCACCTCCGCGTACGGGCTGCTGGAGGCGGAGGGGCGGTTGGAGAGCCGGCACGGCAGCGGCTCGCGGCTGCGCGCCTCGGGAGCGGTCGGCGAGCCCGTCGGCGAGGGGCGGCTCGCCAGTTTCGGCACCCGGGACGGCGTCGTCGACCTCTCCAGCGGGGCGCTGGAGGGCCTGCCCGCCGTGGCGGACGCCCTCGACTCGCTGTCCGGCCGGGACCTCACCGCCGCGCTCGCCGGTGACGGCTACCTCCCGTACGGGCTGCCGCGGCTGCGCGAGCTGCTGGCCGAGCAGTACCGCGTGGCCGGCCTGCCGACCTCGCCGGACCAGATCCTGGTCACGGCCGGGTCCCAGCAGGCGCTCTGGCTGATCACCCAGGGGCTGGTCGAGCCGGGCGACACCGTGGTCGTCGAGGACCCGACCTACCGGGGCGCCCTGGAAGCGCTGCGCGCCCGGGGCGCACGCCTGGTGCCGCTGCCCGCGTACGGCTCCCGCTCCGGCGCGGCCCGCGCCACCGACGCGCACGACGACGGGCCCGCCGCCCTGGCCCGGCTGACCGGCCGGATCCGCCCGCGCCTGGTGTACCTCCAGCCGGCCGTGCACAACCCGACCGGGCGCGCCATGAGCGGGCCGACCCGACGGGCCTGGGTCGCCGTCCTGGCCGAGCGCGGCCTGTACACCGTCGAGGACAACGCGTACGCGGAGCTGTCCCTGTCCGAGGACGGCGCGCCGCCCCCGCTCGCCGCACAGCTGCCGGACGGCACGGCCGCGACCATCGGCACCCTCTCCAAGCTCTACTGGGGCGGCCTGCGGCTGGGCTGGATCCGCGCCTCCCGCCCGGTCATCCACCGCCTGGCCGAGCTCCGCAAGTCCGTCGACCTCTCCTGCCCGGTGGTGGAGCAGCTGCTCGCGGTGCGGCTGCTCCAGGGGCTGCCGGAGGCGCGGGCCCGGCGCCGCGCGCAGCTGCGCGAGCGCCTCGCCGCGGCCGAGCGGCTGCTCACCGCGCAGGCGCCGCACTGGCGTTGGGAGCGGCCGGCCGGCGGCTCCGCGCTGTGGGTCGAGCTCCCCGGCACCGACGCCGAGGCCACCGCCCAACTGGCCCGTCGGGCCGGGGTGCTGGTGGTGCCCGGGCCCGCCTTCTCCGCCGTCGACGGCTTCCGCAGCCGCCTGCGGCTGCCGTTCGCCGCCCGGCAGGACCAGCACGACCCGCACGACCAGTACGACCGGCTGGCCGCCGCCCTGCCCGTCCTCCTGCACAGCGCCGACCGCGCCGGTCCCGTCCGCTGAGCCGCCGTACCCGTCCGCCCCGCGCCCCCCCGGCTCAGCGGCGGAGGGCCTGGCGGGTGCGGCGGGCGAGGCGGTGGGCGCGTTGGACGGCGACGAAGGCGGGCATGGAGTCGGCCTGGGTGAGCCGGTACTTGAGGCGGAGCTGGGGGCTGAGGCCGGCCTGGGCCTCGGGGCCGATGGCCCGGAGGAGCCGGGCGACGTGCTGCTGGTAGGCGGCGCGGTAGGCGCGGTCGCCGTCCGGGACGGTCCAGAAGAACATCGGGATCTCCTCGACCAGGCAGTTGCGGTCGTAGGCGCGCAGGTGCTCGGCGAAGGCGGGTTCGGGGCGGGCGAGCAGCCATTCGCGGACGAGTTCCATCGAGCGGACCCGGTCGACGACACCGCGCGGGTCGGTCTTCTTCTGGGTGATGGAGAGGTCGCCGTCCTCGCGCACCCGCCAGTGGTAGACCGGGTCGGCGAGCACGTCGACGCGTGCGGCGAGGAAGTGGTGGGGCACGCTGACCGGGGCGTCCTCGTACAGGATGCCCTCGGGGTACGTCAGGCCGGCGCCGTCGAAGAAGGAGCGCCGGTAGACCTTGTTCCAGGCGGTGCGGTCGGTGACGAGGGCGGGGGTCTCGCCGATGTGGGTGCGCAGCCGGGTCTCGTGGAACGGGCGGCGGTGGGCGTGCGAGGGGCTGAGGCCGGAGGTGCGCAGCCGCAGGGCGTTGCCGGCGGCGAAGTCGGAGCCGGTCCCGTCGAGGGTGCTGATCATCAGCTGGTAGGCGTGCGGTGGCACGACGTCGTCGCTGTCGACGAAGGCCAGGTACTCGGTGCCGGGGGTGAGGTGGCGCCAGCCGGTGTTGCGGGCGGCGCCGAGGCCCTGGTTCCGCTGCCGGACCAGTCGGAAGCGCCCGTCCCGCTCGGTGTACTCCTCGGCGATGACGGGGCCGTCGTCGGTCGAGCCGTCGTCGACCAGGACGCACTCGAAGTCCTCGAACGTCTGGGCCGCGATCGAGTCCAGGCACTCCCCGAGGTAGCGCTCGACGTTGTAGATCGGGACGACGAGGGAGAGACGCGGGGCCATCGCACGGCCTTTCGCTCAGGACACGAGCGGACGGGCCGGGCGGCCGTCGACCGCCGGTCACCGACAGTGGCCCGAGCATACGGACCGTATGCGGCCCGCGGGCGAACGCCGGGTTGAATCGAGCGAGCGGAACGGTGCAATCACCGGTCCGCCGGGGTGTCGGCCGCGCCCGGCGTCAACGCGCCCGCGCGGGACGCCCCTTGGGGCGCAAGGGGAGGGCCCCGGACCGCCCGACCGGTCCGGGGCCCTCCGTCACCCGAACCGGGTCAGGCGCTCTTGACGGCCGCGAAGCGGTCCGAGACGTCCTGCCAGTTGACGACGTCCCACAGGCGGGTGACGTAGTCCGGGCGGACGTTGCGGTACTGCAGGTAGTAGGCGTGCTCCCAGGCGTCGAAGGCCAGCAGCGGGGTGGTGCCCTGGCCGACGTTGCCGTGGTGGTCGTAGACCTGCTCGACGATCAGGCGCTGGCCGAGCGGCTCCCAGGACAGGATGCCCCAGCCGGAGCCCTGCACGCCGGTGGTGGCGGTGGTGAGCTGCTTCTTGAAGGCGTCGAAGCTGCCGAAGTGCTCGGTGATGGCGTCGGCCAGCTCGCCCTCGGGGCGGTCGCCGCCCTCGGGCGAGAGGTTCTGCCAGAACAGCGAGTGCAGCACGTGGCCCGACAGGTGGAACGCGAAGGTCTTCTGCAGGCCGACCAGGCCGCCGAACTGCTCCTTGTCGCGGGCCTCGGCCAGCTGGTCCAGGGTGTCGTTGGCGCCCTTGACGTACGCGGCGTGGTGCTTGGAGTGGTGCAGCTCCAGGATCTCGGCCGACATCGCCCGCTCCAGCGCGGAGTAGTCGTACGGCAGGTCGGGAAGCGTGTAGGTGCCCATCAGGACACGGCCCCTTTCGGCGGGTTGAACGGTGGTGATCGTGCCGGGACAACACTATTGCGTATCAGTTGCAAGAACGAAGCATGGGCTCCTGCTTATTCCCGCACGTCCCGTCGGGCACAATGACCGCCGCTGACCACCCGTCCGGCCTGCCCGGCCCAGCCGACTCGCCCCGACCCGGCCGACCCGGCCGACCCGCCCGGCCCGCACGCCCCGTCACCCCGGCGGCCCGTCACTCCGCCGCACCGGCGCCCCTCCGGCAACGTTTCGGTCTCGTAGACCGGCAATCCGTTCCCGGGGCTTCCCTCCGTGTTCGCCGTTGTGCCATTTTACATGTCACACAGCAAGGCCCGTGCGCCCCACGCAGCGCGGCCACCCCCACCCTCAACGGCCCCGGAGGCCCCCACAGATGCGTCCCTCCTCGATAGCGAAGGACGGCGCGCGCAGACTCCCTGCGCTCGGCACCGCCCTCCTCCTCTCGCTCGGCCTGTTCGCACCCGCGGCGCAGGCCGCCGCCCCCGCGGCCGCCCCGGCCGGTCAGCCCGCCACCTCGGCCGGCCAGACCGCCGCACCGCGCACGATCCCGGTGCCCAAGTCCCCCGACACCCCCAAGGACGCCCGTCCGCTGGTCTCGGACCCGCAGGCCAAGGCCACCGCCCCGACGGCGGGCAGCACCGTCGGCGCCGCCAGGTCGGCACGGGCGCTCACCGCCGCCGCCTGCGACGTCTCCGCCTTCACCGGCAAGTCCGGTGCCGCGCTGGTCCAGCAGGTCAAGGGGGCCGGGCTCGACTGCGTCAACACCCTGTTCACGCTGACCGGCAACGACGCCAAGGGCGCCTTCAACGAGGCCCAGATGGTGACCGTCGCCAACGCCCTGCGCGACACCGCCGCCACCTACCCCGGCGACAACTCCACCTCCGCCGGGCAGCTGGTGCTCTTCCTGCGGGCCGGCTACTACGTGCAGTGGTACAACAAGGACGTCGTCGGCCCGTACGGCACCGGCCTCCAGACCGCCATCCGCGGTGCGCTGGACGCCTTCTACGCCGCCCCGCACAGCAAGGACGCCACCGACGCCAACGGTGCCACCCTCGCCGAGGCCGTCACCCTGATCGACAGCGCCCAGGAGAACGCCCGCTACACCGGCGTCGTCAAGCGGCTGCTGAACGACTACACCGGCAGCTGGCCCGCCACGATGGCCACCGCCGTCGCCAACACCGAGACCGTCATCGAGCGCGGCTTCGACCTGCCGGAGTTCGTCTCCGCCCTCCAGGCCGACCCGGCCTTCGCGACCACCGTGTCGTCCTTCGTCACCCGCAACAGCGGCCAGCTCAACGGCGGCGACACCGTCACCAAGATCGGCATCCAGCTCGGCAACCTGGTCGCCAACGACGCGCTGCGCGCCCAGGGCCGGCCGATCGTCAAGGACCTGATCAACCGCTACCCGCTGGTCGGCAACACCGGTCCGCTCACCATGAACCTGCTCTGGTTCACGGAGAAGAAGGACGCCGGCAACTGCTCCTACTACGGCACCTGTGACGTCCCGGCCAAGCTCGTGCCGCTGGTGCTCACCGTCGACCACACCTGCAACGCCAACCTGCGCATCCGCGCCCAGGACATGACCGCGCAGCAGCTCGCCGACACCTGCACCAGCCTGGTCAACCAGGACGCGTTCTTCCACAAGGTGGTCAAGGACAACGGCCCGGTTCCGAACGACAACAACACCAACCTCGAGGTCGTCGTCTTCGACGACTACTACAACTACAGCCTGTACGCCTGGGAGATGTACAAGATCGACGTCGACAACGGCGGCATGTACGAGGAGGGCAACCCGGCCACGGTCGGCAACCAGGCCCGCTTCATCGCCCACGAGGCCTCCTGGCTGCGCCCCCAGTTCCAGATCTGGAACCTCAACCACGAGTACACCCACTACCTCGACGGCCGCTACGACATGTACGGCGACTTCGAGGCCGGCATGACCACCCCGACCATCTGGTGGGTCGAGGGCCTCGCCGAGTACGTCTCCTACAGCTACCGCGGCGCCCACTACGACGACGCGGTCGCCCAGGCCGGCAAGGGCACCTACGCGCTGAGCACCCTGTTCGACACCACCTACGACAACGCGGACTCCACCCGGATCTACAACTGGGGCTACCTGGCCGTCCGCTACATGCTCCAGTCGCACCCGCAGGACGTCGACGCGCTGCTCGCCAAGTACCGCGCCGGTGACTGGAACGGCGCCCGCACGCTGCTGAAGACCACCATCGGCACCGCGTACGACGCCGACTTCGCCACCTGGCTCAAGGCCTGCGCCGCCGACAACTGCGGCTCGCTGCCCACCACCGAGCAGCCCAAGGCCCCGCTCTGCACCGCCACCGACGCCCGGCAGTACGACAAGAACTGCCGCCGCGACAACGTCGCCGCCACCACCGGGAACTACAGCTACAGCTTCCTGAACCTGCCGGCCGGCGTGAAGCAGCTGACCATCACCACCAGCGGGGGCACCGGCAACGCCGACCTCTACTACAACGCCGGCTCCTGGGCCACCACCGGCTCCTCCACGGCCAAGTCCGCCACCGGCGGCAACGGTGAGACCCTGACCATCACCAACCCGCCGGCCGGCTACGTCTTCTTCAGCCTCTACGCCCAGCAGGGCTTCGGCGGCGTCACGGTCACCACGACCTACAACTGACACCGACGCCCCACGACCGACCGACTGCCGCAGGCAGCAGGGCCCCGCGACTTCGCGGGGCCCTTTCGCTTTCCCGTTCCGACCCCCCCGCCCGGGGATATCCAGGGGTTATAACGATTCGGCCATCGAATAGGCCGTCAACGGCCCGTAAGAGATCGCATATTCCTCTGCCGAGGGGGTGTCCGGGCGGCGAAGTTTCGGTTAGTGTCCATGAACAGATCAACCGGTTCGGCCTCCGGCAACGGAATGCCGAATATCTCTGACGGCTCGGGTGCGGCATTCTCGCCACACCCGCCAATCCCCGGAATGGAGAGTTAGTCATGAAGATGGTCAAGGCGCTCGTCAAGAAGTTCAAGAAGAACGACGACCTCGCGAACCACGCGTGGGTGCTGCACGTTATCTAACGTGTCCAGCCGCTGGCGGGGGCCGGGTCGGCCGTGCCCCCGCCGGCGCCACGGCGCGTCCGGGATTCCTCCGCGCGCCACGCCGAACACACTGACCTGCCATTTCGCATTGGAGGCCGGATTCCCGTGGAAGAAATGGCGACGGCAACCGCGCGCAGCCGTTCCCTCGTGTTCGCCCCGAGGATTCAGGAGCTGCTGGCCAGGGACGAGAAGGTGTTCCGGATCGACCCGTCGAAGGTCGGCGTCTCGGACTCCCGGCTGATGGCCGAAATCGTCGCGGCCCGCCCCGTCCTTTCCACCGAGCGATCGGTCTACAAGCCCGCCGCCGGCTCCGACATCCCCCACGACAGCGCGACGCGCACCATCCGCGCACTGGGGCAGGACGCCATGGCGGGCATCCGCAAGCCGCCGCCCCCGGCGCGCGGCATGGCCGGCTCCTGGCCCTACGCGGGCACCTCCTACCTGCGCCGCTGGCTGTTCTCCGACGACCCGCTGCCGGTCTCCCTGCTGTCGAAGCGCGGCGTCACCCGCTCCGACACCCTCTCCCGGCTCGTCGACCGCGCCGTCACCGCCTGGCCCGGCTCCGCCGACCAGGACGGGGGCACCGAACTGGCCGGACTGATCCGCGGCGCCGACGAGACGCTGGAACGCAAGCAGGCCATCGCGATGTACCGCCGGGCGACGGCCACCCTCTGCGACGGCGTGGCCGCCCTGGCCGGCAACGCCCTGTGGCTCATGGGCCCGGAACGGGACCGGCCGGAGCACCGCGCCAAGCTCACCGACGTCCTCTGGGAGACCCTGCGCCTGCTCCCGCCCGCCTGGATGCTCTACCGCAACGGCGGCGCGGCGTACACCGAACTCCACCCCGAGATCCGGCCCGAGGACGACGTCGCGCTCTTCCCGCTGCTGATGCACCGCCACCCCGACTACTGGTCCGACTCGCTGGACTTCCGCCCCGAGCGCTGGGACGGGGTCGCGGACCCGGAGAAGACACCCGGGTTCATGCCCTTCGGCTTCGACGGCGCCCGCTGCTGGGCCAAGCACCTGATCGTGCCGCTGGCCGAGCAGCTGCTGACCGCGGCCCTGGACAACCGGCTGGTCGTCCACAGCCCGCGGCAGGACGCGCAGGTGCCGCTGCGCTCCCTGCTCGCCGTACGGTTCGAGGCGCGGGTCCGGGCCTGACGCCCCGGCGCCGCCTCCGGAACACCCCCGCCGCCCCGGAAGACCCCTGACACCACGGGACACACCATGGAATCGCCCACACTGGCCGACTGGGTCGGCGACGTCGACGGCTTCACCGGCCGCCAGTGGCAGCGCGAGCCCGCGCTCTTCCCCCGGAAGGCCCCGGAGGCGCCCGCCTCGCCCGCCGCGCCCGCCTCGCCGTTCGACCTCGACGAACTCGACGCCGCCTTCGACGGCGGGCTGCTGCGCACGCCCTACCTGGAGATGGTCCGCTCCGACAAGGTGACCATCCCGCCGGAGGCCTTCACCACCTCGCGCACCGTCAACGGCACGGCGCACCACGGCTTCGCGGACCGCGCGAAGGTGCTCGCCCAGCTGCGCCGCGGGGCGACCCTGCTGCTGCGCTGCGTCGACCAGTGGCACCGCCCGACCGGCGAACTGGTGGCCCGACTGTCCGAGGAACTCGACCGGCGGGTGGAGGCCTTCTTCTTCGTCACCCCGGCCGGCGCCCAGGGCCTCGCCGTGCACCGCGACGACGCCGACGTGTTCGTCCTCCAGGCCGCCGGACGCAAGACCTGGTACGTCCACGACGCGCCGACGACGGCGGACTGGCGGCTCGGCGAACTCCCCGAGGACGAGCGCTCCCCGCTGCGGCTGCACGGCGTCCTGGAACCCGGCGGCGTGCTCTACATCCCGCGCGGCTTCGCCCACCGGGCGGTCGGCGCCGGGGGCCTGTCCGCCCACCTGTCGCTGACCGTCCGCGACCTCTCCGTCCAGGACCTGCGCACCGCCCTGGAAGGGCAGTTGGCCGAAGGCCTCGGCCTGCCGGCCCGCCCGCTCGGCGAGCCCGCGATCACCGACGCCTGCGCCGCCCTGCTCGCCCACGCCCGGACGAGGCTCGACGCGCTCGGACCGGAGGACCTCCTGCGCGCCGCCCGCGCCGCCCGGACCGGTACCCCCCACGCCCCGGCAGCCCCGGCCGAACCCGCGGAAACCCTCACCGAGGCCGCCCGCACCTGGGAGTCCGCCACCCCCGCCGACGGCCGCCCCGGGCTCGCCTCCGTCGGCCGCACCTGGCGCCGCCTGCGCGGCGCGGCCGGGTAGCCTGCGGCGACGGCAGCGACAGCCCGGTGCGAGGAATCCGCCTCGATGATCTGATCGACCGACAGGATGCCTCGGACTGACTGACGTTCGACCGGCGAAGCCGCCCCGACTCGACGACCCTCTCCGTTCCGGGCAGCGCTGGGGCAGACTGCTCACCATGCGATCAGATGATCAGAGGGGCGCCCTGCCCAAGCCCGTCCTGCCGGACGTCGCCGCCGCCCGCGCGATCGGTCCCGAGGCCGCGGTGGAGGCCCGCTGGGAGGGGATCGTCCTGTCCTGGGAGTGGCTCCAGCAGGACATCGGGCACGGCCCCGGCAGCTGCCACGACGGCCTGGTGCGGCTGCTGAAGGCCGCCCGCGCCGAGCCCCGGCTGGGCCGGCTCTTCCCCTGGACCAGCCACCACGACCTGCACTTCAGCCTGTCGACCTCGGCCCCGTGGACCGCCGCGGGCGTGCCGTTCGCCGTTCCGCTGGACGGCGGCGGCTACCAGGTCCGCGGCCAGGGCGGCGCCGGGGTGCTCGGCACGCCCACCACCCCGGAGGAGGCCGTCGCCCTGCTCGTCGAACACCTCCCGCCGGACCTCGGGCCGGTGTTCAACCACCCGGCGGACGAACCGCGCTGAGGCCGCCGGGGTGGCAGCGCCCCGCACCGGGGGTCACGATGGAAGCCCGGCCACCTCCGGCCCCGGCCCGATCGGAGCGCGATGAGCGACCAGCACAACGTCGTCCTGCTGACCTTCCCCGACGCCGCCGCCTGGCGCCCGGCCTTCGACGAGGCGCAGCACCTGCCGGGCCTGCGGATGGTGGCGGCGATGGAGCGCAGCGCCGACGGGCTGCTGGAAGTCGCGGACACCTTCACCCGGGGCGCGGGGGTGGCGACCGTCGGCTCGGGTGTGCTGGGCGGCCTGATCGGGCTGCTCGGCGGGCCGGTCGGCGTGCTGCTGGGCTTCGCGGCCGGCGCGGCGCTCGGCAACGCGGCCGAGGAGCACCAGGCGAGCGAGGGCGGCGCCGGGCTGATCATGCTCTCGCCCCGGGTGCCGGACGGCGGGGCGCTGCTCGCCGTGGAGCTCCGGGAGTCCTCGCCCGCCCCGGCGGACGAGCTGGCCGCCCGGCACGGGGCCTCGGTCGAGCGGATCGACGCGCGCGAGTTCGCCGAGCGGGTCCGGGCGGCCGAGCAGAAGGCGAACGACGCGGGGGCCTCCTGAACGGCACGGGGCCTTCTGAGCCGCGCGGGGGCCGTACGGGACCGGGCGTCCGGTTCCGTACGGCCCCCGCCGTCACTCCGCCCGCAGCGCGTCCACGGTGCGCGCCCGCGCCGCCCGTACGGCCGGGAGCAGCGCGCCGAGCAGGGCGATCGGCACGCCGCCGAGGCCGAGCAGGACCAGCGCCGGGGTGCCGAAGACGTCCAGCGCGGCGGGCGGGAAGTTCAGCCCGGCGCTGTGTCCCATCGCGGGCACCGTCAGGCCGTGCAGCAGCAGCCCCACCGGCAGGCCGATCACGCCGCCGACGGCACCGACCAGCAGGACCGAGGCGAGGACGACGCCCACGGTCTGGGCCGGGGTCATGCCGAGCGCCTTGGCGACGCCGGTGTCCCGGGTGCGCTCGCGGATCTCCAGGACGACGGTGTTGAACACCCCGAGCCCGGCGACCACGAGCAGCAGCAGGGTGAGCGTGGCGGTGAGCGAGTTCAGGGCGGCGATCGAGCCGCTGGAGCCGTGCGGCCCGCCGGTGTCGGCGGTCATGTGTGCCGGGGCGAGCGCGGCGGTGAGGGCGGCGGCGTAACCGGCGCGGTCGGTGCCCGGCTTCAGCTTGACGAACCAGAAGTCGGGGGTCGGGGCCGTTCCGGGCGGGTAGCTGCCGGCGTCGGTGAGCAGTTCGTTGGTCTGCACGTGCGGGTCGAAGACCTCTCCGACGATCCGGACGGTGACGGCCCGGCCGTGGGTCGTGAAGGTCACCTGGTCTCCGAGGTTGACGGAGGCCTCGGTCAGGAAGGTGGACGGGGCGACGGCCTCGCCCGGGCCCCGGTACCAGCGGCCGCTGACCATCTTGTAGCCCGCCCGGGACGAGTCGCCGTCGAAGGCGGTCACCGTGGTGGCGCCGGCCACCCCGGGGACGGTGACGTCCTCGGTGCCGTTGCCGAGGTACCCGGCGGTGCCCGGCTGGGCGTCCAGCGCGGCGGTGACCACGGCCCGGTCGGCCCGGTCGGCCGGGGCGGGCCTGGCCGGCGCCGTTCCGGGCGGGCCGTCCGGCCGGACCGGGTGCACCGCGACGTCCCCCGCGTCGCGGGTCTTCGCCTCCTGCACCCAGCTCATCGTCCCGCCCATGCCCACCGCGAAGACGGCCGCCGCCGTGCCGAACAGCACCGCCGCGAGCATTCCGGCCGCGCGGGCCGGGCGGGCGAAGGGCTGGGCGAGGCCGAGGCTGAGCGGCCTGGGCAGCGGCAGCCGGGCGGCCAGTGCGGCGGCGCGGGCGGCCAGGACGTCCCGCCGGGTGCCGCCCGCGGTCCGGCCGACGGCGAGCGCGTCCACCGTGCGCAGCCGGCCGGCCCGGGCGGCTGCGGCCCAGGCGACCAGCGCGACGGCGGCCAGGGTGCCGCCGGCCACCGCGACGTCCACCCCGGGGACGAGGCCGGAGGTGTCGGTGCCGTACAGCGAGCCGGTGGTGGCGAGCACCGGGACGGTCAGCGCGTTGCCCACGACGACCCCGAGCAGGGTGCCGACGGCGGCCGGGACCAGCGCCTGGGCGACGTACGCCCGCACCACCTGGGCGGGGGTGCAGCCGAGCGCCTTGAGCACGCCGATCCGCCGGGTGGCGGTGCCGACCGCGCCGGCCACCACGTTGCCCGCGACCAGCACGGACATCGCCATGCCGAGCAGGCCGAAGGCGACCATGAAGGGCAGGAACAGCGCGGTGTTGCGGTCCGAGCCCTGTTTGGCGGTGAGCCAGGACTGGGCGCCGGTGAGCGCCCCGGCGGGGGCGGCGGCGGTGACGGCGGCCCGGTCGGCGGCCATGGCGTCGGCGCTGCCGGCGTCGCTGAAGCGGTAGAGCATCTGGTAGCCGGGGGTGCTGCCGGGCGCGGTGAGGGCGGCGACGGTCTCCGGGGTCACCCAGGCGTCGGCGGTACGGCTGACGGAGCGGGCGAGGCCGACGACCTTGAGGGTCGGCGCCCCCGGCAGGCCGGGCACCCGCAGGCTGCCGCCTAGCCCCCTCGGCTGGTCGTGGTATCCGGCGTCGACCACCACCTCGCCCGGCTGCTGCGGCCAACTCCCTTGGACCAGGGTGACGTTGTCGACGCCGACGGCGGCCGAGCCACGCCCGGCGACGGTCATCGGCCCCATCGTCACCCCGGGCGGCATGCCCAGGCCGGGGCCCGGCTCGGGGTCGACGGTGACGGTGCGGTACGGCCCGGCCGCGGCCGCCACCCCGGGGGCGTGCGCGGTGGCGGCGAGCTGGTCGGCGCTCGCCCGGGCGCCGTCGAAGCGCGCGGTGAGGTGGGCGCCGTGCTGGTGGTCGAAGGCCTGGTCGAAGGGGTCCTGGGAGGCGACCAGCAGCGAGCCGCCGAGGACGGAGCAGGTGGTGGCCACCAGGGCGGCCAGCCCGACCGCGACGGACTGCGTCCGGCGCCTGCGCACACCGGCCCGGACGACCCTGCCGAGCGCGCTCATGCCGTCACCGCCGGGCCCGGAGCCGCACCCGAAGTCGAAGCCGCAGCCGCAGCCGCACCCGAAGCCACGTCCGGCCCCGAAGTCGACCCCGGACCCGAGTCCGCCTCGACCCGGCCGTCCCGCATCCGCACGGTACGGGTGGCGCAGTCCTCGGCCAGGGTCAGGTCGTGGGTGACGAGCAGGACGGTCTGCCCGTCCTCGTGCAGTTCCCGGAACAGCTCCTTGACGTCCTCGCCCGAGGCCGAGTCCAGCGCCCCGGTCGGCTCGTCCGCCAGCAGCAGTGTCGGCCGGTTCATCAACGCCCGCGCCACCGCGACGCGTTGGCGCTCACCGCCGGAGAGCCGGCCCGGGTGGGCGCGGGCGTGCCGGTCGATGCCGAGGCTCTCCAGCAGTTCGGCGGCCCGGCGCCGGGCCTCGGCGCGCGGGACGCCGGCCAGTTCGCCGGCCAGCACCACGTTGTCGGCCACGGTGAGGTCGTCCAGCAGGTTGAAGAACTGGAACACCATGCCGATCGTGCCGCGCCGGTAGCGGGCCGAGGCCGCCTCGCCCAGCCGGTCCACCCGCACCCCGGCCACGGTGACCATCCCGGCGCTCGGCCGGTCCAGCCCGGCGACCAGGTTCAGCAGGGTGGACTTCCCGCTGCCGGACGGGCCGAGCACGGCCACCGACTCCCCCGTCCGCACGCTCAGCGTGACCCCGTCCAGGGCCGCCCGGGCGCCCTCGTAGTGACGGCTCACCCCGTTCAGTTCGATCACCGGATCGCCGCTCATGTCCCCGCTCCTCGTCGTTGCCCGCCTGCTGACGAGGACGAAGGTACGAACGGGCGGCCCGCGCCCGCGTCAGCCGTCCGCCGCACCATCGCTACCGCGTCCGGCGGACCCGGGCGCGGCGTCATCCTTCCGACGTAGTCGCCGGGTGTACCCGCCGCCCGCCACCCGCGGGGCTGTCCCCCGGCGCCCGCGGCCCCCACAATGTCCCGGTGATCAACCATCCGACGGTGCGGCGGCTGCGCGCGGCGGTCCGGCTGGCCGGCGGCCCGGGCGGACCGCCGCCGCACCGGCCGACCAGGCGCGGCCTGGCCTTCGACCTGGCCCTGGCCCTCTTCCTCGCGCTCACCGGCGGGCGCTACGCGACCATCGCGCAGAACCCCGGCCATCCGGACCGGCACAGCCTGTTGCTGCTGCTGGTGCCGCTCGTCCCGCTGCCGCTGGTGCTGCGCCGGCGCCACCCGCTGGCGGTGCTCTGGGTGGTCCTGCCCGCCGCGCTGCTGGTCCGGCACGAGTCGGAGGACATCGCGTACGCGGCGGGCGTGGCGGTGATCGTCGCCGCGTACAGCGCCGCCGCGTACGGGCGCCGCGCGACGGCCCTGCTGCTGAGCCTGCCGGCCGCGACCGCCGCCCTCGTGGTGCTCTTCGCCGCGGCCAAGCTGCCGCACTTCCCCAACGGGGTGATGGCCGTCCTGGTCCTGGTGCCGGTGTTCGCGGTCGCCTACGAACTGCGGATGTGGCGCCGCCGGGTGGACGAGGGGCGGGAGCGGCTCTCCGCCCTGGAGCGCGGGCAGCTGGCCGCGCTGGAGCGCGCGGTGGAGCTCGAACGGGCCCGGATCGCCCGGGAGTTGCACGACGTCGTCACCCACAACGTGAGCATGATGACGATCCAGGCCGGGGCGGCCCGCAAGATCCTGGACACCGCCCCGGACAAGGCCCGCGAGGCGATGGCCGCGGTGGAGTCCGGCGGGCGCGCGGCGATGACCGAACTGCGGCACGTGATGGGCCTGTTGACCATCGACTCGGAGGGCGCCGGCGACCCGGCCGCCGAGGCCGACCTCAGCCCGCAGCCGGGCCTCGGCCGCCTGGAGGCGCTGGTCCACGGCGTCCGGCAGGCCGGGCTGCCGGTCGAGCTGACCGTCCGCGGCGAGCGCCGGCCCGTCCCGCCCGGGGTCGAGCTGGCCGCCTACCGGGTGGTCCAGGAGGCGCTCACCAACACCGTCAAGCACGCGTCCGGCGCCGACGCCGCGGTGACCGTCGAGTACGCCCCCGACCGGCTGCTGGTCGAGGTCACCGACACCGGCGGCCGCCCCACCGGCGCCGCCGCCACCGGCAACGGACGCGGCCTGCTCGGCCTGCGCGAACGCCTCGCCGTCTACGGCGGCACCCTGCACACCGGCCCCCGGCCGCGCGGCGGCTACCGCGTCAAGGCCCTTGTCCCCCTGGAGAGTTCATGAACGAGCAGCCGCTGCGGGTGGTGGTCGCCGACGACCAGGCCCTGGTCCGCACCGGGTTCCGGCTGATCCTGGAGTCGGAGGGCATCGACGTGGTGGCCGAGGCCGAGGACGGCGAACAGGCCGTCGCCGCCGTCCGGCGCACCAGGCCGGACGTGGTGCTGCTGGACATCCGGATGCCCGGCCTGGACGGGCTGGAGGCCGCCCGCCGGATCCTGGCGGACGGGGCGCGGCAGCCGCCCCGGATCATCATGCTGACCACCTTCGACCTCGACCACTACGTCTACGCGGCGATGGCCGCCGGGGCCAGCGGCTTCCTGCTGAAGGACGTCACCCCGGAGCACCTGGCGGCCGCCGTCCGGCTGGTCCGCACCGGGGACGCGCTGCTCGCCCCGGCGATCACCCGCCGCTTGGTCGAGCGCTTCGCCCGCCCGGACGACCCGGGCGCCGCCGCCGTCGCCCCGCACCGGGAGCTGGGCACGCTCACCCCGCGCGAGCTGGAGGTGATGGCGCTGCTCGCCCGCGGCCTCAGCAACGCCGAACTCGCCGCCCGGCTGGGGCTGTCCGAGGCGACGGTGAAGACGCACGTGGCCCGGATCCTCGGCAAGCTGGGCCTGCGGGACCGGGCCCAGGTGGTGGTCGCGGCGTACGAGACCGGGCTGGTCAGCGTGGGGTCCGCGGACGCCGCCCGGTAACGGCGGCGGGAGCCCGGAAACGACGGCGGGAGCCCGGGGTCGACACCCCGGGCTCCCGCCGCGTCAGCCGCGGGTGCGGATCACGCCAGGTCGAAGCGGTCCGCGTTCATGACCTTGGCCCAGGCGGCGACGAAGTCCTCGACGAACTTCTCCTTGGCGTCGTCGCTCGCGTACACCTCGGCGACGGCCCGCAGTTCGGCGTTCGAGCCGAAGACCAGGTCGGCGCGGGTGCCGGTCCACTTCACCCGGCCCGACTCGTCCCGGCCCTCGAAGGTGTGCGCGTCCTCCGAGGTGGCCTTCCAACTGGTGCCCAGGTCCAGCAGGTTGACGAAGTAGTCGTTCGTCAGCACGCCCGGCGTCCCGGTGAGCACCCCGTGCGCGGACCCGCCGTGGTTGGCGCCCAGCACGCGCAGGCCGCCGACCAACACGGTCAGCTCGGGGGCGCTGACGCCCAGCAGGTTGGCCTTGTCGAGCAGCAGGTACTCGGCCGGCAGCCGGTTGCCCTTGCCGACCCAGTTGCGGAAGCCGTCCGCCTTGGGCTCCAGCGCGGCGAAGGACTCGGTGTCGGTCAGCTCCTGCGGCGCGTCCACCCGGCCGGGCTCGAACGGCACCTCGACAGCCAGGCCGGCCGCCTTCGCGGCCTGCTCGACGCCGACGCCGCCGGCCAGCACCACCAGGTCCGCGAGCGAGACCTGCTTCTCGCCGGCCTGCGCGTTGAACTCCCGCTGGACGCCCTCCAGGGCGCGCAGCACCGTGGCCAGCCGGTCGGGCTCGTTGACCTCCCAGCCGATCTGCGGCTGGAGCCGGATGCGGCCGCCGTTGGCGCCGCCGCGCTTGTCGCTGGAGCGGAACGAGGAGGCGGCCGCCCAGGCGGTGGAGACCAGCTCGGACACCGACAGGCCGGTGGCGGTGATCCGCCGCTTGAGGTCGGCGACGTCGGCCGCGCCGATCCGCTGGTACGTGACCTCCGGCAGCGGGTCCTGCCAGAGCAGGTGCTCGGCGGGGACCTCCGGGCCGAGGTAGCGGACGACCGGGCCCATGTCGCGGTGGGTCAGCTTGTACCAGGCGCGGGCGAAGGCGTCGGCGAACTCCTCCGGGTTCTCCAGGAAGCGCCGGGAGATCGGCTCGTAGACCGGGTCGAAGCGCAGCGAGAGGTCGGTGGTGAGCATGTTCGGGGCGTGCCGCTTGCCCGGGACGTGCGCGTCCGGCACGGTGCCCTCGCCGCCGCCGTCCTTGGGCTTGTACTGCCAGGCGCCGGCCGGGCTCTTGGTGAGCTCCCACTCGTAGCCGAACAGCGTCTCGAAGAAGCTGTTGTCCCAGGTGATCGGGGTGGCCGTCCAGGTGACCTCCAGACCGCTGGTGATCGCGTCGGCGCCCACGCCGGTGCGGAAGCTGCTCTTCCAGCCGAGGCCCTGCTGCTCCATGGGGGCGGCCTCGGGGTCCGGGCCGACGTTGTCGGCCGGGCCGGCGCCGTGGGTCTTGCCGAAGGTGTGGCCGCCGGCGATCAGCGCGACGGTCTCCTCGTCGTTCATCGCCATCCGGTAGAAGGTCTCGCGGATGTCGCGGGCGGCGGCGAGCGGGTCGGGGTTGCCGTTGGGGCCCTCGGGGTTGACGTAGATCAGGCCCATCTGGACGGCGGCCAGCGGGTTCTCCAGCTGGCGGTCGCCGGTGTAGCGCTCGTCGCCGAGCCAGGTGGTCTCGGGGCCCCAGTAGACGTCCTCGTCCGGCTCCCACTCGTCGACCCGGCCGCCGCCGAAGCCGAAGGTCCGGAAGCCCATGCCCTCCAGGGCCACGTTGCCGGACAGGATGATCAGGTCGGCCCAGGACAAGGCGCGCCCGTACTTCTTCTTCACCGGCCACAGCAGGCGGCGGGCCTTGTCCAGGCTGGCGTTGTCCGGCCAGCTGTTCAGCGGGGCGAAGCGCTGCTGGCCGCCGCCGGCGCCGCCGCGGCCGTCGCTGATCCGGTAGGTGCCGGCGCTGTGCCAGGCCATCCGGATGATGAAGGGGCCGTAGTAGCCGAAGTCGGCCGGCCACCAGTCCCGCGACGTGGTGAGGGCCTCCTGGATGTCCCGCTTGACGGCCGGGAGGTCGAGGGTCTTGAAGGCCTCGGCGTAGTCGAACTCCGCGCCGAGCGGATTGGCCACGGCGGGATTCTTCGCGAGGATCTTCAGATTGAGCCGTTCCGGCCACCACTGGCGGTTCCCGCCGCCCTGGGTGGGGTGCGGCGCGCGCCCGTGGTTCACCGGGCAGCCCTCCGCGTTCGCCTCTACGCCGGTTGCATCGTGGTTGTCAGACATGGGAATCCTTCCCTCACAAGGCGGATCACGGTGTCTTCATCTGCTACCTACGGCACCTACTGCTGCGGTCTGGCCTGGTGCGCCCCGTGGTGTTCCCGCTCGGCACCGCGTACGGCGGTGACGGGAGTGGTGCCGGGAGTCACGTGCTGCTGCTGTCCAGGCTAGCGCCGGAGCCGATCCTACGGTGGACGGAATCCAAGTCAAGAAAGACACCAAGCCCATATCCGATCGGGATCCGGAGGGCACCGGAAGCGCATTGGTAAACTCCGGTCCTCCCCATTACCTGAATAGGTGAACCGATATGAGTGACCTCCTGGAGCGGCTGCGCGGGCGCGGCTGGCGCCTCACCTCCCAGCGGCGTGTCGTGGCCGAGGTCCTGGACGGCGAGCACGTGCACCTGACCGCCGACGAGGTGCACGCCCGGGCCGCCGAGCGCCTCCCGGAGATCTCCCGGGCGACGGTCTACAACACGCTCGGCGAACTGGTCACCCTGGGTGAGGTCGTCGAGGTCGCCACCGACGGGCGCGCCAAGCGCTACGACCCGAACGCGCACCACCCGCACCAGCACCTGATCTGCACGGGCTGCGGCGCCATCCGCGACGTCCACCCGCAGGGCGACCCGCTGGCCGACCTGCCGTCCGAGCAGCGCTTCGGGTTCGTCGTGGCGCAGGCGGAGGTCACCTACCGGGGGCTGTGCCCGGACTGCGCGGGCTGACCGCTCCGGCGGCCGGCCGGCCGCCCTGCCCGTACCCGCTGGCCGTACCTGCTGCCCGTACCCGCTGGCCCGCCGTGCACCGATCGGGGGCCGGGATCGCTTAGGGTCGACCAATGGCGAAGTACTTCGACGTGCATCCAGAGTCCCCCCAGCCGCGCACCATCGGCTCCGTGGCCGCCGGCCTCCGCTCCGGGGACCTCATCGCGTACCCGACCGACTCCTGTTTCGCCCTGGGCTGCCAGCTGGACAACCGCGACGGCCTCGAACGGATCCGGTCGATCCGGCGCCTCGACGACCGCCACCACTTCACCCTCATGTGCATGGACTTCGCCCAACTGGGCCAGTTCGTCCACATCGACAACAACGTCTTCCGCGCGATCAAGGCCGCGACGCCGGGCAGCTACACCTTCATCCTCCCCGCCACCAAGGAGGTGCCGCGCCGCCTGCTGCACCCGAAGAAGAAGACGGTCGGCGTCAGGATCCCCGACCACGTCGTCACCAGGGCCCTGCTCGCCGAGCTCGGCGAGCCCCTGGTCTCCAGCACCCTGCTCCTCCCCGGCGAGGACGAGCCGATGACCCAGGGCTGGGAGATCAAGGAGCGGCTCGACCACCAACTGGACGCCGTGCTGGACTCCGGCGACTGCGGCACGGTACCGACGACGGTCGTCGACTTCTCCAGCGGCGAGGCGGAGATCACCCGGCGCGGGGCCGGCGACCCCGAGCGCTTCGAGTGACGCACCGGGCGCACCGGGCACACCGGGCGCATCCGGAGGGCCGCCTCAACCCCACTGGACCCACAGTGACTTGAGCCCGTTCTGGAAGTTGGAGACCAGCCGCCGCGGCGGCCGCCCCGGCACGAGCCGGAGCCCCGGCAGCCGCTCGACCAGGCAGCGCAGCGCCGACCTCAGCTGCAGGCGGGCGAGTTGGGCACCGAGGCAGAAGTGCGGGCCGTACCCGAAGCTCACGTGGTCGTTCGGGCTACGGGTGGCGTCGAAGCGGTCCGGGTCGGGGAACACCGCCCCGTCCCGGTTCGCGGAGGCGTGGTAGACCACCACCTTGTCCCCCCGCCGGATAGCCCGTCCGCCCAGCTCCACGTCCCGTGTCGCGGTGCGGCGGAAGTCCATGACGGGCGGCCACCAGCGCAGCATCTCCTCGACGGCGGTGGGGACCAACTCCGGTCTCTCGCATAGCAGTTCGTACTGCTCCGGATGGCTCAGCAGGGCGTACAGGCCGCCGGGCAGGCCGTTGCGGACGGTCTCGTTCCCGGCGACGGCGAAGAGGAAGAACATCGTCTCGAACTCCTCGACCGTCAGCCCCGCTTCGAGCGTCCGGGAGAGCAGGCCGCCCGGGGCGGGCCGCCGGGCCAGGCCGTGGGCGTAGGCGAACATGTCCGCCAGGGCGGCGCGGGAACGGGGGTTGACCGGGCGGCCGTCCGGACCGGTCCGGGTGGTCGGACGGCGGGCGAGCGCGGCACGGCCGAGTTCGGTGAGCGCGGCCGGATCGGCGGTGCCGGAGTGGGCGTAGTCGGCGTCCTGGTAGCCGATCACCCGGTTCGCCCAGTCCAGCAGCAACCCCCGGTCCTGCTCCGGCACACCCATCACCCGGGCCAGCGTCCACACCGGCAGGTCGGCGGCGAGCCGCACGAAGTCCGCACGACCGGCCGGACGCACCTCCTCCACCAGCTCCCGCACCCGCCCGTCCACCGCCCCGGCCAGCTCCGCCAGGGCGCGCGGGGTGAACGCCCCCGCGACGATCCGGCGCAGCCGGGAGTGGTCGGGCGGGTCCTGGTTGAGCATCATCGCCCGCGCGAACGCCAGGTCCGCCGGGGAGTCGGGGTCACGGATCTGCGTGGCCCCCAGGTGCGAGGAGAACAGCTCGGGACTGCGCAGCACGTGCTTCACGTCCGCGTGCCGCAGCACCGCCCAGTACCCCGGCCCACCCGGCCACCCGCCGACGGGGGGCTCCTCGACCCAGCAGACGGGGGCGAACTCGCGGAGTTCCCGAAGGAGTTCGTACGGAACGCCGTGCGCGTAGGTGTCCGGGAGGAAGAGCTGGTTCACGCGCGCCTGATCGAGGGCCATACCGACGGACGGTACGTCACGCCACCGGCGGCCGGAACGGCTTCGGCACGAGGAACGGAAGCGGCTGGTCAGGGCCTTCTATCCCGTGGCACCAGCCGTGTACGCCCCGCTAGACTCCGCCCGCTCGATCACATGTGCGCTTTCCGTGCGCACGACCTGTCCAAGGTGGGGGGAGTAGATGAACGTGCTGCCGATCGGCAGACAAGTACGACGAAAGCGAGGGGGAGGAGGCCGCGCAGCCGCCTCCGGAGCCCTCCTGTTGACCGTCCTGGCCTCACTGATGGGCCAGGCCGCCCCGGCCCAGGCCGTGGGAGCCGCACCGACGGCCGCCACCGCCTCGCCGCAGGCGGGCGCCCCGGCGGACCCGGGTGTCAAGCCGGACCCGACCTCGACTCCGGCCGCGGCTCCGAACCCGGCCGCGGGCGAGGGCAGCGCAGCCGCCGCCGCACCGGACCGGAAGGCCGACCAGGAGGCCCTCGCCCAGCAGCTGCGGCAGGCCGACCCGAGCGGCCCGTGCCCGGCGGCGCTGCAGCCCAACACCGTGGCGAGCTGCACCGTCGACCAGAGCGGGACCGTCACCTTCGGCATCGACCTGCCACAGCAGAAGGACCTGCTGCTCGTACAGATCGCCGCCGCCCAGGGATCCCTGATCCCGTCCGTGGTCGCCCCCGACGGCACCGCCGTGACCTGCGACGACCCGGTCGGCCCGAGCTGGGGCAGCAGCCAGTCCCTGCGCTGCGCCACCACCCGGGCCGGCACGTACACGCTGAAGGTCGGCACCGTCACCAGCGCGCCAACCGCGCTCGCGCTCTCGTACCTGCCGCTGCGGTCCACCACCGCCTGCCGCACGATCGGCCCCGCCGACCTCACCCTCGGCGCCCCGACCGTGTACCAGGGCGACCTGGCGCTCGGCTCGGCCGGTGACTGCTACCAGGTGAACGGCCTCGCCGCCGGCGACATGCTCCGCACCGGAGCCACCCTCCGGGGCGCCACCACCGTCGTCTACGACGCCACGGGCACCCCGGTCTGCGACAAGTGGGCCTCCTCCGACTGCCGCCTCACCGGCACCGCCCCGTACCGGATCACCGCCCAGCGCTACAACGCCACCGCCCTGACGTACGACTTCTTCGCGGCGCGGCTCTCCCACCCGGAGGGCTGCACGCTGGTCGAGCCCCAGGCGTTCGGCGTCTCCCCGGACCCGACCCCGGTCACCCGCTGCCGCACGCTGCGCGTCCCGGAGTCCGCACAGTACGAGTTCGGGACGGTCCTCCAGGGCGACGGCTCCGTCGCCGGCGGGCTGTACACCGCCGACGGGGCCCCGCAGGGCGGGCTCTGCTCCCAGGGCTCCTGCGAGCTGCCGCCTGGTGACTACACCTGGGCCGTCGACCCGTACGCGGTCTCCGTCGGCGCGTTCGGCCTGGCCTTCCACTCCGCCAAGGAGACCCGGGGCTGCGTCGCGGCCAACGACACCGGCCTGACGGCCGGCCCGGCCACCGGTACCTTCGGCGGGCCCGGCCAGCAGCTCTGCCTGACCCTGCCGACCGCCTCCGGCAAGGGCGTCTACCTGATCAACCGGCCGCCCGCCGACGGCACCACGGCCGGCGGACGGGTCGTCGACGCCTCGGGCGCCAAGCAGTGCGACATCGGCGGCTCCACCACCTGCAAGCTGACCGGCACCGCCCCGTTCCGCGTCGTGCTGACCGGCACCCCGTCCAAGGCCTACGGACTGGTGGTCCACCGGACCGAGGAGACCGCCGGCTGCACCGCCTGGCCGCAGAGCGGGTTCGACGGCTCCTGGGGCGTCGAGGTCCCGCTGACGGCCGCCGCACCGCAGGCCTGCCTGCTCCTGCCCGCCGACCGGCACTCCGTATCCGAGCTGATCGACTACACCAACACCAGGAACCAGCTCAACGCCGACGTGACGGTGTTCGACGCGGCCGGCGTGCCGGTCTGCACCGCGGTCTCCTACGGGAACTCGGCCAAGACCTGCCGGCTCGCCACCGACGTCCCGTACACCGCGCTGCTGAACGGCTGGGGAGGAGCGGACACCTACAAGATCGCCCGGCGCGACATCTCGTCGAGCGCGAACTGCCTGGTCCCGGCCTCGACCAGGGTCGGCGGCCCCGGCGCCTCCTTCGACCTGGCCTCGGCGCTGGACGCCCGCTGCGTCCGGCTCACCGGCGCGAGCAGCGACAAGTACACGCTGGGCATCCGGACCTCGGACGGCCCGTACGGGAAGAACGCGCTGCTCAGCGTGATCGACGGCGAGGGCAAGCCGCTCTGCACCCAGTTCGGCGTCTCCTGCCGGCTCACGGGGTCGAGCACGTACACCGCGCTCGTGCTCGCTTCCGGGTACCAGGGCAAGCCGATCCACAGCAGCGTGGACGCCTGGAAGTTCCAGACGGCCGCGGGCTGGGCTCCCGAGTGTGCCGCGAACCCGGCCTCCGTCGACGGCTTCCCGCAGCACAGCGGGGTTCTCACCGAGGACTCGACCGCCTACTGCGCGGTGGTCGACATGAAGGCCAATCAGTCCTTCAACGTGGTCGGCACCAGCAGCGCCACCGGGCTCACCGACGTCCCGCAGCTGCGCCTGTTCCGGGGCTCCAAGTGGACCGACGAATACGGCTACCAGTGCGCCTCCTCCTACGGGGTCTTCGGGGGCCGGTGCCTGTCCGATTCCCAGGCCGATCAGGCCGTGCTGGTCGTGACCAACGCCCTCGCGGGCACGCCGGTCGAGTACAGCGTGCAGGGAACCTGCGACTCCTCCTGCCCGATACCGCGGCCGCGGCCCGTCCTGGCGTCCGTCAGCCCCTCCACCGGGGCCGCCGGGACGAGGGTCCAGGCCGTCATCCGGGGCACCGGACTGACCCTGGGCAGCAAGGCGAAGCTGGTGGGCAGTGGTGCCTCCGGCACGCAGTTCCTGGAGACGGTCTCGGTGAACGCCGACGGCACCGCGCTCGACGTGCTGCTCGACACCAGGAGCCTGGCGCCGGGTGGTTACAGCATCGAACTCGACGGCGTCTACGGGGTCTCGCTCCCCGACGCCTTCACCGTCACCGCCGCCACCACCCCGTCCAAGAGCCGGTTCGTCCCGATCGACCCGGCCCGCTTCCTGGACACCCGGGACGGCACCGGCGCCCCCGCCCAGCGGGTCGGCGCGGGCGGCGTGGTCAGCCTCCAGGTCACCGGCGTCAAGGGCGTCCCGGCGACCGGCGTCACCGCCGTCGTCATGAACGTCACCGCCGTCAACCCGACCGGCTCCGGCCACATCATCGTCTACCCCGACAGCCAGCCGCTGCCGAACGTCTCCAACCTCAACTACGAAGCCGGAAAGATCGTCCCGAACCTGGTGACGGTCCCGGTCGTCAACGGCAAGGTCGACCTGCGCAACAGCGCGGGCGACGTCGACCTGATCGCCGACGTCACCGGCTACTACACCGACGGGGCCACCGGATCGGCCTTCTCCCCGATCACCCCGGCCCGCTTCCTGGACACCCGGGACGGCACCGGCGCCCCCGCCCAGCGGGTCGGCGCGGGCGGCGTGGTCAGCCTCCAGGTCACCGGCGTCAAGGGCGTCCCGGCGACCGGCGTCACCGCCGTCGTCATGAACGTCACCGCCGTCAACCCGACCGGCTCCGGCCACATCATCGTCTACCCCGACGGCCGGCCCCTGCCGAACGTCTCCAACCTCAACTACGAAGCCGGGAAGATCGTCGCCAACCTGGTGACGGTCCCGGTCGTCAACGGCAAGGTCGACCTGCGCAACAGCGCGGGCGACGTCGACCTGATCGCCGACGTCACCGGCTACTACGGCGACTCCGGCTCGACCTACTCCCCCACCACCCCCGTCCGGCTGCTGGACACCCGCAACGGTGTCGGCGCCCGAGCCGGAGCGGTGAGCGGCGGCGGCATCGTCAGCATGCGGGTGACGGGCCTGGAGGGCGTGCCGGTCAGCGGCGTCACCGCCGTGGTCCTCAACGTCACGGTCACCGAGCCGACGGCGGACGGCCACCTGATCGTCTACCCGCACGGCACCGACCGCCCCGGCGTGTCGAACCTCAACTTCACGGCCGGGCAGACCAGGGCCAACCTGGTCGTCGTCCCGGTCGTGGACGGCCGGGTGACGTTCTTCAACAACTGGGGTGACACCCACGTGATCGCCGACCTGAGCGGCTACTTCACGGCCTGACCCCGTCCCGCCCGTTACGAACGCTGCCGTGCCGCCCGATCCCCGGGGGGGGCCGCCGCGCCCGATTCGGCGCCCCGCGAGGTTGGCGGGGGAGA